>DATBHS010000137.1:0-76208 GCA_036557345.1 Bryobacteraceae bacterium
ATGATGAAGTTAGGCGCTCAAGGCTCGGATGAAGAGCTCGAAGCCGTCCTCGGATATTTGTCCGCCCATTTCGCCCCGGAGCCTCCCGGGCCAGTTTATATAAATAAGGCCCGTGCTGTCGATCTGGAAGCGGCACTGTTATTGCGAAGAACCCAGGCTAAGGCGGTTATCGAATATCGAAATAAGTACGGAGATTTCAAATCCATTGACGATCTGCGTAAAGTCCCCGGATTAGATTTTCAGAAGATTCAGTCGAAGAAGTCCCGGATTTTGTTCTGACCCCAACCCGCCCCACAGGCTGAACACTAACGGCGTTCTCATATACTCAAGAGCATGTTTGGCGGCATTGAAGCCGGTGGCACTAAGTTTGTCTGCGGGATTGGGACCGGTCCCGAAGATCTCGAGATCGAGCAATTCCCCACCTCGTCCCCGGACATTACGCTCAAGGCTGTCCTTGCATTTTTCAGGAACGCGAGCAGGCGCGTTCAGTCTATCGGCATCGGATCGTTCGGACCGGTTGATCTCCACGAATCATCACCCGACTACGGGCATATCACCTCGACCCCCAAACCAGGCTGGGCGAATTTCGACCTGTTGGGCGCAGTGCGCGGCGTGTTACACGTACCTGTAGCATTCGACACAGATGGTAACGCTGCCTTGCTTGGAGAAGCTCGTTGGGGCGCTGCGCAAGGGCTTTCCGACGCTATCTATATGACCATTGGTACGGGGATCGGCGGCGGAGCGTTGGTACACGGACGCGTCGTCCATGGCCTGGTCCATCCGGAAATGGGCCATCTGCAAATCCCGCACGATCTCACGCACGATCCGTTTCCCGGCGCATGTCCCTATCACAAAGATTGCCTCGAGGGCCTCGCTTCGGGTCCGGCAATACAAGCGCGCTGGAGAACGCCGGCAGGGACCCTGCCGCCCTATCATCCCGGTTGGGAACTGGAAGCGCATTACCTCGCGCTCGGGCTTGTGAACCTCACTGTTACGCTTTCACCACAGCGCATTCTGTTGGGCGGAGGAGTCATGCAGCAGCCGCACTTGTTTGAAATGATACGGAAGGAATTCAAGCGCCTTCTTAATGACTATGTCCGTCACCGCGAAGTTGGAGAGCATCTGAACCGCTTCATTCAGCCTCCGGCACTCGGAAGCCGCGCGGGCGTGCTAGGGACGCTGGTGCTCGCTGAGCAGGCGCTGGCGAGAGAGTCCGGGACGCTAGCAGGTCAGCGCGCATGACACTCACGGCGTCACTGATCAAGAGCACGATTGTCGCTGCCCTGGGCGGACTTCTTTTCGGTTTCGATACGGCAGTGATCGCTGGGACTACAGCGGGTCTGGAGCGGACATTCAACCTGACGGCCAACGGTCTGGGGCTGACTGTGGCAGCGGCGCTGGTCGGCACGGTCATCGGCTCGCTCTTCGCCGGGATTCCCGGCGACCGGTGTGGCCGACGCGACAGCCTGAGAGTAATGGCGGTGCTGTACCTGATTTCCGCGTTGGGATGCGCGCTGGCGTGGGACTGGTACTCGCTTGTGCTGTTCCGGTTCATCGGCGGGCTTGGCATTGGCGGTTCGTCCGTGCTCGGGCCTATGTACATCGCCGAGATTGCGCCTGCGAAATGGCGCGGCCGCCTCGTGGGATTCTTTCAGTTCAACGTGGTCGCCGGCATTCTGCTCGCCTATCTCTCGAACTACCTGATCGGGCTCGCGGCTTTCGGCGCGGAAGATTGGCGCTGGATGCTGGGCGTCTCCGGCATCCCGGCGCTACTCTTCTTTGTGATGCTGTTCGCGATTCCGCGCAGCCCGCGCTGGCTGGCGCAGAAGTCGCGGATCGATGAGGCGCGCGCGGTGCTCGTCACCATTGGCGAGGAAAACGTCGAGGAGGAGTTGCGGGACATTGTCGCTTCTATCGACATCGAGCATGGGTTCGGACAGGAGACGCTATTCCAATCGAAATACCGGCTGCCGCTGTTTCTCGCGATTTCGATTGCGATGTTCAACCAGTTCTCCGGAATCAACGCGATTCTCTATTATCTGAACGACATCTTCGCCCGCGCGGGCTTCAGCAAGCTTTCCGGCGATCTGCAGGCAGTTCTGATCGGCTTTACCAACCTGGTCTTTACGATATTAGCCATGTCGATCATCGATCGCGCCGGCCGCAAGACCTTACTGCTGATTGGTTCCGTCGTGTGCGCCGCCTGTCTTGCCGGCGTCGCCGGTGTGTTTCTCAGCGGCGCTCACGAGCGCTGGCTGGTGTGGCTGCTGGTAGGGTTTATCGGAGCATTCGGGTTTTCGCAAGGCGCTGTGATCTGGGTCTATATCAGCGAGGTCTTTCCGAACCGGGTCCGCGGACGGGGCCAGAGCCTCGGCAGCTTCACGCATTGGATCATGAATGCTGCCATTTCGTGGACCTTCCCGGTCATCGCCGCAAAGTCCCGTGGCGCGCCGTTTGTCTTCTTCTCGGCCATGATGGTACTTCAATTTTTTGTCGTGCTTTTCTTTTACCCCGAGACCAAGGGCGTCACGCTCGAGGAGATGCAGAGAAGATTAGGCGTGCCTGCCGCGCAAAATTTGGGATGACCCTCACTTAAAATCTTCGCGCGCTGATAAGCCGCGGACTTATCCAGATTGTGGCTTAGCTCACATGTCTTCCGGAAAAGGAACAATATGAGGGGAACAGGCCGTCTCGCGGTCGGCCCACTCCCCTCTGATCGCAGACTCGGAGGTATGTCTGCGCTTTCTCGTTAAGATTCTAGTTCCCCAAAAGCGTTTCAAAGTTGCATCAGATTTCCGCAAAGGCAAAACCCCGAATTCGCTGGTAAAATGAATATTACGAGTCGATTAAATGGTAAGCGCGCCGACGGTAGTAGAAGAAATCCTGGAGCTTAAGCAGCGCCGACGAGCCATCATTCTTGCGCACCATTACCAGGAGCCTGAGATTCAGGAACTCGCTGATTCGGTTGGAGATAGCCTCGAACTTGCCCGTACTGCACAGCGTTTTCAAGGAGACGTGATCGCGTTCTGCGGCGTGCGATTCATGGCCGAAACGGCCAAAGTTCTAAATCCGGACCGGGTTGTGGTGGTTCCTGACAAAAATGCAGGATGCAGTCTTGTCGATAGTTGTCCTGTCGAGGCGGTGCGAGCGTTCCGGCGACGGCATCCAGAGCACGTCATCGTCAGCTACATCAACACCTCGGTCGAAGTGAAGGCGGAGAGCGACATTCTATGCACGTCCCGGAATGCGGTCGCTGTCGTGAACTCGATTCCCCGCGAGAGGCCGATTTTGTTTCTGCCCGACATCAACCTTGGCAATTACGTGAAACAGCAGACCGGCCGCGACAACATGCAGGTTTGGCAGGGAGCGTGTATCGTGCACGCCACCTTTCCGGCCCGGCGCCTGGTTGCCGCGCGCGCAGAGCATCCGGAGGCTTTGGTTGCGGCTCATCCGGAGTGTCCTGGCGACGTGCTTCGCATGGCCGACTTTATCGGCTCCACTTCGGCCATCATCGATTGGTGCACAAAGCAGGCGGCGAGCGAATTTATTGTCATGACGGAGAGCGGCGTGCGGTATTCGCTCGAGAAGCTGTCGCCCGGCAAGAAGTTCTATTTTGTGGCGAACGAGAACTGCAATTGCAGCGAGTGCCCGTATATGAAACTGAATTCGCTCGAGAAGCTATCGGCCTGCCTTGAAACCTTGGAGCCCCGGATCGAGTTGCCGTCGGATATTATCCGGCGCGCGGTTGTGCCGCTCGAGCGTATGCTGGCAATTAAAGGCTAGGGCGCTTACGCTTCCGGCTCGGTTTCGGCAGCAACACGTCAGGAGTTGCGGTCCGGTATTTGTCACAAGATGAGCGAGCTCGTCCAATTCGGTCCCATAAAGCCGCCAGACGCGCCACTCTCCGGCCCCTTGCTCGATACCTTCGGGCGCGTTCATTCGGACCTTCGTATCAGCGTCACTGATCGCTGCAACATCCGCTGTTTTTACTGCATGCCGGAGACCGGCGCGGAGTTCTCCCCTGTGCGCTCTCTCCTCAGCTTCGAGCAAATCGTCCGCTTCGTTTCCCTTGCTTTGCGCTTTGGCGTTGATAAGATCCGGCTGACGGGAGGCGAGCCACTGCTGCGCCCCAGGCTGCCCGAGCTGATTGCCGGACTGGTGCATTTGCCGGGCATTCGGGACCTTGCCCTAACTACGAACGGCGTTCTTTTGTCATCCGCTGCGGGGCCGCTGTTTGCCGCGGGTTTACGCCGGCTCAACATTCACCTCGACACACTCGACCGCGAACGCTTTAAGGCCATAACGCGGCGCGATGAGCTGCCTCGTGTGCTGGCGGGCATCGACCGTGCACTGGCAGCCGGATTTCGTCGGATTAAATTGAACGCGGTCGCAATCAGGGGGCTAACGGAACCTGATATTGTGCCGCTCGTTCGATTCGCGCGGGAGCGCAATATGGAGGCAAGGTTCATCGAATTCATGCCGCTGGATGCCCAGCACTTGTGGTCCCTCGATCGCGTGCTGACGGCTGACGAGATGATTGCTATCCTCTCGCGCGAGTTCGGCCCTCTCACGCCGGTCCCGGACGCGGATCTTCGCGCGCCTGCCACCGAATATGAATTCGAGGATGGCCAGCGAGTCGGCTTCATCGCTTCCGTGAGCCGGCCTTTCTGCGCGAACTGCAATCGTCTGCGGCTCACGGCCGACGGCAAGCTGCGATATTGCCTGTTCGCCCGCGAGGAAACGGACATCAAAGCATTCCTTGACGGGCCTGAATCGGAACCGGCGCTGGAAACGGCCATTCGGTCGACGGTGTGGCAGAAGTGGGTGGGGCACGATATCAACCGGCCATCGTTCGTCGCTCCGCAAAGGCCCATGTACGCGATTGGCGGGTAATTGAAAGCCACGAATGAACGGGAACGATGGCGTGAACCCCTGAGCTGAGAGTTAACGCTGGGCCGATATTTTGCCCGGCCACGGCGGCGATACGACGCGCGCAGGATTGCCCATGGCCGTGCAGTAGGGTGGAACGTCGTTGATCACGACGCTGTTTACTCCGATCACGGCCCCTTCGCCGATGGTGACTCCTTTCATGATAAAAACGTTCTGGCCGATCCATGACCCGCGGCAGATTCTTACCGGCTTGATCTCCTCGGGGCTCGGCGGAAGGCCGGCGATACGATCCTCGGTATCCCTGGGGTGAGCGTCCGAATCCATGACGCGCACACCGACGGCCATATGGACATCCTCTTCAATCACGATTTCTTTGTTGACGACAAAGGAGACATTGTGGCCGATCCCGACATGGTCTTTAATCACTAGCCGGGGCTCATCGAAGACTCTGGCGCTGTAGATTCCGATTTTGCCGAAAATTGTGACGTCATTCCCGACATAAATCTTTGAATGGCCGTCTACCTCCGGCATGTTCCACAACTGGAAATTCTTTCCCACGGAGACGCAGCGGCCTCGAAAAAGAGGTTCCACCCACAGGTACGCCCAGGTCCGGCGCAGGACAAATCGAACGGCAAAGTGCAGATGATATAAGATTCCGAGGACTGGATGGAAAAAGTGCGGCAGCGGCAGCGTGCCGGATACCAGGCCCTTTGCCAAGCTTCGCAGACCGCGAAAAATTGGCGTTTCGCCCCGCTTAACTTTCAGAATTAACGATTCAATCACGCTTGCGCCGACCAATTATAGCAGCGGTTTTTCCGCCGAAACTGCGTGTTGAAAAAGCTACGCTCAAGCGCTCTGAACATTCCGCGCGCAGCCGATCCACCGCCGAGACGAGTTTCATTGTTAACCTGAAGCTAACTCCCCCGAATCGTCGCGAACGGCCAAATGAACTTCGCCGAGCATCTGAAGAGCCAGCTTGATATCGTCGATGTTGTCGGCCAGTACGTCCGCCTGAAGAGGCAGGGGAGTGGACAGCGCTTTGTCGGCCTGTGCCCGTTCCATTCGGAGAAGACGCCGTCCTTTGGCGTGCATAGCGCGCTGCAATACTACAAGTGCTTCGGCTGCGATGCGGCGGGCGACGTGTTCAAGTTTGTGCAGCAGATGGAGAGCCTCACGTTCCCCGAGACGTTGAAGCTGCTGGCAGAGCGGTACGGCATTCCGATGCCGGAGCGGCAGAGGATCGACGACCCGGAAGCGCAGCGGCGCGCGGCGCTGCTCGAGATGCACGAGATTGCGGCGGAGACGTTCCAAGGCAACCTGCGGAGCGCGGGAGGGGCGGTGGCGCGCAGTTACCTGGAATCACGCGGCGTATTGCGCGGCGCAATGGACGAATTTCGCTTGGGGCTGTCTGATGCCTCCGGACAGCAACTGATACAGCGCCTACAGAAATTCGGGTCCGCCCTGATCGAGGAATCGGGTCTTCTCATCAAACGGCAGGAAGGCGGATTCTACGACCGGTTTCGCGGGCGCCTGATGTTCCCCATACACAACGAGTCAGGTAAGGTGATTGCGTTCGGCGGAAGGGCGCTGCGGGCCAACGACGAGCCGAAATATCTGAATTCTCCCGAGACGAAGATTTATAAAAAATCGACGGTTCTCTACAACCTTCATCGCGCGAAGATCGACGCACGCAAGAACGACCGCATGATTCTGGTCGAAGGCTACCTGGACGTGATCGGGATCTATGCGGCAGGGATTCGTGAGGTGGTCGCGAGCAGCGGTACTTCGCTTGGCCTGGAGCAGATCCGGTCTATCAAGCGCCAGATTTCCCAGCAGCAAGCGAGTACGGGACAGATCGTTTTGAATTTCGATCCGGATCCGGCTGGAGCGCGTTCCACGGAGAAGTACATTTCTCTCCTGCTGGCCGAAGGGCTGCGCGTGAGAGTGTTGGAGATCCCGGGCGGCTTGGATCCGGACGAGTACATTCAGCAGAACGGAGTAGAGGCCTACCGCAAGCTGCTTGAGAAGGCCGTGACATATTTCCACTGGCTGGCGGATCGAGCCCGTGCCCGGTTCGATATGCGGACCGGCGAAGGCCGGATTGACGCATTCAGATTTATCGCGCCGGCCATTCAACAGGTGCACGACCGCCTCGAGCGAGCGGCGATAGGCGGCGAGATGGCAGAGTATCTGAATGTGGACCGGGACGTTATGCGTCAGGTTATGGGCAAGAACACGGCGCCCACAGCAGCGCACAAGGCCAAGGAACTCGCCTCAGCGGTCCCACCGAATGAGAAGCTGCTGATTGCCTGTTTGCTGGCCAGTGCCGATGCGCGCGTCGCCATCCGGCATTACCTGGCCAGCGCGAACCTGCTTGACCTGCTCGAACTGCGAACTGTCTTCGAAGCCGCGATGAATCTGCACGATGGTGTCCCGTTTTCTTTGGAGGCCCTGACGAACGGGCTCGAGCCGCGATTGCAGCGGATTCTCTCCGAAATCAGTTTCTCGGATTATGGAATTCGGGAAGAGGATGCCACCGGGCAGGCACTTTGTTGTTTAAAAGCGTTGGAGAGGAAGGCGGCCAGCACAAAGTGCGACGCCTTGCGCCGGCAGGTTCGCGTGCTGGAGCAGGCGGGAAATTTCCAAGACGCGCTGCGTTTAGCCGATGAGTTAGATAGCTTGAGACGGCAATCCCGAGGGCAGTAACCGTGTTGTACTATGAGGAGTCGAGGGAACGAGGGGCCTCCCCGGCAGATGTGAGGGGTTTCATTCCTAGCGACACTTTTGCGCCAGTCGGTCGCGTAGCGAACAGATGAAGGCTGTTGATGCAAGACGGTAACGACAAAGGCTTCGCTCTCTATGACGATGTCAGGGGAGTGGTGCCGGAAGATCTGGCGCGCAACAGCGATCTGAACGATCTGTTTGCCGACCTGGAGAACGCGCCGGTCGACCTGCTGGACGAGCCGAAGGAGTTCGATAAGAAGGACGAAGAGATCGACGATCTTTCGGACCTCGACCTCTCGCCGGGCGCGCTCGACAAAAGCAACGATTCCGTCCGAGTCTATCTCCGCGAGATGGGAATGGTCCCACTACTCACTCGTGATGGCGAGATCGAGCTGGCAAAGCGGATTGAACGAGGAGAAAACGCTGTTCGAAAGGCGCTTTCCCGTTCGCAGCTCGTCATTCAGTTCCTTCTGGAAACCAAGCACAACCTGGAGCGAGGCGTCGTCGCGATTCTCGATGTTCTCCAGGCGCCCGATACCCAGGAAGAGCGCAATGAAGAGGACCTGCTCGGGATCCTGAAGAATGAGTTCTTGCAGACTCTGCACAGAATCGAAAAGCTATATCGCAAGGCCCAGCAAACCGAACAGAAGCTGATCAGCATTTCGCGAACGATGAAGGCAAAGCAGTATCGGAAGCTGCGCTTTGAGTACGCCCGGCTGATGGTTACGATATCGCGCCAGATTCGGACGCTGCCCTTTACACCGCGTTACCAGAGATCGCTGAGCGAAGGCCTGCGGCAAGTCGTAAACCGGCTGAAGCCGCTGGAGCAGGAAATCGCTCGCCTTCAAAGAAAGATTGAACAGCCCTCAGCTACGGGATCCGGTTCGACATCGGCGAGCAAGCGAGAGCTCAAGGCCCTTTCCGCACAACTGCAAGCGCTGGAAGGCCGGTCTGGAACGACGGCTACTGAATTGCGCCGCACTCTGCAGATCGTCGAACGCGGAGAAACCGAAACGGAATCGGCAAAAAAGAGGTTGATCGAAGCCAATCTACGGCTGGTGGTTTCGGTGGCCAAGCGGTACACCAACCGCGGCATGCAATTTCTCGATCTGATTCAGGAAGGCAACATCGGATTGATGCGCGCCGTCGATAAGTTCGACTACAAGCGCGGCTACAAGTTTTCGACCTATGCGACCTGGTGGGTGCGTCAGGCGGTCACGCGAGCGATTGCGGACCAGGCGCGTACCATTCGCATTCCGGTGCATATGATCGAGACCATTAACAAGCTGGTCCGCTTGCAGCGCATCATGCAGCAGGAACTTGGACGCGAGCCCACCACTGAAGAACTGGCTGCGCGTATGGAGCTTCCTCCCAGCAAAGTTCGCCGCGTACTTCGAATTTCTCAGGAGCCGATCTCGCTACAGACACCCGTCGGCGAGGAAGAAGAATCCAACCTGGGCGACTTTCTGGTTGACAGCCGAATGGTCTCGCCCTCGGAAGCCGTTATTAACCTGAATCTGCGGGAGCAGACCGCTGAAGTACTGAAAACGCTCAGCCCTCGGGAAGAAAAGATCGTTAAGATGAGGTTCGGTCTGCAGGATGGAAGCGAGCACACACTCGAAGAAGTAGGCCAGAACTTCGCGGTTACGCGCGAGCGCATCCGGCAGATCGAGGCGAAGGCGCTTCGCAAGCTGCGTCATCCGAGTCGCAGCCATCGGTTGCGCAACTTTCTCGAAAGCGGCGCGCAAACCTAGTAACAACCGTAATCGGACTGTTTTGCGGCGTGGGCTTCAGTCTACGCGGGATTTCAGTCCCGCACTCCCGACTCGGTGCGCTATGTTGGTCGTTTCTGCAATGCCGGAAACGGAAATCGCCTCGCCGACACTGGTACATCCTGTTACTCCTCCCAGAAAAGTTCCAAAGCCCAAGACCGCAGCCGAACGGAAGGCCCGCCTTGAGCGCATTCTGGACGAGTTGGACAGGCTGTTTCCACGCGCGACCTGCGCCTTGCATCACGGAAACGCCTGGGAACTGCTAGTCGCGACCATTCTGTCCGCGCAATGTACCGACGAACGGGTGAACAAAGTTACGCCTGGACTCTTCAAAAAGTATCCGACCGTCGAGGACTTCGCGCACGCCTCGCAGGACGAACTGGCGAATGACATCCGCTCGACCGGCTTCTTCAATAACAAGGCGAGATCTTTGATCGGCGCCGCTCGAAAGCTGGTAGGCGACTATAAAGGCCGCGTGCCACGAAGCATGGACGAACTCCTGACGGTGCCGGGCGCGGCACGAAAGACGGCGAATGTCGTACTGGGGACAGCATTCGGCATCCCGTCGGGCGTTGTCGTGGATACGCACGTTCAGCGTATTGCAGCACGGCTGGACCTGACAAAGAATTCCGATCCAGTGAAGATTGAACAGGATCTGATGAAGGCCGTTCCGCACGACCGATGGATCCTGTTTTCGCATCAAGTGATTCATTTCGGACGCCAGATCTGTATCGCGCGAAAGCCCCGCTGCGCTTCCTGCCCGCTGGACCCGCTTTGCTATGCCAAAGACAAGACGCTCGCATAGCCATGGCACGCGTCTACCTTGGCGTTGATGGCGGCCAATCGAGCACCATAGCCCTAATTGCGGACGAGACCGGACGGGTGATCGGCCGTGGCACCGGCGGTCCGTGTAATCACGTTGGCTCGGCCGAGGGCCGGACCAGGTTTCTCAGCGCCATCGAGGCGTGTCTGGCACTGGCATGCCGGGAGGCGGGACTTGATTCGCAGTCCGCGACGTTTGCTGCAGCGTGTCTGGGGTTCAGCGGAGGGGCAGAAGACAAAGAGAGCTACGCGCGTGAGCTGATCCGCAGCCAAAAGTACAAGATTACCCATGATGCGGAGATCGCGTTAATCGGCGCCCTCGCAGGCGAGCCCGGAATTGTCGTGATCGCAGGCACCGGCTCGATCGCCTTCGGTCGGAATGCAGAACACCGAACAGCCCGGGCCGGCGGCTGGGGCTACGTGTTTGGCGACGAAGGCGGGGGATTTGATATCACGAGGCGAGCGCTGAGGGCGGCCCTTCGGTATGAAGAAGGCTGGGGGCCTGCAACAAGCCTGCGTGATCTTCTTGCTCGAGCCGCAGGCGCTTCGAGCGCCAACGATCTTCTACACCACTTCTACGCGGACGTGCCGCGAACGCAGGTCGCCTCCCTGGCCAGAGTCGTGAATCAAGCCGCATCGGAGGGCGACACAGTTGCGGCAGGAATCCTTACAGAAGCTGCAAACCAACTGGCATGGTATGCGGAGGGCGTCTATTGCAACCTGTTTCGGGCGGGAGAGGTCGTAGCAGTCGCGCGCATTGGGGGCGTCTTTCGCAGCGAACTTCTGCAGGAACAATTCGCGCGTGCTCTTCAAAGCCGGATTGGATGCTCAACCGCTGCGCCCCGGTTCAGCCCCGCAACCGGAGCGCTGCTCGAAGCCATGCGCCTGGATGGCAACACCCGCCCCTTGTCCGATGTGCCAGAATCCGAGAAGTGATTCCTACGAAGCTGCTTGCTGGTCTCGTCCTGTGCGGCATCTGCGCTTCGGCTGTTGAGCCCGACTGGCCCAATGTAGAGCAGCATGCGATCGCATTTCTGCGCCGGTATGTTCAGGCCGCGACCGTGAACCCGCCAGCCGATACCCGGCTCTCAGCAGATCTACTGACAGCTGAATTCAAGGCTGCCGGCCTGGAAACGACGAGTTTTCGGAGCGGCCCGTATGGCAAGACGAACCTGATGGTGCGGCTACCTGGGCGGGACCGGTCCAAACGTCCGCTTTTGCTGCTAAATCATATGGACGTTGTGCCGGTTGATCCGCCGCGCTGGAAATTCCCTCCCTTCGGAGGAGTCATTTTTCGGGATATGATGTGGGGCCGCGGCACGCTCGACATGAAGAGCACGGGCGTCATGCAGTTGACGGCTTTGGTTCTGCTGAAGCAGTTTGGCATTATGCCTGCCCGCGATATTGTTTTTGTCAGCACCTGCGACGAGGAGACCGGAGGCGTTGACGGCGCAAAGTGGATGATTGAGCGCCACTGGGACGAACTGAATCCGGAGTATGTGCTGGATGAAGGCGGAGTGGGCTCGGAAGATGTGTATGCGCAGGGCAAGCTGGTATTCGGCATTTCGATTGCCGATAAGCAGGTGCTCTGGCTCCGGCTCAGAGCCGCCGGTACGTCCGGACACGGATCCCAACCGATTCCCGACAATGCGAACGACCTTCTGATGCGAGCCATCGAAAAGGCAAAGGAACTTCCACCTCCGCAGAAGCCGAACCCTCTGGTCGAGAAGATGAAGGACGCCGTGGGCGCCTTTGCCTCAAATAAGTTTATACATGCGATTCAGCGGAACACGATCTCAGTCACGTCTCTTAGAAGCGGCGTGGGCGATCCGCCTAAAGCGAACGTAATCCCCTCAAGCGCCGAGGCAACGCTTGATTGCCGCCTGCTTCCGGGCCAAAATGCCGAAGAGTTTGTATCGGAGATGAAGGCCCGCATCAACGATCCGCACATAAGCGTTGAAGTGATCTCTACGAAACCGGACGACGCGGTCCCGAGCCGCACCGATACTCCTCTGTTCACCGCAATCGCGGCGGCAATTCGGAAACAGCATACGGATGCCACGGTGATGCCGATTGTCGTTCCGTTCGGGACCGACGCGCAGAAGTTTCGAATGCGCGGCATAACCGCATATGGCATTATGCCGATGGTGATCGATGCCGCAACCTTTGCAACCATGCATAGCGATAGCGAGCATATCCCGGTCGATCAGTTTCGACAGGCGCTTCACATCTACTTCGATATTCTGCGATCCGATTGGTGAGGGCCGCTCTCAACGCTGTGGGGCAGTTGCTACGCTCCCCGCCACCGCGGTTTGATCGGCTCCGTTTTGTGACGCCGCGCCCGAAAAGCCGCGGCTCAGAACGTTCGCTTCGTAAGGTATCGTCAGGCTTTCCGTGAGCGGAACCGCGAAGGCCAGATTCCGTTCAGATGCCGCTTCCAGAAATTTCAAGAGCAGCCCTGTCTGAACCTTGAGAAATTCGTTGCTGTCAGGAGTCAGGACATATGCAAAAATTTCGAGATCCAACGATTGATCGGTAATCTTCGTAAAGCGCAGCGGCACTCCAGATGCATCCACCAGCGGATGCTCTTGCAAAATCTTCGTGATCGCATCCATCATGTCCCGGATCTGATCCGGCGCGGTAGTGCGGCTCAGACGAAGAGTAGGATGAAACCACATTCGCTCCCGCTTGGAAAAATTTTCTAACGTCATCGTCGAAAACTGGGAGTTGGGAATCGTCACGACCGTACGGTCCAGGGTCCGAATACGGGTGGAGCGCATCCCGATGTTTTCCACCGTGCCGGTCTGTCCGCCGAACTGGCAGAAGTCTCCCACCAGAACAGGGCGGTCGAAGATCAGCGAGACCCCTCCGAAAAGGTTCTCGATTGTTTTCTGGGCGGCCAGCGCAACGGCCAGGCCACCAACTCCAATACCCGCGAGAATGGCATTCGTGTTGTAACCCCAGGCGGCGAGCACCCATAAGACACCGATGCAAAAAATGACAACCTTGATAAAGCGGATTCCGAGCGGGAGAACGGAATATGACAGGGCCCGTTCGCGGGGATTCAAGCGCGAGATGATCTGATCCGATACAACATCGACGATGCGCATTGCGAGCGCCGCTGCGCCGATGACGAACAGCAGCGTGAGCAGCTTTGTAACGTAGTCGCGCATCAGGGCGGATGTCGGGACCAGCACCATGCAGGCCCGGAATACGACAACCGAAATCAACAGACGCAGCGGTTCCTGCAACGCTTGCAGGCGCTCGGCATGAAACGATTTGGCATACCGTTTGGTCAGGGGCTTGAGGAGCGCGATGAATCCTCGCGACAGCATTTCTGAAAGGGCTGAGAGCACCAGGGCCAGCAGCACGAGCGCGATCCATACCCAGATAGGCGTTCCTATGAATCGTGTCTTAACCAGTGGCGCCGGAAGCTTCTTCTCTATCGGCGATTCTTCTGATAAGGCACTGAGTTCTGCGATTCGGGCCACGCTCGACGATGACACCAGCCACACTTGCAAGCCTTCCTGGTTCACGCGTTGCACCTGCAGGACGATGGGAACATTATCGGAGTCAAATGTCGCCAGATTATCCAAGCCCTGGGTGAACCCGTCGGTGGTGTCACCCTCGGGCGAATTGCTCAGTTGTCCGACCTCAAATTGTGGGTTGCGGTCGAGAAGCACACCCAACTCGTGCGCCAGCTCGGGGGCTTCCGCTTTGCGCTGCCTGGTGGTGAGATTTCGTAAGTCGAGATATTGCGCCGCCAGCGGGTAGTTCTCGGCGTGACAGGCCTCGAGGAAGCTATAAATGGCGCTCCGGGGCGTATTCCGTTTCAGCGGATCCTCAGTTGGCGGCGGGGCAGTTGTGCTCGGCTTGCTTTGCGAGAGAAAACTACTCAGCGATTGCGCTCCTAAGTGTTCTGGTGCACTCAGAAGCGCGATCCCAAAGAAATACGTCAGCAGGCGTACCCGCTTGCGGATGGAAAACATGGACTCTCCAGTGAGATTAGCTCTTCCAGCTTGACGTTTCGATCACAGGCAACGAACAGTCGCTTGGAGCGATAGATAACTGTTCTATATCCAACAATTAACGCTAGGTTTGTTGAAGAATCGGCTTACTCTATACGATCGGGCCCAAGGCTAGCCTTCCGGCAGGAGTACCTGCTCTATGTCTTTCCATGTCATGTTACGCGGCAGTCATCGCGAGCATCCAGCCGGATCCGCGCCTGCCGGCGCACCACTGCCGGATGAACCTATCCAAATCACAGTTGTCCTCAGGCGAAAAGCGGATTACAACGAAGGAGCCATCGCTGAGGTAGGCCACGATGAGCTTACCCAAATGTGCGGCGCTGATCCTGCTGATATCGCTGCGGTAGACGCTTTCGCGACGAATCATCATTTGACTGTCAAGGGGGTGAATCGGACAACTCGCTCGATGAAAATTTCAGGCCGGCTCGCGGATATGGCGAGAGCGTTCGGAGCGGATCTCGAATTGAGGCAGCTGGGGACGCAGACCCTTCGCACGCGGCAGGGCGCTTTGTACGTTCCTTCAACGCTCGCGGAGCGTATCGTCGCGGTGCTAGGGTTTGATCAACGCCCGCTCGCCGTGACTCATCACAAATTCCAGAGCCGGGCTAAGCAGCCCTCGTATTTTACGCCGCCTGAACTGGCGAAACTCTACAACTTCCCCTCCGGAATCGGCAAGCAGCAGACCATCGCATTGATCGAACTTGGCGGCGGATACAATTCCGGTGATCTCGAGGCTTACTGGGGCCAGCTCGGACTGGACCCCGTTTCCGTAACGTCCGTTTCAGTCGGCGGCGCGCAGAACAGCCCGGAAGGAGATCCCAACAGTGCGGATGGAGAGGTCGCGCTGGACATTGAAGTCGCAGGCGGGATCGCGCCGGGTGTGCAGCTGGTTGTGTATTTTGCTCCGAACACGGATCAAGGTTTCCTGGACGCAATCAACGCCGCGATCCACGATCCGATCCATAAGCCGTCGGTCATCTCGATCAGTTGGGGCGCCGCAGAAAACGAGTGGACGCCTCAGGCCATGAATGCTTTCAATGCGACTTTTCACGATGCCGCCCTATTGGGCATCAGCGTATGCGCGGCGGCTGGCGATAACGGCTCATCCGACGGCGAGCAGGACGGTCACAATCACGTGGATTTCCCTGCCTCGAGCCCCTGGGTGCTCGCGTGCGGCGGGACAAGATTGGTCGCCAGGAATGGAACTCGCCACTCGGAAACGGTTTGGAACGATGGAACGAATGGCGGCGCGACGGGTGGAGGCGTAAGCTCGCACTTCTCCAAACCCGCTTACCAGTCGGCCGTAAATGTCCCCAAACCTGCGGGAACCGTCAACCCGACAGGCCGCGGAGTGCCGGACGTTGCTGGCGTCGCTGACCCGGAAACCGGATACGCGGTCATCGTCGACGGGCAAGAAGGAGTTGTCGGCGGAACCAGCGCTGTGGCTCCGCTCTGGGCCGCTTTTATTGCCTTGTGCAACGAGCAGCTCGGCAAAAATCTGGGTTGGTTTCATCCGAAGCTCTACGGGACCATCGCGCAGCACAAGGCATTTTACGATATAACATCGGGCAACAATGGGACCTATAAGGCGAGCAGCGGTTGGGATCCCTGCACCGGTCTCGGCACGCCGAACGGGCAAGCGATTTTCAACTTGTTGAAGACATCGGAAGGCGAGTAGATTTAAGCTGAATCGAAAAGGAGCATCACTCTGATTCTCTTGTTTCGTGCCGTCACTCTGTTACTCACCTTCTTCGTGCCGGTACTGTCATTCGGCGCCGGCACGCTTCAGGCCGGGGCCGCGAAAGTGGATATTACTCCGGCTCCCGATGCGGCGCTGCCAATGAGCGGCTATGACGACCGCAAAGGGGGGTTCAAAGGAATTCACGATCACATTTACGCGCGCGCCATCGTGGTGAGCGACGGCTCGCGGCAAGCGGCCATCGTCGCGTGGGAATTGATCGGCGTACCAACTCCTGTCTGGGAGGAACTGTCCCAGCGTGTCGCGAAGGAAACCGGCATCCAACCCGAGTACCTCATGCTGGCCGGTGTCCACGACCACGGCGCGCCGGAGCCGTTCGGCATGTATGGAAATGACTCGCCTAACTCCGCCGGCTACACCAAACATCTTGAAGATCTGACCATCGAAGCTATTCAGCAGGCCAAGGCAAAACTTCAGCCGGCCAAAATCGGAATCGGGACGCAAAAGGCATACGTCAACATAAACCGGCGCGAATTTTCACCCGAGCGTGGCTGGGAGCTGGGCTACAATCCCGACGGGCCGTCGGACAAAACCGTAACTGTCATCCGGTTCGACACGCTCTCCGGTGTACCGATCGCTCTGCTGATCAACTATGCGGTTCATGCCGTCGTGATGGGAGACGAGAATTACCAGATTACAGGCGACCTCGCCGGAGCCACGTCACGCTATGTCGAGAACTACTACCGCGGCAAGCCGCCAGACGCTCCGCGAGACGACGCCGGTCCCGCGCTCCAACCGCGGCCTGAAGAGACCAGTGAAAACGTGGTCGCTCTGTGGACGAGCGGCGCTGCGGGGGATCAAAACCCGGTGTCGATGGCACGGGGCTCAAATTTCACTCTGGTAGATGCCCTCGGTCAGATTCTTGGCGAACAGGCAGTGCGCGCGGCGAAGTCGATCCACACTACGGATCGTGCAAGAATCTGGGGCAAACAGTCGGAGATCACCTGCCCGGGGCGCAAGCTCGAATCCGGTCCGCGGGAGCGCAACGAATACAAATGGCAGGATGCCGGCCCTGTCCCGATTCGACTATCACTGTTGATGCTTAGCAACATCGCGCTTGCCGGCGTCTCGGGTGAGGTCTTCACCAAGATCTACTGGCGCCTCGAAAAGGGGTCGCCCTTCAGCCACACCGTTATGATCACGCACGCGAACGGATCGAGCGGCTATATCCCCGATGACGCTGCGTTCGACGATGTGAGTTACGAAATCACCACTTCGCATCTGAAGCCGGGTTGCGCGGAAACCGGCATCGTCAACGGGTTCCTGACACTGCTGCAGGAGTCTGAATTTCCGTAAGAATCTTTTCGCATGCCGCACGCGGGTCGGCGGCGCGCGTTACCTGGCGGCCGATCACCAGATAGTCGGCTCCATCCTCGATGGCTTCGCGCGGTGTCGCCACCCGCTTCTGGTCCCCTTTGGCTGCCCCCGCCGAGCGAACGCCGGGCGTGACAATTTTCAGATCAGGACCCGCAACTCGTCTGACGCGTGCAACGTCCAGAGGGGAGCAAACAATCCCGTCCATCCCGCTATCCTTTGCCTTATTCACGCGCAGTTCAACCAGGTCGGATACCGGCACATTGTAGCCGAGGTCGGCGAGATCTTCCTGGTCAAAGCTGGTGAGGACCGTGACAGCCAGCAGTTGGGTCCGGCTCTCTCCCCGGCCTTCTGCGGCGGCCTGCATGACCGCGCGGCTCCCATGCACCGTGAGGAACGCCGGGCTCGCGGCCCAACAGATTTGGCGGGTGGCGCGCTTCACTGTTTCGCCGATGTCATACAGCTTGAGATCGAGAAAAACCTTCTTGCCGAGTGAGGTGAGTTGAGAAACAAACGGCATGCCGGCCGCCGCATACAGCTCCATGCCAACTTTGTAGAAATCCGTCGCCGCCCCGATTGCTTCTACCAAGTCGAGAGCAGCGCGAGGGCTGTCGACATCCAGCGCGATGATGAGCGGGTTCTTCAGATCTTCACCTCGATGGGCTTGTCTCCTCTCTCGGTTACGCGGCCAATCACGTAAGCCTCAGGCCGTTGCTCGATCAGTAATTTTGCCTGATCCTCAGCTAAAGAGATTAGCAAACCGCCGGAGGTTTGCGGGTCATATAGAAGAGCCTGAATTTCCGCGGGAATGCCGGGCGGCATCAGCACACAGCTTTCCACGAAATCGCGATTATTGTTCAGGCCGCCCGAATGCGCGCCGGCCTGCGAGTATTCGATAGCTCCCGGCAGGAAACGCACCGCGCTCGCCACGAGTTCGAGCGTCACGTTGCTGGCGAGAGCCATCTCTCGCACGTGCCCCAGCAGACCGAAGCCGGTGACGTCCGTGCAGCCGTGCACTTTGAGCTGGAGCATGGCATCGCACACCGCGCGATTTAATTTGAGCATCTGCTGAATCGAAGCGTCCATGTGTTCCTGCTCCACAATTCCCTTTTTGAGAGCGGTTGAAATGACGCCCGTGCCGATCTGTTTCGTGAAGACGATCACATCGCCGGGTTGCGCGCCGGCATTGGTCAGGATGCGGTCCGGGTGCACGAGACCGGTAACGGCGTATCCAAACTTGACCTCATCCTCGCTTATGCTATGGCCGCCGAGTATGACGCACTCGGCCTCATGAATCTTGTCTGCGCCGCCCCTGAGAATCGCTTCCAGATCGTGAATATCGCCCTTGGCCGGATACACGACGAGTGAAAGTGCAGTGGCTGGCCGGCCACCCATGGCGTAAATGTCGCTCAAGGCGTTGGCTGCCGCGATTCCGCCAAACGTGTACGGATCGTCGACGATAGGAGTAAAAAAATCTACCGTCTGAACCATCGCAAGCGGCTGCCCACCTGTCTGCGTCAGATCATAGACGCCCGCATCATCTGCCGTGTCGTAACCCACCAGTACCTTATCGTTCGTGACGCGAGGCACAGAACGCAGTGCGCGATCGAGGATTTTAGGGCTCAGCTTGGAGGCACAGCCTCCGGCCTTCACATTAGCAGTGAGTTTCGCCGGCATTATGCACCAGTGTAGGATCCGATGATAGCCTGCTCCTCCTCAAACTTCCACTCCCGCCAGGCGTCCAGTAACGGGAAATACAAGCCGAGTGAGATGGGACCGCTTACGACGCGTGACATGAGAAGCGCGTAACTCTCCAATTGAGGGCGGTAACGGCGTTGTTCTTCGTTGAGAAATCTCTCCAGCCGGCCACCTTGATGCTCGCTTGTTTTGTAGTCGATGATCCAAAAGCGTCCCTGTTCGTCGCGGAACATGCGGTCGATCGTCCCGTTGACTAGCTGGTTTTGAATGCGGCCGGTCAGTGGTGCCTCAGAACAAGCTTCGGCATGCTCTCGCAGAATCCACTGTCCTCGCGGGCTGCGAAGCGTATTCGTAAGCGCCCGCAAAACCTGCGATTCTGCTTTTGGCGCCTCGGCATGAGGAACCCCCAGCCGAAGGAGCTCGGATCTCACTGTCCCGGATATCGCGCTCAAACTGTTACCGTTCCATGTAGCGGACCCGCTCCGGGCTGCTCTCTTGAGAAGTTCGTGGACCACGGTCCCGACATGCCGGCTGGTATCGCTCACCCATTCGTACGTGATTTTTCGACCCGATGCAGTCGCGCGTTGGAGGCGGGGCTGCCAGCGAATCGATGGCTCGAGCCGGGGCGGCTGCCAGGTCGCGGGAAGCCGGTTCAGAATTGTCTTCGGCGCATTTTGTCCATTGGCGACATGCCGGTTAGGCAGTACGGCACGGCGTCGAAGCGCGCTCCGGTATTCATTTTCGACGGCGCCCCAGATCAGGCCCAAGAAGGTGGCGCTACCAGGCTTGTGGAGACCGTCTCCCTTCTTATTCGCATTGGCGTTTCCTGTCACGTACAGGGCATTTTTAGCCCGCGTGCAGGCTACGTAGAAGAGGCGCTTCAGCTCGTGCAGCTCGCGCTGCTGAACTTCCTTATTTACGCCGTCATATCTTGGATCTTTTACACCTTTTGGTGGCTGTGCCGCTATACTGAGGCGGCTCGATCCGTCCTGTTCGGGTATTTCCGTCCAAATCAGCAGGTCGTAATCGGAGGATCTCGCGCCGCCGGCCAGGTGCGGGATGATCACGGTATCGAACTCCAATCCTTTCGCCTGATGAACGGTCATCACCTGCACGTAGTTGCTGCCGGAGGCAGGCTTCGCGTACAAGAATTCGAGCCGCGTCTCCACCGCGTTGAAATCGCGAATGACTCCTCCCTGCTCGGTCTGTTCCAACAGATCCAGAAAGGTATCTACATCTTCCTGCTGATTTTCGGCTGCGAGAGCGGCAGGGCCCCCCAGCGCCAGCCAGGTTCGCTCCACCAGTTCGCGAAGAGACGTGCGGCCTGCCTGCGCGACAGCAGATGACATGACTTCTTGAAACCGGACAGCCCGTAGCCGGCCATCGGTGGACAAACCGGCGACTCGATTCGCGTCGGAGAGCAGGTCGAGAATAGCTCGATCGGGCTCATTTTCGGCTAGCGCCGCCAAGTCGCTCAATGTCAACCCGCACCACGGCGCTCGCAGACACGCAAGCCATGCCGGCCGGTCCGCAGAGTGCGAGATGGCGCTCGCCAGCGAGAGCAGATCGATGACATGCTGCTGGCTCCGCAGTTCATCGATTTCGACGGCTTCATATTGTACGCCCGCGGCGCGCAATTCGGGCAGAATGCGGGCAACGTGCGCCCTGCTGCGTACGAGAATCGCCACAGTTCCATTACGAAGCGCCTGTTCGGCGATCTTGACTAAAGCGCTCGCCTCTGCATTCCCGTTCTTGTCATCGATCAGCGCCACTAATTGGGGATGTGCGCCGCAGGAGGACCGGGAGGCCACGGACGGCCGGAATTTTACAGCTCCGCCGTCATCTTCCGACATGATAGGCGCAAATTTGTCCTGTACCCAGGCTAGAATTTCAGGCGTAGAACGAAAATTTGTGTTGAGCGAAATGCGGTTCAGGCGTACCGTTCCAAGACGCTCGTCACGCCAGCTCTGAAGAAACAAAGAGACTTCGGCGCCGCGAAAGCGATAGATGCTCTGCATGGGGTCGCCCACCACGAATAACGTATGGCCGTCGCCATCGGACCACTGGGCGGTGAGCGCGTTGATCAAGTCGTATTGCGCATGCGAGGTGTCCTGAAACTCGTCAACCAGCAGATGCTCGATGCGATAGTCGAGGCGGTACAGGAGATCGCTCGGCCGTTCGGCCGAGCCGAGTGCTGCGATAGCAGCCCGGTTGAGTTCGGTAAAGTCAACGACGGAACGTTCGCGAAAGACCTCGAGCAGGGCGGTGTGGCCGCGATTGAGCAGTTCACAGAACTCCTCTACCAGCGGATCCGAATCGTAAACAGTGAGGTGACTCCACTGATCACGTTGTTCGAGCATTTCGGCAATTTGCCGCTCCAGCAGGGCGAGATTGCTGTCGAAGTGAAGTGAGGCGCGATAGAAGAGCGCTCTTTGCTCTTCGCCGCCTTCGGCAAGTTGCCGGATCGTGCGCCGCGCTGCCAGGCGATAGAACTCGCGGGCATCTTCGACGATCTCATGCACTCCGCCGAATCCGGATACAACAGGCATCTGGCGGGCCAGCATGGCGCAGAGCGAATCGATGGTTTGTATCTGCGGCCGGCCGGTGTCAACCAGCAGATTCCAACCTTTTTTACGATCGCGAGCGACGGCTTTGAGAGCTAGATCGCGTGTTCGCCGATCGTGTTCGCCGGAGGGCGGCGTACCGTTCTGCGCGGCCAGTAAAGCGGCATGAATACGCTCGCGCATCTCTGCAGCCGCTTTCCGGGTAAAGGTCATCGCGACGATGGATTCCGGCCTCTCGACGATGCTCAGCAGGCGCAGATAGCGCTGCGTCAAGAGGCCGGTTTTGCCCGATCCGGCGGGAGCTTCGACGATGAAGGATCGCGAAGGATCGAGCGCCCGGTCCCGCTCGTGCTGGTCAGCGATCACTCGCCCGGCTCCTCTTGCGCGTATCGTTCATTCACGCGGCAGATGGCCCGGGAAGAACAATACAGGCACGCCGTTGAGATTGGATCGACGGCGGCGTACCCCCTGACAAACTCATCCGCCAGCCGCGCCACTTCCATCTGCGATTCGCCGAGGTAGTCATCCCATTGGGTGCCCTTCACATCCACGCTTCTGCTGTCGAAGTGGTTCTCACGGCCGGCGCCCACGGCACGCGGATTGCGGGATTGGAGCTCAACGAAGAACATTCCCTCGACGGTTTCCTGGCCTGCGGCAGCATAGACGAGCAGTTGGGGTTCCGGCGGCCTGGGACATTTCAGCTTTTCGCGGGACACCATTCCGCTTTTGTAATCGATCAGGACGACACTTCCGTTGCGAAGGCGATCAATACGGTCGACGCGCAGGCGGAGTCGCAGGCCGGGAATCTCGAAGTAGCGTTCCTCCTCAACCGTTTCAACACTAAACGGAATCCTGCGAGCGCGCTCAATGGCAAGCCATTCGAGGATCAAATCGCGAAGCCGCTGCCGCTCAACGCTTGAAGTGATTTGACGAAAGGGTTCCGACTGATCCTTGCGCACCGCCTCCCACACAGCGTTTTCGACGATGCTCCGGAGTTCATCTGAGGCGGTCGCGCGCAGCCGGTCCTGAGTTCCGAGCTGCTGCCATACAATTTCGAGAGCCTTGTGGAGAAAGCCTCCGCGTTCGCGCGCATCGAAGCCAAGCGCCGCTTCTTCCAAGGGTCTCGCCTGAAGGCGGTGTTCGGCAAACGCGCGGAACGGGCATTGTGATTGAGACTTGATAATCGCGGACCCGCCGAGCGTCACCTCATCCAAGTGATACGCCGGTCCCTGGCTATCCTCGAGCTGTTCGAGCAGGGCTGGCGTATACGATTGCCGTGGACGTTTGCCTGCCCAAACCGTGAAATCCGAGGCATCGTAGGGTTCGATGTTTTGTACGAAAGGCGAGAGGTGTCCTGAGTAGGTGCCTTTCAGGATGGGCGCGAGTTCGAACAGCGAGGCTGAGACGCGCTCTGCTTCGGCGCGCAAACCTTCCGGCCCGCTTCCGGGGACGCCATGCTTCCGCTGGAGGCCCAGCGGTATGAAAGGAGATATGTTCGCGCGAGGCGGCCATGTCTCATCGGACAGGCCTGTTACAAGAGCCTGGTCAAAGCTGATGCTCGCGGCGTCAAGCGGATCGAAAATTTGTACGGGAGAGGACAACGTGCCGGCTTGTGGAGTGGATCCGAGAATCTGCCGTAGATCTGCAATAGCCTCATCCAGGGTAACGGCGCCGGAGACAAGCCCGAGCGCTGCGAGATTCGACAACGCGTCTTGCCAGGCCTCGAAGATGTCCTGTTCGTCCCCGGTTAGATCTGCATCGCCCGGCCACCCAACAGCCCCTAGCAAATTGCCGATAAATTGTACCCATCCGGAGAGGTCGCGCACCATCGCGGGTTGGAGAACCACGCGCCGTACTTTGGGCCAGATGCCTCCCAAGAGTGCGCAACCGGCACTGGCATACTCCAGATCGCGCAAAGTGACCTCGAGTGATCTGCGGCTTCGCAGCCTGGCATCAGCAAACGCCCGCTCGGAGCGCTCCGCTTCAGCTCCCGTGATGAAGGGGCAACGCAGGATCGCGCCGGCATCCGCCAGCGGAATACGATTCCGCGCAAGCTCCATTAAAAGCAGAGCGCTGGCGACGAGCGGCGTGTCGGATAGAGGAATAGATGCGTTGATGTGAAAGGCAGATTGACCGCGCTGTGCAGGGAGCGCTGCCGCGGAATAGAATACGTGGCCAAAGATACGCTCGACAATGGAAGGCTGATCGCGCAACGCGGGGATAATGATTCCTATTGAGAGTGACGGATCTCGCTCGAATGTCTGGCGCGCCCATCGGGCGGCGTGATCCAACTCCGAGGAAGCATCGGGGAGCGACCGCATGTGAATACGGTCCGCCAACAGAGCGGCTTCGAGGCTCTCCACACGGGCACGCATGCCGAGCGCCTGCGCCAGACGTGCGAACGCGGGGCTGCGCCGTGAGAATCCTACGAAAAGCGTCGTCTCGGAGCTGCACGTGCCATCGGCGAGCCACGACGGAATTAACCGCCACAGATCGGCTCGGGTAATCCAACCGTGTTCGACACACTCGCGGCGAAACCGCTTGTGCCATTCGAGAAACTGTCGGGCGTCTTCGTGGTAATTCCAGGGTTCACCTTCGAGCGGTATGAGCCATTCGCTCATTATTCTTACGGCCCGGCTTGCCAGCCGCGCTGTCGCGTTTCCATCGAACAAGTCCGGATTCGTTTCCCTGATGATCCGTTTCCAGAGAATGTGCTCCTGCGAGGGAGAGAGAAGAGTGGAAACGTTAGATGTGCCGTAGCGGGTTTCCTGCCACCGTGCTGTCAGCCAGGCGCCGATGCTTACGATGGGGGGCCGGTACCAGCTCTCGATTCCACTCGCAAGTTGGTGCTTCGAGAACTGTTCGCCGGCAACACCCGCCAGTAGCGGCGTAGGAGTCACGATGGTGGAACCCTCGTCGATCCACGAGAAGAGACCGGGACAAGCGAGACGCATGAGGTGAGGCTGTACTTCTATTATCGGTTGCCGGCAATGCGACGCGTTTTTGGAGTATTCTGGGAAGCAAAAATCGAAACGATCTTCTCTGGAGGGACCGATGGCCGAGATTCCGAAATGGAGTATCCAAGGAGACTGGTTCGACACTTGTAAGTGCACGATTCCCTGTCCCTGCTATTTCGCTCAGCCGCCAACCTCGGGCGATTGTGACGGTATACTTGCATGGCACATTCGAGAGGGCACTTACGGCCAGATTCCACTCAGTGGCCTGAATGTCCTGGCAATTGGCGCTTTTGAGGGCAACATTTGGGCTGGCGAAACGAAAGTTGCGATGGGCATTTTCATCGACGAGCGTGCAGACGAGCGTCAACGCGAGGCGCTGCAAACGATTTTTGGCGGCCATGCCGGAGGCTGGCCGGGCGTGTTCGCCAATTTTATTGGCGAAGTGCGAGGTATTGAGTTCGCTCGCATTGAATTCAAAGTTGACGATGACCTCGGTTGGTGGCGTGCCAAGATTCCGGGTCGCGTACTCGCCAGCGGCGAAGCGTTGAGCGGCCCGACGACGCTTCCCGGACAGCGTGTGCAGGTGCACAATCCACCGGGTGCCGAAGTGGGACCTGGAGCAATCGCTACTCAGGGCAAGGCTACGAGCGACAGGGCTGAAGCCTTCGGATTTAAATGGGACCGGACCGGCCGCTCCAGCAAGCATATGGGATTCAACTGGAGTGGCCCTGACGCGGCCTGACTTAGATTTTCCACAACGGCCCAGCGTGACCCATGCCAGCGGCAGCTCAGGATCTGACTGTTATCGAACGCCTGGTTCGCCGTGACCGGCTTGTCGTCTCTGTAGCGCTCGCTCTCATCATTCTGCTGTCCTGGATTTACCTGGTTCGCGCGGCACAGGCAATGCAAGCTGCCTCTGGAGAGGCTGCCATGCACGCGGCCATGGGCATGACGAGCAGTGCGTCGTGGAGCCTGGCCGGTACCTGGACGCTGTTCTTAATGTGGACCATCATGATGGCCGGCATGATGTTACCATCAGCCTCTCCGGTCATTTTGATCGTAGTCGGCGCATACCGGCGCCGCGGCGGCCGGCACGCCGGCGCCTCGACTGCAGCCTTCATGGGCGGATATGTGGTGGCTTGGACTGGATTTAGTGCAGTGGCCGCCATGGCCCAGGCCATGCTCCACGCTGCCGCTCTCATGTCGCCCGCGATGGCGAGTCAATCGGCGGTGCTTGCCGGTGGGATCTTCCTTCTTGCTGGCGTCTATCAATGGATACCTTTCAAGAACGCGTGCCTGTCGCATTGCCGGTCGCCGCTGCACTTCCTTGCTCAAGAATGGCGCGAAGGGATTCGAGGGGCATTCTCGATGGGATTGCGGCACGGCCTGTTTTGCGTAGGGTGCTGTTGGGCGCTGATGGCTTTGCTGTTTGCCGCGGGCGTGATGAACCTGCTCTGGGTAGCCGCGATTGCAATATTCGTACTGGTGGAGAAGGTACTGCCTTGGGGTCCACTGGTGGGTCGCGTTACGGGTGGTCTTCTGTTTGCCTGGGGCGCTTACCTGCTCGCAATGGGCAGATGATCTCTCTCAAGTAGCTCACCAGCGACAATCAAAAGAATGGCGGAATCGAAAATAACGCTGCGAAGCAAGGATTTCGCGGCATGGTATCAGGATGTCGTATTGCAAGGCGATATGGCGGAGCCCGCCGAAATCGTCAAGGGCTGCATGGTGATCAAGCCGACCGGCTACGCGGTATGGGAGGCGCTGCAGCGCGAGTTCGATAGCCGGTTCAAAGCGACCGGACATCAGAACGTCTACTTTCCTTTGCTCATTCCGCAGAGCTTTTTGAAAAAGGAGGCCGAGCACGTCGAAGGATTCTCTCCCGAGTTGGCCGTCGTCACCATCGCCGGCGGCAAGGAACTGGAGGAGCCATACGTCATCCGGCCCACTTCGGAAACCATCATCGGCCACTTCTTCGCGCGCTGGATTCAGAGCTGGCGGGACTTGCCGCTATTGCTGAACCAATGGGCCAACGTGATGCGCTGGGAGCTGCGCACGCGCATGTTTCTGCGCACAACGGAATTCCTTTGGCAAGAAGGTCACACCGCTCACGCCTCGCACGAGGAGAGCTTGCAGGAAGTCCTGCGCATTCTTGACATATATGCCGACGTCGCCGAACAAGTCATGGCCATGCCCGTCATCAAAGGTATGAAGAGCGCGGCAGAGAAATTTGCGGGCGCAGACCGGAGCTACTCGATTGAAGCGATGATGCAGAACGGGCTCGCTCTGCAGGCGGGAACGAGCCATGATCTCGGGCAGAACTTCGGCCGCGCTTTCGATGTGCAGTTTCAATCGAAAAACGGCGGCCTCGATTATGTCTGGCAGACGAGCTGGGGCGTCAGCACACGCCTGATCGGCGGCCTGATCATGACACACTCCGATGACAAAGGACTGGTGTTACCGCCCAAAGTGGCCCAGGAAAAAGCGGTTTTGGTTCCCATCTATCGAAAAGACGAGGAACGTGCGCAGGTCTTAGAAACGGCGCAGAAACTCGCAGCAGATCTCCAGATCAAGGTCGATGACCGCGAGGGACTAACACCCGGCGCAAAATTCTTCTTTTGGGAGCGCCGCGGCGTACCCGTCGTTTTCGAGCTAGGTCCGCGGGATCTGGCCGGCGGCACGGTTGTAATGAAGCGAAGAGATACGGGTTCGAAACAACCGGCCAAGCTGGCGGATGCCAGAGACTCACTGCATCTCAATTTGGTTGAGATGCAGCGTGACCTATACGGAGCCGCGAAGAAGCGCCTGAAAGAAAACTCGGTTTGCGCCAGTTCGCTTCAGGAAGTGGAAGACATTCTGCGAGATGTCACCGCCGAGCGTGGCGGCGGTAAGTTCGTCTACGCATTCTTGAAGGATGATCCGGCATGCGATGCCCGGCTCAAAGAGTTCAAGGCAACCGTGCGTTGCATGCCGCTGGTAGACGAGTACGACGGCGCAGGGCGATGCATCGTCACAGGAGAACCGGTGAGTCAGCGCGTCGTCATCGCAAAGGCGTACTGAGGGCGTTATGCGCTCATCAGGAACAGATGCGGCCGCTCGGTGTCCGCCGGGTGCGCCTCCCAGTAGTGCTGAAGTATGGAATAGACCATGATTCCCGTTTCACCCTCGCCCAAGAGAAGATAGCGAAACGCCTGGCGCATTTGATTCCTCAAGGTCAGGCGGATGAAGATGGCGGCGGGGTGTATCAGCTCGCTGAGATAAGCAATCGCATTGGCGCGAGCCACGGCTTGCGAGGCCTCAATCAGATAGTCTCCGTTATCCTGCCGCACCTTGATTTCAATCGGCGATAGAAATTCACTCCGGTTGTCGACGAGTTTGACGCGCACGAAGGCCAGCGGCCCATGCAAATTGTAGTATCGTTCGATCTGCTCCGTGTACCGGGAGCGCGTTTCAGCGTCGAGGTTCATCAAAGGAACAAGGTTCATCTTCTTGCCTGCCAATTCGTTCCACAACCGCTCCGATTCCGCATCCGAGAAGCGATGTCCTTCGACGCGGAGTTCCGTCGCTCTTGCATACCGGCTGATACCGCTCA
Source organism: Bryobacteraceae bacterium (assembly GCA_036557345.1). Classification (GTDB taxonomy): domain Bacteria; phylum Acidobacteriota; class Terriglobia; order Bryobacterales; family Bryobacteraceae; genus Bog-105. The sequence continues at coordinate 28,121 of DATBHS010000137.1, forward strand.
CAATCAGAATGAACAGGATAAAGAACGTTGCGATGATGATGCCGTCGGTACGCTCGAAAATGTTCGCCAGAGTCGTATAGATGAAAACTAGGGCGATGGCCCAGCAGGCTACGCTCAACCAGCGCGACTGCTCTCTCCAGAGCGTGATCGCCGAGGCAAAGGCCGCCGATGTAATTAAGACCAGTACGCCGGTTGCATACGCTCCGCCTTGCGCCTCGACACTGGCATGGAAAGCAAGCGTGACGATCACATCGAAGGCGAACAGGACCAGAACAAGCGGGCGCGCATAGGCGACCCATTGGGGCGCAAGCCCTACGCGCGGCAAATATCGGGGCACCAGATGCAGCAAGCCGGCCATGGCGGAAGCGCCGGCGAACCAGAGAATCAGGATCGTAGAGATGTCGTAAATCGACCCGAACACATTGCCAAGATACTGATGAGCGAGGAACGCGATCGCACGTCCGCTCGCCGGACCGCCCTCCCGGTAGTCTTCGGGGCGGATGAGAAGTGTCGTTACGAAACCGGAGAGCATCAGCATGATGCTCATGATTACTGCGGCCGTAATCAACAAATACCGCGTATGTTTAATTCTGCCTTCGGGCCGCTCTTGCTGCCGGTCATTCGGCCCGCCGGCGATGAGAGGCATCACTGAAACTCCCGTTTCGAATCCGCTCAATCCGAGAGCGAGCTGAGGAAACAGAATGACTGAAGCCATTACGATATGCGACCAATCTCCGTGTACGCTCAATAGCTGTCTCCAGCGCGGGAATGCCAGCGGATGATGCATGACCGCGATAACTGCCCTTACCAGTACGATGAGATTCAGCAACAGGTAAGGAACACAAACGGCTGTTGCAAGGTGGATGGCTTCCTTGAATCCCTTCAGGAAGACGGCTGCGAGCAGCGCCAGGAGCAGGAGTGTCAGGCTCAGCCGCGCATCGCCCAAATAGGGATGCAGGAATGGATTTTCGGTTGCGTGCCTGGCTGCGTCCGCCGCCGACAGCGTCATGGTGATGACAAAGTCCGTAGCAGCGAAACCGAGGAGAACGAGGACCAACAGGCGGCCCCACCAGCCAGCCAGAAGGTTCTCGAGCATCGCGATCGATCCCTGTCCGACGTAAGAGCGGCCCGCAACGAGCGCATAGACTGGAAGCGCGCCCGCCAGTGTGACGGCGACTAATACCGTGGTCGCAATGGGTGACAGGACTCCGGCCGCGAGTAGTGCAATCCCGGGCTGATATCCGAGCGTAGAGAAATAATCGACACCGGTCAGCCAGATAACCAGATACCAGGGTTGAGAGCGTTCCTTGGTCCCGTGAGAAGTATCAAGCGCGCCCGCTCCGCGAATCCATTTCCGCCAGCCCGAGATCCGACGCGCAGCCGCCGCCGGCTCGTCCGTGAGTACACCGGAACGCACATTCAAATAGTAGAACCGCCGGCTGCCGCAAGCCCTTCCTGATCATGCCTCTGCTGATCGTCCAGGCAATAGCGAGCCCAGGGAACGGCCTCGAGGCGTGCATTTTCTATCTCGCGGCCGCAGTCCAGGCAGCGGCCGTAAGTGCCCTCCTTGATGCGCTGCAGCGCTTCCTGTACCTGGCGGAGCGTCTCCGTGGCTAAGGTGTTTTCTTCGAGAGCCGTGGATTTGTCTTGGTCAGATGTCGCCTCGTCGACAGCGTCTCCCACAGCTTCGGGAGTTTGACGCACTTCGCTGCGGAAGGCATCGATCTGATCTCGAAGCTGATCTTCTTTGCTGAAGAGGAGTTGCTTGAAGTGGTCGGTATTCATCGCCCAAAGACCAGTGTATGCGGAGAGCAAGTAGGAAGGTTCGCGCGAAATACGGCTCCAAGAACACGCCGAATCCAAGACCAGTGTATTCGCAAAGCGAGTAGGAGGAAGGATAGGTTTCCGTCAGGAGCGAGCCGGCCAGAGTATAGGTGTACCCAAACGCGTACGTCTGCCCTGCAATCTTCTGATTGGTGGCTAGCACGGTCCCCCCAGCGCATCGAAACCAGTGTAGTTCGTGATCGCAGCACTGTTGCTGACGGAGCCCAGGCGCCCCCGGCCGAATGGCACGTTGGAATCGTAGGAATACGTTACGGCAGGAGTTGTTGGATCGGAATAGCTCTTCTGTGTCACACGATTCAACGCGTCGTAGCCGGATGTGCAGCTTGTTCCCGAAAGGGACCCGAAACAGGTGATCACATTGTGCGCATCCGTTTTGGTCAGCACATTGCCGCCGGCATCGTACGTGTAACTGACTGTGCCGCTCTCCGGATTCGTTGCGCTCGTCAGCCGCTTCAGCGAATCGTAAGCGTAACTGCGCATCTGCCTGGATTGGTTCAGGCCCAACTGCCTTGAAACTAGACACAGCCTCTTGGTCGCATATCGCCCAGGACCCGCAGCTGCAAACGATGTAACAAAGCAGCCGGAAGTGCCCACGAATCCGAACCAGGCAACTCTCGCCGCGGAGGGGACATCGTCTCTCGTGGGACTAACCGAAACACAGATCTCTTCCCCTCTCGAGTCAGTCCTAGCGGCAGCTCACCAATAAGAGGCCAGTTGCAATCACCGCGTTCGCTCGTGCTCCTGCGCTTCAAAACGCCGTCGCCGCCCGAGTCTTCTCCGCGGGAGTCTCTTCCTCCTCAATATGGGTGAACTTCTGCGTGCGATGCAGGTAGTAGTAGACGAACAGCAACGTGAGCATGAGCACTGCGAGTATGACCATGGTGAGCGCGAAATGCACCAGAGTTCGAATGGGCGCTACTGCCTGCTGCTCTTCCTGGCTCACCATCACAATCCAGCCCATGTTTGGGAAATGCTGCTTCAGGCCGGTGTTGGCAAATCCTACGATCCAGGGTCCGTTCGCCAGATTCGCCATCACCCAGCCAAACTGGATGCCTTGCGGAGACCCCAGGGAATCGTGAACCGCGTCGAACTGCTGAGATCTTACGTGGGCGAAAACGTCTGCATTGGGTGCGCTGACAATCATGCCGTTATCATTCACAAGTTCAACACGTGCGCCGTTACCCACCTGAGCCTGCCGGAAACGTGCCAGGAGATCCGAAACGCTGACCGCCGCGTTTAAAATGCCGATGGGAGCTCCGGATGCGGCGTCCTTAACCGGAAGGCTGGCATTGACATAGGATGACTTGGTGAACTCATCGTCAAGGATGTCGCTAATCCGCACCACCGGCTGGCCGTTGTTATAGGCCGCTTGCCAGATCGCATCCTGCGCATAAGAAAGCTTCGACGGCTGCTGCGAGGCAGCCACCAGATTGCCCGCATCGTCGGTGACAATGATCGACAGCAGGCGCGGATCCATCACCTTTCTCTGGCGGAGAAGCTGCGAGGCGCTCGATGTGAGCAGCCCTTTACCGGTTCCCTCGGCCTTTGCCGCGCCCGGCTTGGCGGCCACGGCGCCAACAATAATCGGATCCTGCGCCAGGGCGCCGATGTCGCTGATGCCCTCATGTATGAACTGTGAAACTTCATTGCTGTACATCGCCGCGATCGTTTTGAAATCGTTGCCAACGGAATTGTCCAGCGACTTGACGCTGCGCTCGGTCAGAATCAAACCTGCGATGCTGAGCGGAACGATGACGATGATTAACGCAAGCAAAAGCTTCGTTATGGAAACCTTAACCTCTAAGCGATCTACTGGCATGGCAGACCTCCCTCTACCGCTTTACCGGAAGACGTGCCACACCCGGGTTGCGGCCTCGCGACGCTGGCGAGTCGACCTGGGCCATCTGGCCGCTTCCCGATTCGATCTTACTCCAATTGCACTAGTCCGGAGAGAGCCGCCGGTCGCGTGGAATGAAAGAATTGTCGTCGTGCGGCAGAGCAGTTCCGTTACCCAAGCGCATTTGCAGCGAATCCTGCTGCTGGGTCTGGGCCTTTCCGCCCTTTTGCTGCTCTCGGCTCTTCTCGTGGCCTGGCGGACCGTGCGCCAGATCGACCGCGACACGCAGATATTCACAGACAGGCAGGCGCTCGAAAAGGCCGCCATCGATGAGATTCAACGGGAGCAAACGTATCTGAACGATCGCTGGCAGCAGCTCGCGCGCAGACGAGATGCCCTGTCGAGGCAGGAGATTCTCGATCAGCTTGCGGAAAACCGCCGGCAGATAAGCCGTGCCCTGGATTCCGCATACAGGCAGGCGGAGTTGCTCCGCGAAAGCATTCACGAGGAGAGTCACGGTCTCCTGAACTGGACTGTCTGGTTGTTCGCCACTTGTGTCGGACTTTCACTGATATGCGCCACTTGGGCTGTCCGCGCAACGGCAGGTCTGTTCGGTCAGCTCGAACAGCAATCGGGCGAGCTCGCCCGATTGCAATACCAGTTCCTCGAGACGCAGGAGGATGTAGCGCGGAGATTTTCGCACGAGCTGCATGATGAGTTGGGACAGGCATTGACTGGGATAAAGGCGAATCTGTCGGCGCTACGGCGCAGTCCGGACGAGGCGCGAATCGAAGACTGCCTGCGGCTCGTGGACGGGGCCATCAACGACGTTCGCGAAATGTCGCAGTTGCTCCGCCCGACGATTCTGGATGACTTCGGACTGGACGCGGCGCTCAGGTCGCTGACCGAAAGCTTCGCGCAACGAACCGGTATCGAGACGCAATACCGGAGCGATCTGGATAACCGCCGCCTTCCGGAGCAGGCGGAGACGAACCTCTTTCGTATTGCGCAGGAGGCGCTGACGAACGTGGCGCGCCATGCCGGGGCGTCAGCCGTGAATGTGGACTTGTTGGTCCACGGGGATCAGGCCCGGTTGACGATTCGCGATAACGGGCACGGATTCAATATAGGTGAGCGGCGGGCGGCGGGTGGTTTAGGACTCGCCGGAATGGAAACGCGTGCCCGCGGCTGCGGCGGACGGCTCAGCCTGGAATCGGCTCCGGGCAAAGGCGCAAAGATCGAGATCATCTGTTCCGCGGTGTAGGCCCTCTATCCTGAAGAGGGGACGGCATGGGCGAGCGTGCGATCAATATCCTGTTGGCTGACGATCACGCCATTGTGAGACAGGGCCTCAAGCTGATCCTGTCCGCAAATCCGGATCTGCATGTGGCGGGCGAAGCGGCTAATGGCCGGGAAGCGGTAGACTTGGCCCGAAAACTAAAACCTGACATCGTTCTGATGGACGTCGCCATGCCGGAATTGAGCGGCATTGAGGCGACGCGGCAAATGATAGCCGACAACCCGCGAACGCGCGTGCTGGTCCTCAGTATGCATAAAGAAGCGGTTTACGTACGCGAGATCCTGCGCGCGGGCGCGCGCGGATACATCCTGAAAGACGCGATCGATACGGAACTAGTCGCTGCGGTGAGGTCGGTTGCCGGCGGCGATGGTTACATCAGCCCGGCCATCTCGGGCGCTCTGCTGAGCGAGTACCGGCAGAACATCACAGATCCGCTGGATCTGCTGTCCAGCCGCGAGCGTGAAGTCCTGCAGTTGATCGCTGAGGGCAAGACCAACAAGGAGGTCGCCTCACAGCTGAATCTGAGCGTCTATACAGTGGATTCGCATCGCGGCAAAATCATGGAGAAGCTGAACCTGCACAGCACGGGCGACCTGGTTCGCTTCGCGATGAAGCACGGGCTGGTGGAGTAAAGCGAAACTACCGCGGATAAGGATGGCCCCGCAGCGTGGTGAACGCGCGGTAGATCTGCTCAGCGAGCATAGCGCGCGCGAGTTCGTGTGGAAAGGTCAGAGGAGAGATCGAGAGCAGTAAGTCGGCCCGCGGCTTCCATTCCGGCGGGAGGCCGTCGTGTCCTCCGACGAGAAAGACAAGGTTCTGGGCCTCCTCTTCGGCGCGCGCGATAAGTCCGGCGAACGCCGCGGAATCGAGGCTGCGGCCCCCGGGATCGAGGAAGATTTTACGATCGCTGGCGTGCCTGGCGAACAGGTCGAACCGTGCCGGCACGATCTCGCGCATTTCGCAGTGCGTATAGCGGGCGGTCCGCTTCATGTATTCGGCAGCAATGGCATTTGCATGCGCGTCGCGGGCTTTGCCAATGTAGTAGACAAAGATCTTCAAAGTACTAGTATCCAAACCGCGCTAAGTGCCCGGTTGCAAACGACATACCGAAACGATATTGTTTTAATAAAGTCAGGAGGAATGGCTTGGCTTCTACCGTTTGGAAGGGGTACATCACTTTCGGCCTCATAACGATACCGGTGCGCCTGTATGCCGCGGCGCGAACCGAGCGCGTCGGCTTCCACCAGATCCACGAGGTCTGCGGCGGCCGCATCAAGCAGCAAACGTTCTGCCCGCAGTGCGACCGGACCGTCGAGCGTAGCGAACTGCTCAAGGGCTATGAAGCCGAAAAGGACCGCTACGTCATCGTAAACGAGGAAGAGATCAAAAGCATTGCCCCCGCTTCGAGCGACAACATGGAAATAGTGGAGTTCGTCAAGGCGGAGGGTATCGACCCCATCTACTTTGACGCCTCCTACTTCATGGTTCCGGAAGAGGCGGGAAAGAAGGCGTACCACCTGTTGCTCGAGACCATGCAGAAATCGGGCTATAGCGCCGTCGCGAAGATCGCCATGCATCAGCGCGAGTACACAGTGATCGTGCGGCCGCACGCCGACGGGTTGCTGCTGCATACGATGTTCTACCCCGAAGAGGTCCGGGAAGTTCCGGAGTTCCGGCGCGATGACAACGTGAGCGTGAAACCGCAAGAAGTGGCGCTCGCCGAGAAACTCGTGGAAGGACTCGCTGCCGATTTCGATCCGTCCAAGTATCACGACGAATACCAGGGCCGCTTAATGCAAATGATCGAGGCCAAACGCGACGGCCAGCGCGTCGAGACTGCTGCGCCGAAGAAGCGTGCCCCGGTGATTGACCTGATGCAGGCGTTACAAAAGAGCCTGGGCGAATTGCCAAAAAAGCCGGCCGCCAGCGAATCCGGCGCGGCAGAGACAAAGAAGGCTTCCGGCCGCCGTTCAGCTCCGCGCGCGGCACACGGCTAGGGATAACTAAGAACGCCCGCTGCGCCGCAACAAATCCAGGGACTGGATCAAGTGCTCTTCCATTGCTTGCCGGGCTCCCCCAGCATTGCGGGTACGCACCTGATGCAGAATCTCTGAGTGGAAATGGATCGCACGCTTAACGACTGCTTCGCGGTAATGTTCAAACGCCTGCAACCGCACCTCAACCATCACATCGTTGATCGCCCCCATTAGAACGACGAACAAGGGATTGCCGGCGGCAGTCGCAAGCCGCTGATGAAACGCGACATCAGCCTCGGCAAAGGCCATTGCCGTCAGAGATTTGGCTGCTAGCACAAGAATCGTAGCGTCCAGCGCTTCAAGATCTGCTGACGAGGCTCGTTCAGCTGCAAAGCCGGCAATTTCTACCTCGAGCGCGGACCGTACCTCATGGATATGGTGGGCTTCCAGCTTGCCGGATCGAAGCAAAAGGCTAATTTGCTGCGTCATGACCTCGCCACTGAAGTCCCTGACATAGGTACCCGAACCAGGGCGGATCTCCACCAGACCCTTTGCTGCCAGCGTGCGGATTGCTTCTCGTACGACAGTTTTGCTGACGCCAAGTTGTAAGCCTAGCTCACGTTCCGACGGCAGGCGGTCGCTCGGCTTGAGCGATTTCTGGACGATGAGGTCTTCCAATTGCGTTTCGGCGCGCTCAGCCAGGCCGGGAGCCCTCTTTACCGCTTGAAAAAGACTCACCAGGATCTCCAACGATCCCATTTATTTACAATATCCGCCTTGACGACCATGTGAGCATCTGATAATATCACATCCCGAAAAGATTGTAGTTAGCAGGTGATCGCAGGGAGGGGGTCCCATGTGCCACGATCCTTTGACGGCCGAGAAGCAGCCGATTCCGGTTTTGCAGAGTGACGAGCGGTTTCGCCGTAAGCCCGTTGGAACGGTTCGCGTTTCAAGAAGATTCTTTGCGGCACTTTTAGCGGTTTTGTTCTGGCAACTAGTGACCGGGGAAATTCTGAAGGCTCAATTTACGACTGCCAGTCTGGGTGGAACCGTGCTCGATTCGTCCGGCGGAGTTGTGCCAGGTGCACGGGTCACAGCGCAGAATACTGAAACTGGCTTCCGCCAAACCGCGGTCACGGATGCCACCGGCACTTACCTCTTTTCCCGTCTTCCAATCGGAACTTACAAGTTGACTTCCGAAAAAGAAGGCTTCACGTCGTACGTGCAGTCCGGTATCCAACTCACCGTAAATCAGGTAGCCACACAAAACGTCACGCTGAATATCGGCTCGATCACACAACAGGTCGCGGTATCGGCTGACACATCGTTGGTGACAACGCAGTCAGCCACGCTCAGCCAGGTCGTGAACGAACGGCAGGTTGTCGACCTGCCGCTGGATGGCCGCCAGGTCCAACAACTCGTGTTCCTGTCGGCGGGCATTACAAATACGTCCTCGCGCTACTGCTTGGTCAACTGTGAAGTAGGAGTGTATCCCGGTCAGCAGTACGCCAAGGCGAATGGAACATCTGTTGGCAGCATTAACTACCAGATGGACGGTGTTAGTTATAACGATGTTCAACTCAATGCGAGCTTGCCATTTCCCAACGCGGATGCAGTTCAGGAATTCAGCGAGCAGCACAGCAACATGAGCGCTGAATATGGCAATGCGGTGGGTGGCGTCGTCAATGTAGTAACCAAATCCGGAACGAATCAGATCCACGGGGCGCTTTTCGAATACCTGAGAAATGGCAGCCTGAATGCGCGCAATTTTTTCGCGCCTAAGCCAGATACCTTAAAACGGAACCAATTTGGCGTTAGCGTGGGAGGCCCTATCCAGCGCGACCGGCTTTTCTACTTTGGGACATATCAAGGGACCAGAATACGGAGCTCACCCGAGGGACAAGTATCATTCGTTCCTACCGCCGCGGAACGCAACGGGGATTTTTCTACACTCCTGCCTGGAACCCAATTAGTGGATCCCGTAACCGGTACGGCATTTGCCGGAAATAGGATTCCCGCGAATCAGCTCAGCCCAGTTTCACAGTATTTTTTGAAGCTGATTCCTTTGCCAACCGAACCCGATGGGCGAATCACGTATCTCGGTCCAGCACAAAGCCAGAATGACGATCAATTCCTGATCAAGGCCGACTACATTCGAGGGAAGCATCAGTTTTCCGGACGTTACTTCTATACGAATTTCGACCAAGAGCCGTCAGCAATCGAAGGTAATCTCTTGCGAGTGGATGGGAACGGCAATAAAGTGCGGGTGCAAAATGTCTCGATCACCGACACATATGCAGCCACGCCCAATCTGCTCTTCTCGGGCTGGTTCGGCTGGAACCAACAGAATGGCGGTTCGCTCTCGGGCGCTCCGTTTTGCATGCCAGATGCCGGAGTCAATATTGCCTCGACTCAGCCTTGCGAGATCTCGATGACGGTCGGAGGAGGCTTCTCGGTCTACACCAATCACCCAGCCATTTCCAACCGGGACAGCTGGACCTATCGCGGCGTCGCCACGTATGTCAAAGCCTCGCATGAACTTCACTTCGGTGCAGAAGTTCTTCGCGTTGGCGGGCCCAATGCCAGTACCTACCTGCAAAACGGGGATTTCTCATTCACCAGCAATTTGTCGGGCGACAATATAGCCGACTTCATGTTGGGCCGAGTGTCGCAGTTCGTTCAGGGCGGAGGAAACTATCAAGTCTTCACCGGTGTTCAATGGAGTGCGTTTATCCAGGACAACTGGCGTGTCAATCCACGGCTGACGCTGAACATGGGGCTGCGATGGGACCCGTTCTTTCCCTACCAAGACAGCGTAGGACGGGTGGGTTGCTTTGCCCCGGGTCAGAAGTCGCAACGTTTTCCCAACGCGCCAGTGGGCCTCCTTTTCGGAGGAGAGGATCATGATCCCGCCTGTCCCGCAGCCACCATGTATTCGCATCCACTCTTCGTTTCGCCGCGACTGGGTTTTGCCTACAAGTTGACGAACGATGGCAAGACCTCAATCAGAGGCGGGGCCGGTGTCTATCGCGGGATTATCTATACGATCGCCTATATCGACGCATCGGACGTGCCGCCCTTTTCGCCGGCCGTCGGTTTGACCGATGTAAGTTTTCAAGACCCATATGGCAGTGCAGGTGTGCCCAATCCATTCCCAGCGAGCTATGGAGGTCTCAATAAGGTACCCGGCAAGGATGCGACGTTTCCCACAGGCCCGGTTGAGATCGACGCTATTTTCGATTTGTACTTCCGGACACCGCTTATCACGACTTGGAATTTAACCTTAGAACGCGAGATTGCGACGAACTGGTTAGTTCGTGCAGCTTATGTAGGAAACAAGGGTACCCACCTGTACGGGCCGGGCGATTTGGAAGGCGGCAGGTTAGAACTGAATCCGGCGATTTACATTCCTGGTCACTCTACAGTCGCCAACACGCAAGCGAGGCGTATGTATCACGACTATTCCACGGTTGCTGCGATCGATTCATCCATAAACTCCAACTACAACGGCCTACAGCTCACTACTGAAAAGCGCCTCAGCTACGGACTATCTCTTTTAGCGAACTACACCTATTCCAAGGAACTAAACGACTTTGCTCCGGCTCAGAGTGGCGGACGCAATACCAACCCATTCGACCGGCATTTTGACTATGGGCCATCTTCGGACGATCTGGCCCATGTGTTCAATTTTTCCGGTACGTATGAGTTTCCACACGTTGCCGCGGGCGGCTTCAAAGACAAACTGGTAAACGGTTGGAAGCTGAGTGCCATCGTAAGTTGGCATACCGGACCGCCATTCACGGTTTTCAGCGGGTTTGACAATTCATTCAGCGCAGTCAACAAAGACCGTACTGACTTTATCGGGACCAAGATTAGCCAGGCTCAGCTCGGATCTGACCGCTCTCATGGAGAGATGATTCAGCAGTGGTTCGACACCTCCCTATTTGTAGCCAACGCTGTCGGAACGTTTGGAAACACAGGGAAGAACATATTACGTGGGCCGCGATTTTTCTCGGATAATATGTCCCTCATGAAAGACACCAAAATTACCGAACGAACCGCTGTTCAGTTCCGCGCCGAATTCTTCAACGCGTTCAACAATGTAAACTTCGATCTCCCGGACCGCGTTTTTGCAGACACAGCATTCGGACAGATTACTTCAGCTCAACCTCCTCGGATTCTACAGTTCGCGCTGAAGCTTATCTTTTAGGTGAGTGGACCGCGAACCGGCTGAACTTGGCTATGTTAACTCTCATCATGCTGAGCTCATTGAGATAATAGTGGCTCACGAGTTCAGATCAGCCGGCGAAAAGGAGGCATGGTGACGGGTCACTTCCACCGTTGGCTTGCATGTAGTGCCATACTCGCTATTGCCTGGTCTTCCGAGGCCTCAGCCCAAACAAACCATACTCGATTGCGACTCGGCTTGTTCACGGCATCGCCCGCAAAGTGGGATCTCGATGGCAACTGGCAAATTTTTGAACGTACTTTCCTCGCCCACGCAAATCAAGGGCTGAACATGGTAGTGACTCCGGAGTGCTTTCTGGACGGCTACGCTGTTGAAGCAAAGGACTGGGATGCCGACCGTTTCAATCGCATTGCGCAGGATGTCTCGACGAGCCCCTATATTTCTAAAGTCCGAACTCTGGCTGAGAAGTACAAGACAAACATCCTGTTCGGGTTCACTGAGAAAGCCAACGGCCGAATTTTCAATTGCGCTCTGATGGTAAATCGTGATGGCCGTATCGCTGGCCACTATCACAAGACGCATCTTCAGGAACAAGACCTACGTTTCAGCCCGGGAACAGACCTGCCGGTGTTCGACATGCCTTGGGGAAAGGCTGGAGTTCTCATCTGCGCCGACCGGCGCTGGCCGGAAACGGCCCGCGTATTGCGCTTGAAGGGCGCGGGAATCATTCTGATTCCATCTGACGGCATGTGGGGACTTGAGAACGAATGGTGGATGCGAACACGCGCGTACGAAAACGAAAACTTCGTGGTCTTTGTTCATCCCCGTGAAGCCTTCGTAGCGGACCCGAAGGGACAGCTCGTTGCAAAGCTGCAATCCAACGTCCCGAGCATGCTCATTTTCGATGTTGATCTTTCCCAAGTTACCGATACAGTGCATATTCGTGATCGCAGGCCAGAACTTTATGGGGACATCGCTCGCCCTAAGTAGTCGATGGCGACGGCACACGGCGGCATGAGTCTTCAATCGTCCCAAACATCATGCTCGAATCTCGCTTACCGGGAATGACGATCCAAAGAAAAGAAATATGATGCGTTCCATATCGCATCTTGTTGTGTTGCTTCTATTCAGCACGACGCTATGTCTTTCGCAAAGCTCTCAAGAGCAGCTCGAGCCAATTTTGGACCAACGCCTACAAGGCCACGAGACTGCCGCATGGTTGCTGCGTACCTACGGAATGAAGCGTATTTCCGTGCCGCGGTGCCCGCCTACGGCCGCACAATGGACTGAAGAAACCAAGCGTTTACGGCAACACTTGTTGCGAGACGTTGTTTTTCATGGCTGGCCAAAAGAATGGGTAAATTCTCAGCCCGTCTTTGAGGACCTCGGAGTTATCAAGTCAGGTGATGGATATCGGGTACGCAAGCTTCGATACGACATTGTCCCCGGATTTCAGTCTGCCGCAATCGCCTATGAACCCCAGCCTCTGCAAGGCAAGGTTCCAGCCATCCTCAACGTAACGGGGCATGTGGGTGCGCCAGGTAAGTCCGTCGAGTACGTGCAGAAGCAATCCATAAACTTCGCTCGAAGAGGAATCCTGACTTTGACGCTTGACTGGCTGAATTGCGGCGAACTTTCCCATCCCGAGAACCATCACGAATTTGCTGCGCACCTCGATCTTATCGGCATGAACGGAGTTGGGCTCTTTTATCTCGCGATGCGACGAGGTCTCGACTATCTCTATGAGCATCCAAATGTGGATCGCGCCCGGCTGGGGATGACCGGACTGTCGGGTGGAGGATGGCAAACCATCATGTTAGGTTCGCTTGACGAAAGAGTACTTACCGCGGTGCCTGTCGCTGGGTATGCGTCAATTGTGTCCATGATGGAGCGCCCGGGCGGCGATGACCTGGAAGAACTCCCTTCGGATTTCTTTGTTGGCGGTGATTACGCACAACTGACTGCGATGAGGGCCCCGAGGCCAACATTGCTGATCTACAACGCGGAAGATGATTGCTGCTGGAGGGCTTCGCTTGTTAAGCCTTATCTTTTCGAGAGAGTTCAACCTTTCTTCAAGCTTGTCGACGCAGAAAAATCTTTCGAGTGGCATGAAAATACCGAGCCAGGTACCCACAACTATCAACTTGACAATCGCCTGCAGTCCTATCGGTTCTTCGCCAGGAGTTTTCGGCTTCCGTCGATCGAGAGTGAAATACCGGTCGCGAACCAAATACAGAGGTATGACGAACTGAAAGTCGGTCTATCGAAGGATAATCTAACCATCTTGAGGTTGGCCCAGAAGCTTAACCGAACGTATACCCAAACGCCCGCTGCGCCTGCCGATAAGGACCGCGGTCAATGGGGTTCGAGTGAGCGAGAAAAGCTCCGCGACGTCGTGCGTTATCACCCCGTGAGTTTGCAACACCCTTGGGCCATTAGCAACACTAAGCGAAATGGAGTGGAGACCCGGTCATATTTTTTTCAAATGAACGACGGCCTCGGTGCTACGGGAGTCTGGCTGAAAGCCATAGGGGTCTCTGATGACGCGCCCATGGCGATCCTGCTCAGCGACAAGGGTAAGAAGGAAGCAGCAGCGAGGATTTCCGACCTTATCAATCGAGGCGAGCAGGTAATGGCCGTAGATCTATTGTTTTTTGGTGATGCGAAACCGGACAAGCCAGGTCCGGAGGAGTACGCCCACATGCTGGCAACGCTTGGCGACCGCGCAGTCGGTGTTGAAGCCGCACAGCTTATCGGCATATCCCGTTGGTTGCAGGCTGTTACGCGAGCCAGAGTGGTTCATCTAGAAAGTAGCGGCGTCAGAAGTCAGGTCGTGGCCCTGATAGCGTCGGCAGTTGAATCGAATTTGTTCAATGATTTGTCAACTCGTGGAGGGATGCGGACATTATCGTTTCTTCTGGACAAACCTGTGGCGTATGAAGACGCACCAGACCTTTTCTGTTTAGATCTTCATAAAAATTTCGATATTGATACGTTAGTGCTGCTGGCTCAACCAACGAAGGTCAGACAAACCGAATTTTCAGAATTGTCTGCAAAGTGAAGGCAAGTGGATTGGGATCCAGGTCATTCATACTGCTGAGGAGTGGCGGATCGGGCTTCCGCAGTAGTCAGGACTTCGTCAGCCATTCGTACTGCTCTGCGGTTAAAGGCACTACCGACAGGCGTCCTTGCCTCACGAGCGGTGAGTTTGCAAAGAGCTTGTGCGCTTTTATGTCCGCCAGCGTGCGCGGCTGGGCGAGTGCATGTCCCGCTTTGATCCGAACCTGAGGCGATTTTGGATTTTTCGAATCGACGTTAGTTACAGTTGCCGTGCCGACTGCCCGCCGCTCACCGCCGGTGTGATAAATGACCAATTTGTCTCCCGATTTCATCTCCCCGAGATGTCTCACCGCAACGGGGTTCGTGACGCCATCCCAGAGGGTCTCTCCGTCGCGCTCGAGATCGGAGAAAGAATAGGCATCGGGCTCGGATTTCAGCAGATAAGGCATCGCGCTTTCCGTATCTTATAGGTCAGCTAGACGAGGAGAACCGGTGGAGCAGGCGCTTTCGCCTGCTTCTGCGACGCGGCTTACTTGTGGCTGGCGCTCGGTGCCCCGCCAGGGGCTCGGCCGGCAGCGCTGGGCATCGAACCACCACCGCCGCGCATTCCACCGCCACCAGACACGTTGCCGCTAGCCGTGCGGCCGGCTCCGGTGGACGGACCACTCATCCGTACGCCCCCGCCGCTTACCCGTCCGCCCCCAAAGTTGGCTGCCGGAGCGCCGGTTGCCGTTCGGAAGCCGCCGCTATTTGCAAGTGAACGGGCTGCCTGGTTGCGAGCCGCCTGGTTTGCAGCAGGCGAGCGCGCCGCCATGCCAAGCGCCGGAGGGTTCTTTGGGCTGATGGGAACGGCCGCGGTTTTTACCGGAACTGCTGCGGTTTTCACGCCTGTCTGAGCGGGAGGGTTCTTCTGCCCTCTCACGAAACCACCGCCACCGTATAAAGGAGCCACAATGACGGGAGCATAGGGCAGGACTCCCGGACCATAGAAGCCATACCCGAACGGGCTGTAGAACGCGCCGTTCATCGGCAGCCATGCCCAGCTGTTAAAGCCGCTGTCCCAATACCAACCCGGGCCGTACCACCCCCCAAAGCCGAGGCCGCCCCAGCCCCCATAGCTGCCGCCATAGCTGTTAACGCTCACGTTCTTTGCAGCTTGATAACTTGCCGCGGCGTTATATTCGGAACGCACGTTGCTCCAGGCATACAGGTCATCTTCTTTTTTGCGGTCGAACTTCTCTGATTTGAGTGCTGTGTCCATGACCGCCTGACGGCCTTTTCCGAGCTCAACCTTCCGGTCGCCAATGTTTACTTCGGCTTTACCATCGATGACCGAAGCGGTCGGAGCCGGGTCGGCGCTAAAGCGGTATAGTCCGGTTTTCTCGATTACGACTGTACCGCCGTGATTCAGCATCGCGATGCGATTGTCCTTGACCAGATCGTCGACTTCGATCATCGCCTGGCCGCGTTCGAGTTGAACCTGTATGTCGGTTAAGGAGGGCGACACCATCCGAATCTGGCTGTTGTCGCCGATCCGAAGGAACACTCCAGGCGTCAGAAGCACCTCCGCTTTGCCGTCTTCTGTGGATAGCGTATCGTTCGCATTGAGGAATGTCGATTTCAGCTTGGTGGCCGAAACCGGCTGCCCGTTGAGGAGCACGCTTCCGTCGATGTAATTGACAACCCCGGGCCTGGCCGAAATGGTATAGGTTTGAGGCATCGCGCAAACGGCTGCTACAAAGAGCCCGGTCAGGATCTTTGCGGGTGTTTGCCACACGCGTTTCATTTCTTGCAACTCCTTCTATCCTGTTTGGATATTCGTGCCCTATTCGTTCGATGCGATGTTACATCGGCGCGTTCCCGAACGATAAGCTCCCGACAGTATTTTACGCCAAATTTTCAACTTGTATACAGGCTCCGTATTCTTAAGCGTTTACGCCCCTGCGATACAATTTCCCCGGGACGGCACTGCCCGCTTGACACTCTCGCCTATCGACTACGTCAGTCTTATCATTTATTTCGCGTTCGTGCTGGGTATCGGCTGGATGGCCAAAAGGAAAATCGCCACTAGCGAGGACTTTTTGACATCCCGGCACTCGGTTCCAGTCTGGATCACGAGCCTTGCTTTTATCGCTGCGAACCTCGGCGCCCAGGAAATGATCGGGATGTGCGCATCGGGAGCGAAATACGGCATCATGACCGCGCAATTCTATTGGGTGGGCGCAGTACCGGCCATGCTCTTTGTGGGCCTGTTTATGATGCCCTTCTATTACGGCAGCCGGGCGCGCAGCGTGCCGGAATACCTGAAGCTGCGTTTTGACGAAAAGACCCGCGGTCTCAACGCCATCACGTTTGCGATCATGACCATCTTCTCCTCCGGGATCAGCATGTATGCGCTCGGACTGCTGTTTGAGCTGGTGCTGGGCTGGAGCTTCACCAATTCGGTGCTGCTCTCGGCCGCCATTGTCCTGATCTACACGCTACTCGGAGGCCTGACCAGTGCCATCTACAACGAAGTCGTGCAGTTTTTCCTGATCGTGCTGGGATTTGCGCCCCTGTCGATCCTGGCGGTCGAAAAAGCGGGGGGCTGGAGCGGTCTTTCGGCCCGCCTGCAGCCCGTTATGAGCCACACCTGGAGGTATACGGCCCACGCCAGCGAGAACCCTATGGGTATAGAGGTTTTCGGGCTGATCTTCGGCCTGGGATTCGTGCTCTCGTTCGGCTACTGGTGCACGAACTTCCTGGTCATCCAGCGCGCTATGGCTGCCGAAACCATGGCCGGCGCGCGCCAGACTCCCCTGTTTGCCGCCTTTCCCAAGATTTTCATGCCCTTCGTCGTTATTCTGCCCGGTGTTGCTGCCGTCGCTCTCATGAGTATGTCGAGCGGCTACACCATCCCGCTGAAAGCCACCGGCGGATATAACTACGACCTGGTTCTCACGACGCTGATGGCGAAGTTTTACCCGGCAGGTATGCTCGGGATCGGCCTCACGGCCCTCATGGCATCCTTCATGTCCGGAATGGCCGGAAATGTCACGGCCTTCAACACGGTCTTCACCTATGACCTTTATCAGAGCTATATGAAGAAGAGCGCGCCGGACAGTCACTATCTTTGGGTCGGGCGGATCACGACCGTGGTGGGAGTCGCGCTCTCCATTGGAACTGCCTTTCTTGCCACTCACTTCAACAACATCATGGATTTCCTGCAGCTCGTGTTCGCGTTTGTGAACGCACCGCTGTTTGCCACTTTCCTGCTCGGTATGTTCTGGAAGCGGACAACTGGGCATGGCGCGTTTTGGGGCATGGTGACGGGCTTGGTTGGCGGCGGCCTTACGTTAGGCCTTACGGTGGCCGAGGCAAAAGGAGGGTGGATCGCCCCTCTCCACCAGTTCCCGTCTTCGATGGCGCAGAACTTTTGGATCGCTATCATTTCGTGGTCCGCGTGCTTCTTTGTAACCGTCCTCGTGACGCTGGTGACAAATCCAAGGCCCGAGAGCGAATTGCATAACCTGGTCTACGGAGTGACGGATCTTCCGCGCGAGGAAGGAGCGCCCTGGTACAAGCGCCCGGGTCCGCTGGCCGTCATTGTCGTGATCGTACTCGTCATTATGAACATCATTTACTGGTAGGCGGCTATGGACGATTTGCGCCGGCCGACTGGCTTTCTATTCACCCTTCTAGGGCTGATTCTGCTGCTCTATGGACTGTTTTCCTCGGCGCGCGCCGAGTTGGTTCCGGACGTGAATGTGAACGCATGGTGCGGTCTGACACTGCTGATATTCGGAGGAATTATGCTGTGGCTCTCGTATCGGACGAAATCGTAGAGGGGTTCCGCCGGCACTTCGGATCTGGCGCGAGCCCAAGCTTGTACCGGGCGCCAGGCCGCGTAAATCTGATCGGCGAGCACACGGATTACAATCTGGGCTTTGTCTTCCCGATTGCGCTGGAGATGGCGTGCTTCGTAGCCATTGCTCCTGCCGCGCATGACAAGCTGCGAATTCATTCGCGCGAGATGGACGACGATTTCGATATCGCCCTCGACGAAGTCGCGCATGCCACGCCCAGTCACGCTTGGCACGATTACGTGGTGGGAGTCGCCCGCGAACTGCTGAGTGCAGGGGTGAGGCTTAGGGGCTTCGACCTGTTGATCGCAAGCACGGTGCCGGCCGGATCGGGCCTCAGTTCCTCGGCCGCGCTGGAGATTGCGAGCGCGGTTGCGCTGCTTGATTCGAACCCGATGGACCGGCTTCAGATTGCTCTCCTCGGTCAGCGCGCGGAATCAGGATTTGTCGGCATGCCTTGCGGCATTATGGACCAGTACGCGTCGGTCTTCGGGCATGCTGGCGCGGCGATCCAAATCGATTGCCGCAGCCTGGAGCATGAATACGTGCCCCTGCCGAGCGAATTGAGCATTGTCGCGGTGAACTCGATGGTCAAGCACGAGCTGGGAAATTCGGCCTACCGCGAGCGTGTGGCCGAGTGTCAGGCCGCGGTCGCAGCTATCGCGAAAGTTGAACCTCGGATCCAGAGTCTGCGCGACGTCTCACTCGAACTGTTCAATCGCGTCGGGAATGCGATTCCGGAGTTGCCGCGCCGCCGCGCGCGGCACGTGATTTCCGAGACGCAGCGCGTTCTCGAGTTCGGGGCCGCCGCCCGGAAGCATGATTTACACGGGATGGGAAGCCTGTTCGTCGCTTCTCACCGCAGCATGCAGCACGATTACGAGATCACGTGCGAAGAGATCGATTTTCTAGTAGACACGGCTATCGGGCTGCCTGGTGTGTACGGTGCGCGCATGACGGGCGGGGGCTTTGGAGGCTGTACTGTCAATCTGGTTGCGCCCGATGCGGTGGCGGCCTTTCGGCAAACTCTGACAGACGCCTATCGCGCGCGCTTCGGCATTACGCCTGCGTTCTACGATTGCAAGCCGGCAGAAGGCGCCGGACCGCTACGCGAGGTGGGATAGACCATCGGGGTTCGTGGTCTGCCAGATTGAATTTCATTCCACCCTGCTTTCCGTCCAGATGCGGTGAATGAGCCCGCCCACCTGCATAAACTCGTTCAAACTGGACGGCTTTCGAAAATACTCGCTGATGCCCAGCCGGGTAGCGCGTTCCCGATCGGATGGAGCGTCGGAGGAGGTCAGGATGACAACGGGAATATGGCCGCATTTAGGACTCTTTCTCAGCCGCCGCAGTACGTCTTCTCCGCTTATCCGTGGAAGATTGAGATCAAGAAGGAGGAGATTCGGACACGTTGCCTCACCTCCGGCATCGATCTGATCGATGAAGCGAACGGCCTTTTCGCCGTCATTCAGGACTTGCAATTGAGCGGGAAGCCCTTCCTTTCGGATGGCTTCTTTGACCAGAAAGACGTCCGCCTGACAATCTTCCACGAGCAGGATCAGCAGCACGCCGGGATCAGCCGGCGCTATAGTCTTCATTCGCTTCCCCCGGGAGCGTGAAGTGAAACGTGGAACCCTTTCCGGGCTCCGACTCTACCCAAATGCTTCCTCCATAGCGCGCCACCACCTTCTGGCAGATGGCCAGTCCGATACCGGTGCCAGTATATTCTTCGCAGCCGTGCAGCCGCTTGAAAAGGCCGAATATCTGCTTATGATATCGGGCATCGATGCCGATTCCGTTGTCCGCGATCGAAAACCTCCACATTTCGTGTTTCTGCCGCGCGGATACGTGAATACGAGGCGGCGAGTTGCCGCGATATTTCAGAGCATTACTGACGAGATTTTGAAAAATCTGTTGCAGATGGAGCGGCCCTACCTTCACGATCGGAAGGCGGTCCTGCGTGACGGCGGCGCGGTTTTCAGCGATGATCATCTCCAGGTTCGCCAGCGTTGTTCCGAGCACTGTATTTGCATCTGCTTCCGAAGCATCGCAGCCGTCGGCCGCTTGCGCGTAGGCCAGCAGATCTTTTACCAGCATCTCGATGCGCCGTGCCGCCCCAGCTGCGCGATTGATGAACTCATCGGCTTGTCCGTTCAGCTTGCCTCCGAATTGATCCTTCAGCAGGTCTGTGTAAATGACTACTGTCCGGATCGGCTCCTGTAGGTCGTGACTGGCCGAGTAAGCAAACTGCTCCAGATCGATATTCGCCCTTTGAAGAGCGGCATTCAGCTTCGACAAGGCTGCGTTCGCTGCCTCGACCCTGGCTCGAGCCTCCTTCTCGCGAAGCAGGATCGCTTCGCGTTCTTGTTCCGCGCGCACGCGACCGGTAACGTCCAGTGCAAGCACGAACCGGGCCGCACGACCTAAATATTCCATCGGAAGCGAGGTGATCTCGACGTTCAGGAGGGAGCCGTCCTTCTTTAGATGCCGCCAGGGACCGGAATGGGATCGTGTTTCGCCTGCTGTCTTCGTGAGGTCCGCCAGAAGGCTCGGAATTTCTTCCGGCGGACGGATTTGCGTAATGGTCATGTTAAGAAACTCATCGCGCGAGTACCCGTAGGTGGCGAGCGCCGAATGATTGACCGAAAGAAACCGCAGCGTTTCAAGGTCATAAACCCACATCGGCTCAGGGTTATGGTCAAACAGGAAGCGATATTGCTCTCCCAGCATTTCCTCTTCCTGCCGGGTGTTCTGTCTGCTCAAAGGCTAATTGCCAATCATATAACCTGTTTCGCTAACCTGATTCGCGAAGGCCGGCACCGTTCCGGCTCGTCTGGAACGAGCACACTGATATGCTCTGCGTTTGTGGCAGCAAACGTACCTACCCATCGCAAATAGCCTCTTCTGGTCGTCCCTCGTCGCCGCGTTGCCCATCGCTGCGCTCTTATATGCGATTGGAATCCGGCGCGTAACTGCCTGGATTTCGTCTGTACTGGGCCTGGTCGCAGCCTTAATCGTCGCCGTCGTTGCGTATCGCATGCCAGCAACGCTTGCGCTTGACGCGGCGCTGTACGGAGCGGCATTCGGCACATTCCCCATCTTCTGGGTCATCTACTGGGCAATCCTGCTCTACCGTTTGACGGTGGAGACTGGCAAATTCGAGATCCTCAAGAAATCGATTGGCCAGCTCACAAGCGACAGGAATCTGCAGGCGCTCCTGATTGCTTTCGCCTTTGGCGCATTTCTCGAGGGTGCGGCCGGTTTTGGCACACCGGTGGCCGTTGCGGCGGCGATACTGGCGGGCCTTGGGTTTTCCGCCTTCTATGCGGCCGAGATTTGCTTGCTGGCAAACACGGCCCCGGTCGCTTTCGGGTCCCTTGCGATTCCGCTGGTCACGCTCGCGGCCACGACCGGGCTTCCCCTCGATGCGCTTAGCAAACAGGTGGGGCGATTGTGTGCGCCGGTCTCGCTCTTCATTCCCGCTTATCTCGTGATCGTGATGGATGGACGCCGCGCAATCCGGCGAGTCTGGCCGGCTGCCTTAAGCTGCGGCGCGAGCTTCGCGGCAACGCAATTTCTGGTTTCAAATTTCGTCGGGCCTTACCTGACCGATATTCTCAGCTCGCTCGCGGCAGTGGTTTCATTAGTGCTCCTGCTGCGGTTTTGGCGACCCGCCGGCGCCACGCCGGATTCCGGTCCGCGGGTTCCCTTCTCAGAAGTCGTGCGCGCCTGGTCGCCATATCTCTTGCTGGTGGTCTTTATTCTGGCGTGGAGTTTCGATAGCGTGAAGGCAGTTCTGAATCAGGCAAGCTTCACGTTTGCCTGGCCTGGCCTGCACAATCACATCGAGCAACTTCCGCCCGTGGTGACGAAGGCCGGCCCGTACGCGGCGATCTACCGGTTCCGCTATTTGGCCGAAGCAGGCACCGCGTGCGCTTTCGCCACACTGGCCTCGGCCGTGCTGTTGCGTGTGCGGCCCGTACGCTTCCTGCGCCTGGCTCTGGGGTCCGCCGTGCAACTGAGGTTCGCGTTCGTCAGTATCACGGCCGTGCTCGCCCTGGCATTCGTCATGAATTATTCCGGCGCGACGGCGACATTGGGGCTGGCATTCGCGGCCACCGGAAAGGCATTCCCGTACTTCAGCGCGATGCTGGGTTGGCTCGGCGTGTTTCTCACCGGCAGCGACACTTCGTCGAATGCGCTGTTCGGAGGGTTGCAGCAGGTCACGGCGCATCGTTTGGGCCTGAGCCCTGTTCTCACCGCTGGCACGAACTCCGCTGGCGGAGTAATGGGCAAAATGATCAGCCTGCAGAGTATCGCGGTTGCTGCTGCTGCAGCCGGGCTGAAGGCCGAAGAAGAGCCTCGCCTGTTCCGCGCTACATTAAAACACAGTCTGCTGCTTGCCAGCGTAATCGGCGTGCTCGCGTTAGTCTACGCGTATTCTTAGCCGCGAACCGCATGTGGACTCCCAGGCCGTTCGCGTCTTTACCGCCAATGCATGGCTCGCGAGACCGCGCTTGCATACCGCTCCCGCCAGGCTGTACGTTCCACTTTTCGAGGCACAAAGGCCGTGGGCGGCACCTGCGATGTTGGTACCTCGCATCCAATGCCGACCGCTGCCAGTGCTGCGCACCCATGCGCGGTGAGGTCGCATAACGATGGTGCCAAAACACGCCGCCCGGTAACGTCAGCCAAAAACTGAACGAAGTAGCGGCTGCCCACGAGGCCACCGTCGATGGAGAGACGATCAGCGATGGCGACGCTCTTACTCGTCTCCGAAATAATTTCCGCTACGCCGAAAGCGATACCCTCGAGCGCCGCTTGGCAAAGATCGCTGCGGCTGGTGTCTGCGGTCATCCCAATCCAGATTCCGGCAGCGCCGCGGTCCCAGTGCGGGCAAGCCAGTCCGGATAGAGCCGGCACAAAAACCAGGCCGCGCGAAATCGCCGGATCGGCATCAAACTCCGTCAACTCGGCAAAGTCATTGAACAAACCAAGCCTCTGGATCCATTCCACAACTGCCCCTGCGTCGTGTAGACCGCCGTCCACCGCAAACACCGTTTCTTCATTTCGGATCCGCCAAGCCACGGTGGGCAACAGGCCTCGTTCGTGGGCACGAACAGCGCTGGCGCCCGTGACGGCGAGCATAAACGCCCCGGTACCGAAGGTTATTTTTGCGTCGCCCGTCTTACGGCAACCATGACCGTAAAGGGCAGCCTGTTGATCGACAATGGCAGCCATCAAAGGAACGCGATCCAACTCTCCAAACGATCCGACAGTTGGGCGAATTTCCGGGAGATTCTCGATAGGCACCCCAAAGAGGCGGCACAATTCGTCGTCCCACTGGCAGGCCTCCAGATTCATCAGCGAAGTTCGAGATGCGGTGGTGACATCGGTCGCAAAGACACCGGTAAGGCGCTCGAGAAAAAACGCATCCGTGGTTCCCAATCGGAGGCGGCCGCGTCGCATTCGTTGGACCGCCTCGGGGATATTCTCCAAAATCCAGGTCAGTTTCGCGGCGGAAAAATAAGTGTCGAGTGGCAGGCCCGCGCGCTGCCGTGTTACAACCTCGCCTCCTTCTGCACGCAAGCGCTCGACTATATCCGCTGTGCGAGTGTCCTGCCATACAATTACCGGGGAGATGGGCTCTCCGGTTACGGCGTCCCAGGCCAGGCAACTTTCTCCCTGGTTGGCGATTCCGATTGCGTCCAACGCGCCCGCCGTTTCACGTCCTGCCTCCGCGCATATTCGAACATTGCCGAGGAGTTCTTCGGCATCATGCTCCACCCACCCTGGCTGTGGCCGATGCTGCCGGTGGCGGATGGAATGTTTGACTTCCGAAATGCCGTCATCGCTGGCCACCAATACTCGTGTGCTAGTGGTTCCTTGATCAATAGCCGCCGTTCGCGTCACGCTAGTTTTCCCGAATACCGATTGTGATCACGTCCGCCCCGGAAGCGCCATCCAAGTTGGTGAGACTGACGAGAAACCGTCGCTCCGGACGAGCCTTGATCCTGCGGCGCCAGAGGCACTGGCCGTCGGCCTCAACGGTGAGATCTCCCGTCGCCACGCTATCGAAACGCAATTGCAATTGCCCCAACCCTTCGCTCGATAAGGGCATGGCGACGCGCTGAGGAACCACAAGCTTTACGTGAGGTCTCCGCACAATTTGGACGCTGCGAACGTAGTTGGGCAATCCTTGCGAAAGATCGTCGGCGACGAAGCCGCCAATGCGCCGCCCCTCGCGGTACGACCAGCCTGCGGTTTCAACCGGTCGAAGGACGTTGCCGGCAGCGAAATATTGAGGGTCGGAGCAACGGCCGAACTGATCAATCGAAGGGCCTCCGCTGCCTTCATCTACCGTAAGATGACTGTTAGTCAAGAGACCAATTTCTGGCACAAAGCGTCCGGTACAAAGGACTCCGTCGCAAGCGATTTCACGCACACCACCGTCGGCGAGTTCCACTCGCACCGACTGCACTCGGCCATTACCACGGATATCCGTAATCTCCGCTCCAAAGTACATCGGTATACCAAGCATTCGTGGCAGGAAATCCCAAGGCCGTTGCACGGTTGGCCAAGGGTCGGACTCGATCACCGCCGCGGGTTGTAATCCGGCGAATCGGCAGGTAAGGACAGCAGATAAGCTTACGATCTCTGTTCCCAGGATCACGGGTCGCCGGAACGGGATCAGATTGTGGAGATACAGAAAAGCTTGAAGCGATCCGGTTGTGAGACAGCCGATCAGGCGGTCCCCGGAAATCAAGCGGGCGGCGAGCGGAGTTTCCCGGGCACCCGTGGCGATAATAGTCCGCGCAGCGTGAATCGCTAGGATGCCCTCCGGTGTAGCCACCTCCAAATGGCCTTCTTCGCGCGGGGCCACAACCGTATGCCGGGTACGGATTTCCACACCTGCTGCGAACGCCGCGTCCGCTAACTTACGGGCATAAGCCGGCCCTCGGAGAAGTCGGCCAAACTCAAAAAGGCCGAAAGAAGGATGGCCGCAATGCCGCGGGATTCCGCCAATTGTCTCTTCACGATCGAGTAGGACCACTCTCGCTACGCCGCGTCGGCGCAGCTCCAGGGCGGCTGCGATTCCAGCAGGTCCTCCGCCCACGATTGCCACGTCAACCCAAAGCTGCTTCAACCTCGTCCTTCCAACGCGAGCGGGTCCACAAGACGCCCTCGGCTCAAGTCTGCAAGACGGGCACTGCAATAAAACCCTTGGCAACGCCCCATGCCTGCGCGCGTCCGTCTCTTCAATCCTCCAAAATCTCTGGCTGGTAGCGGCCCTGCAAAGGCTTGTTCCACTTCGCGGCGGGTCGTCAGTTCACAATGGCAAATAATTTCGCCGTAACCTGGACTTTGCCAATCCCGGGCACAATGCTCCGCAAGATTGGCCGTCTGCGACCACAAGGGTCTTTCAAGGGCCGTGTGCCGCGATCCGCGTTCGGAATACAGGGCGAATACATGCCGCGCGATGCCGAGCGCACTGGTGAGTCCGGTGGACCGAATTCCACCCACAGCCGCATATTGCCAGGCTGGATGAAACGATATGCGGTATTCTCTGCGTTCCGTAGCCGGTCGAAGACCAGCATAGACGGCCGTGACCGGAATGCTCTTCAGAGCGGGAATGATCTCGGCTGCTCTCTCAAGGAGCATTTTCAGGGAATTCCGGTCTACAGTTGCCCTTTCGCGGTCCTGCTGTTCTTCGGCTGTCGGCCCGATGAGGACGTTCCCGAAAATCGTCCGGGCCAGCAAGATCCCCTTGGTACGCTCCGTGGGTACTCGGAGGAGGATGGAATTCAGCAATTTGGTGGCGGCCTTGTCAAAAACGACAAATTGTCCCTTTACCGGGCGAATGGTGAACCCCGCTGAACCCAAAAGGCGCGATTCGACAATGTCCCCAAACAATCCCGCACAGTTTATGACCGTTCGGGCAACGATTGGCCCCGACTCCGTTACCAAATTCCAAGTGGAACCAGAAAATGTTCCAGATAAGACGGGTGTACTAAATCGCGTTTCTGCCCCATTTTCAATAGC
This sequence comes from Bryobacteraceae bacterium, assembly GCA_036557345.1. Taxonomy (GTDB): domain Bacteria; phylum Acidobacteriota; class Terriglobia; order Bryobacterales; family Bryobacteraceae; genus Bog-105. The sequence goes on from DATBHS010000137.1 coordinate 54,219, forward strand.
TTGTCGCAAGTAGGCCAGCGGAGCCGACCAAGGGTCGATAATGGATTCGCCTGAAACGACCAGCCCGGCCTGTGCCTTCGGCGAGAGATTTGGTTCCCTTTCAAGCAATTCGTTGCGGCTGATCTGGCGAACATCTATCACGCCGTTGGCTTTCGCCCGAGCCTCGAGCGCATCCAGCTGGGCGGCTTCGTGTTCGTTCCAGGCCACAACGACGGCCCCTGTCTTGAGCCAGGGCAGTCCGAGTCCTTCCCGGATCTCCAGATACTCTTGGTAGCCCCGGCGGATACAAGTTAACTCCAAGCTTCCTGGTGGAGCATCGAAGCCCGTATGCAGGATCGCGCTGTTGCCTTTGCTCGCCCCAGTTAGAATATCCGGAGCCTTCTCAAGGAGAACAACTTTGGCGCCTTCCAGCGTAAACCGGCGAGCCATCGCGCACCCGACCACGCCTCCGCCGATCACTGCTACGTCGTACGAACTGTCGAAAATCAAGTTCCCGGCTCCATTCGGTCAGATTTATTTTCCGTAATCGTATATTAACTTGACTAGTCAGTCAACTCGTGGCAACATAGCTCGCAATTCCACGTGGTCTCCGGAACATTTCGAAAAGCAGGTGAAAGGACGAACTCATGGTGAGACGAGCCATCACGTCTATCGCTGTTCTATGCCTGGCAGCCGCTTGCATGCCAGCCCAGTCTACATACGGCACTCTGCTTGGGACGGTGCAGGACGCTTCGGGAGGAGTAGTCCCCGCAGCCAGCGTCACAGTGACAGAGTTGGATACCAACACTCAAAAGAGCACAACCAGCGACGCTCGCGGTGATTATCAGGTTCTCAACCTCTTACCGGGCCAGTACGAGGTTGCCGTCACAGCTTCGGGATTCAAGAAATTCGTAAGACGGGGTGTATTGCTTGGGCCACGCTCCGAGGTGAGGGTCGATGTGCCTCTCGAAGTGGGAGCCACCTCGTCGGCAATCGAAGTTACAGCGGCGACACCGGTGATTACCACGGAAACCGCAACCGTACGAGATGTGCAAGAGGGCCAGGAGGTTAAAGGGCTTCCGATGAACTACCGTGGAAAAAGCACCACTCCTCTGTATTCCATCACCACCTTACCTGGGATCACTGTAGATTCCACCGGCCCAGCAGACCGCAACGGCAACGGCGTTTCCATTGATGGCAGCCATCCCGGGCAAAACGAGTTTACGGTGGATGGGTTCTCGGTTACCTCGCCTCTTCGCAATGGACCGACGCCCGAGATGTTTCCCTCCACGGAGCAAGTCGCAGAGGTTAAGGTGACTTCCCAGTTAGCCACGGCAGAGTTTGGTCAAGTGGGAGACGTCACGTTCATTACGAAAGGCGGGACGAACGACTACCACGGTTCCGCGTTCGAATATTTTCAGAATGACGCTTTGGATGCTACTCCCGACTTCGCCAATGGAAAGCCAAAAAAACGCGATAACACGTTTGGCGGCTCGCTAAGCGGCCCGGTGTGGATACCCAAGGTTTACGACGGGAAGAATCGGACCTTCTTCTTTTTTGACTGGGAAGGAAACCGGCAACACAGCGCGGCACCCATCACAAACAACGTTCCCACCCAGGCGATGAGAAACGGAGACCTCTCCGCTCTCTGCAGCTCTTATGATGCGGAAGGAATCTGTGCCACTCCTGGGGGCACGCAACTCAAGAATCCATTCACGGGGGCGCCGTTTCCCCACAATCAGATTCCGGCCAGCATGATCAATCCGGTGTCGCAAAAGGTACTCAGCACGTTTTACCCGCTCCCCAACCAGCCGAATGCGAATCCCCTCAACACAGACAATAACTTCAGTGTCAATGCTCCTCAGCCTATTACCGCGAATCTCTATGACATTCGGGTGGATCAGAATCTGTCGACCAAACAATCGTTGTTTGTTCGCTGGAGTTCGAAGGATTTCAGCTCTGAAGTTCCACGGCCTCTAGCTGTAGCTCAGGACACGATCCTGGATCCCCAAAGTATCGTCGTGTCGTATAACTATACGATTCGTCCGGACCTGCTGAATGAATTCCGATTTGGCTACAACCAGCAAACCACGGACATTACATATCCCCAATTCCCGGACGGCGAGAAGCTCATCCAAGACCTGGGTCTGCAGCAGCTCGGTCCTTTCCCCAAAGGTTCGGCCTATCCTTATTTTGAATTTGACGGCTCCTCGGGCATTACGACGCTTGGGGGTTCCCGCGAGGAATTATTGCATGAGCACAAATATCAGTGGGCCGACAATCTGACCTGGATTCGCGGCCGCCACACGTTCAAATTCGGTTTTGACATCCGGGCGATGCGCTTGTCGGACTATGAGAGCTTTGCCGGTCCGGACAATTTTGGAAGTTTCTTTTTCAATGGGAACCTTACCGGCAGCGATATGGCCGATTTTCTTCTGGGCGTGCCCAGCAGCACAGTAGTAGTCAATGCAGGCCCGGACTTTGATGGGTTCGATAAAGCATATGGCTTTTTTGCGCAGGATACGATCAAACTTGGCTCCAGGCTCACCGTCGACATGGGCGTGCGATTCGAATATCATCCGCCTTTCCACGACAACAGCTTGCAGATCACAAATTTCGATCGCGCCAACGGACACGTTATCGTTCCGAACGCCAAATCACTCGCCCTCGCGACTCCAAACTTTCTGGAGGGCATCAATGCCTGTAGCCTTCCAAAGCCCAATCCAACGCCGTATGGCCTGTTTCCATGCACCGTCGTCGAAACAGCCGCCGAGGACGGAGTTCCCGATACGCTTCGCGTTAGCGACAAGACCAATATCTTGCCCCGCCTCGGCCTCGCCTATCGTATAAATGACAAAACAGTCATCCGTACGGGAGCAGGCATCTACGATCAAACCATCCTGGGTCAGATGTTCTATTCGCTCACCGGTGTACACACAAGCGACTACCGGTCCTTTCAGAATTCGATCGTGAATGGCGTTGCGGCCATCCAGTTTCCGAATACGAAGACGGGAACTGCGACCAGCGTCGGTCTCGCGGGCAATGCGTCATTTGGAACCTCTAATCAAATCGATTTTCACGATCCATATGTCTCGCAGTGGAATTTCACGATAGAGCGCGAGCTTGGGGCGCAGACTGGTTTACGCCTGACGTATACCGGGCTCCGTTCCATCGGGCTGCCCGTCAGCCCCGATCTGAACCAGATTGAACCTCAGTCCACGCCGTTTGATCCGCGCGAGAAGCCCTTCCTGAACTGGGCGCAGATCAAGACCCGAGACAATGGCGGGACGTCGATTTATAACGCCTTGGAGACCGTCGTCACGCATCGCTATAGTGGGGGCGTCTTTCTGCAGTCGAGCTATGTTTGGGCCAAAAATCTCTCCGACGGGGAAGGCGATAATCCCTCCGGCTACCAGTCTGAAAATGGTCCGCGCATCCAGAATCGATACGACCTCGGCGCGAACTACGGGGACGTGGCCTTTTCGCGCCGGCACCGGTGGCTTACAACGGCCACAATCGATCTTCCGTTCGGTCGTGGCAAGAAGTTCGGTAGTAACATGAACCGGTTTGCCGATTCGCTGTTAGGCGGTTGGCAGACGACCGACATCATTCTGTTTCAGACGGGTCCCTTCCTGACGCCTTACTATAACGGAAGCAATGACCCCTCTGGTACTAACGCGCCGAATCGCTATGGTGTCCAGCGCCCGGACCGGCTTCCGGCGAGCGCGTGCGATGGCCTTTCGACCAGCGAGGGCCAAGTGTTCGGGAATAGCTGCTTTTTTTACGGATGGTCCGGCCCGATCGGACGATTTGGAAACTCCGGTGTCGGCATTCTGACCGGTCCTGGTACAGCCGTGTGGAGTGGCGGTTTAGGGAAATTCTTCCCTGTCACGGAGCGCATGCGTTTTCGACTGGACGCTACTTTCACGAACCTACTGAACCATCCAAATTTTGGGACACCCAATATGGTGGCCAACTCCAGTTCCTTCGGATTGATCAGCTCTTTGCAAGCTACGGAAGGCACCGGGGCGCGGACTACACAGCTTTCCCTCCGGTTCGATTTTTGACGACCGTGGGGCTCGCGTGCTTTAGGCGATCTTCACAACCGCTTCGCTTGCCGGCGCGATGATCACCTCGACCTCCGCGGCCCGGAGAGCCTCAACCATAGCGCCGTCGGGCGCTTCGTTCACGACCAGCCGGTCGATGGCTGCGAGCGTGCAAACCTGAAACAGGGCGCTCCTGCCGAACTTGCTCGAATCGGCAAGAACCGTTACGTGTCGGGATTGCGCGATCATTGCACGGGCGATTTCCGCTTCATTGAGGTTATAGTCGAAAATGCCGTCTGCTTCGATCGCACCCACGGTCAAAACCGCGTGCGTTGCGTGAAACCGGGACACCTGTTCCACGGCTAGCGTGCCGAGATTCTCGCTGGCATCATCGCTATATTCACCCCCCAGGAGGAACGCGCGATTCCCTTCACCGCGCGCCATGATCTGAGCGATTGCAAGCGAATTTGTGATGACCGTCAGGCGCGAAAGTCTGGTAAGCTCTTCTGCGAAGATGACGGTCGTCGTGCCGGTATCGATGAGCAAAGTATCTCCGGGTGAAAACAGAGAAGCGGCACGGCGACCAATCGTGCGTTTTTCGCGTAGATGGTCTTGCATGCGGGACTGAAAGGATCCTTCTGTTTTGAGACCAGCGCCGGAAACGTCCGGCAGAGTGGCTCCGCCGTGGAACTTCCGTATGAGGCCTCGTGCGGCTAAATCAGTAAGGTCCCGCCGGATAGTTTCACAAGACGCTCTCAATTGCCGGGCGAGAAAATCGACTGTGACGCGCTCTCGCTCGCGGACCAGATCGATAATCGCATCACGTCTGTTGCTGGGACGCATGAATACAGAAAAACAGCGTCTTCATAATAACGCACGTGCCGTGCGGGCTGGCGGCCTCGTTATGTCTGCACATAGACGCTTCGACTGAGGGACTGAAACAAATCGTAACCATCCCAGAAATGCTGAAAATGGAGCGCCTCACCGATCGGCACAATGCGATCGATCCCGCGCCCGTTCAACAGCTTCACAAACGTTTCCAGTTCGATGCTGTCGAACCCGAACTGCGTCAGCGTCTGATCGCGATGCGTAACCGCGGGAGCCAGGGCGTCAAGCCCGCTGCTGTAGAACTCGAGCATCAGGCCGCCTCCACAATGGTCGCGGCTGAAGTTCTCCAATGAGCCAAGCGTCAGCACAGGCAAGTCGCCCTGAAAGTCCTGATACGCCGTAACGGGACGATCCAGGATAGCGCGGCAGGCGAAAGTAAAACGGTTCATGCGGATACCCGTCTCAGGCGCGTAGCCTTTGCGGCGAATACATTCCTGAAGACGACAGAAAAAGAGAGAAGATGCGCGCCCGCATTCCGCTTTGTCTCCGCACCACAGCATCAGCCGCGGCGAAGAACAGGCCATTTGATCGAACCAGAAAGTGTCGTTGTAGAACTTTTCGACGAGGCCGATTCCTTGAGCCTCATCGAGGCCCAGATAGTTTTCCGCTCGAATGGCGCACAAGGAGAAGCGGTCGGGGAACGTCAGTTCTGAGGCGTGAGGAGGCAAAGGAATGGACCGGATCGCGTTCACTGTCTGATCGCCGCCCCAGATCACGCGAACATCCGCGCTTTGGGAAAACAGTTCTGTGATCTCACGCTCATGGCCATACTGGACGATAATCGTCTGGTTCCGAAACACGGGATCCGATTCCGCCAGTGCTTCATTCAGGATGCGGCAAAGGAGGTCCACCTGCGGCGTCACGGATGACGAGAGGCGGATGAGATTCCGGTTTCCCATCAGCATCGAAACGATCCAGGAATAGACAAATATCGTGTCGACATTTGCCGGTGGGATGTGAAAGACGACTCCCCGCGGAACCAGCCGCGTGTGCCGAGTCTCCAGACGCCGGACCGCGTCGTTCAGCGGGCCGACTCCGGCGGGGCGCATCCAGAAGGCAAGCGCCTGCAGCTCGGGAAACCCGCGCGCCGGCTTATTTTGAAAAATCAAGCGCGAGAACCGGCCGCAGAACTGGATAATTTCGGGTGCAAATGGCGGGAACGATGACGGGGCACTCTGCAATCGGGCCACGACTTCCGATGCCTCGACACATTGCTCGACTGGTGCGATTTCACGAACTGTCAAGCAGCTACCTCGACCGCATGCGTGTCGCTGCAGCCCCGCAACTCCGATTTCGGCACACGGCCCAGAACGCGGAACGCCTTCCCGCGCCGCTCACTCGATGACCCGTCAATAGAGTGGATTACGCCCAGATCTTCGGTAAGAATGGAATGCCCCGGATAACTTAGCGGCAGCGCGCTCAAAACTTGAATCACGCCGGGCTCGCTAGGCGGCAGTTCCCGCATCGTCGCCGGATCCCGAATGATGATGTCCGCGAAATTGGGCGGGTAAAGCAGGCCGTCTTCTGCCTCGACATACACGCTCCCAACCTGCTCCACCATTCCATAGAAATTGAAAATGCGTTTCAGCTTGGCTGCCTCTTCAAACGAGCGCCGGAATTCGACATTGCTCACCGCTCGTTCCTGAAGCTTCTTCCACCCGCCGCTGTGCACGAGCGTGCCCTGCGACAGGTCGAGCCCCATGTCGCGAATTCGCTCAAAGAAGTACTGCCACACCATGAAAGTGAAGCCGAAAATCAGGAACGGCTTGCTGCCGAACTTTTCAAGGAATGCACGGAGACCGTTTTCATCGAGGTCCATGTGCTCGTCAAGGGCGTAAAAATGATTCCTGCCGAAATTCAGCATGCCGAGCACTCCGGCGGCGCGCGCGCTGAACCGTCCGCGATCTCGTACCAGCCCGTTCGAATCGACGACGATCATGGGTACGCGCTCCGGCCCGAGTACTTGCGCCATGATCCGCCCGAGAGCGACCGTCTGGCGGCGTGCGGTCTCCCGATCGAGAAAAATCTGGCTGACTTGCTGGCCTGTCGTACCACTGGAGGTCAAAGTCTTGAAAACTTCATCGGGCGGAATGCTGCACAGAACATGCGTCTTGAACAAGCCGACCGGTATGAAAGGGATTTCGGCGGGAGAGCCGGCCTGCTTCAGCTCCGGATGCAGCAGCGAAATCAGTTTCGCGTACTCCGGGCATCGCGCACGATGATGATCGGTCAGCGCATTCAGAAGAGGAAGCAGCAGGCTTTCCTTGAGCGGCTGAGTCAGGCTGTATTGGGGCGATTCGAGGAGTTGGTCAAACGCGGCATCCTCTGTCATAACTGCTCCAGCGTCCGGTAATCGATCTTTCCGCTCGCTGTAACCGGTATGCTCCCGATGCGGCGAAAGTCCAGCGCTTGCCAATGGATGTTCAACTTGATGGCCAGCTCATGGCGAAGATTGTTCAACGCCTGCTCATTGCCATGCTCGCAATAGGCCACAAGTTTATCGCCGCATCCAATTACCGCCGTGGGTCCATGCACGCGCAGAATCGCTTCCACTTCGTCGAGATTGACCCGAATTCCAAACAGCTTCATGTCGCGTTTGGCCCGGCCGGTCGGGTAAAGAAATCCGTCGTTATCAAGGTAGCCGAGATCGCCGGTGACCAGCCGCCCCTGCAATTCGTCGCCAAGCGACAGGTCGCTTCTGCTGTTCGCGTAGCCCATCATGACATTGGGGCCATCGTAAATGATTTGGCCGTCCTCGATCGACAGGCGGCCTCTCGGAATCGCGGGGCCAGTAGAACCGAGTTTTTCAGGAAGCCTCTCCGCCGGTAAGATGGAGATCCGCGCGGTCGCTTCCGTCTGCCCGTACATGACGAAGAAGCGCCCCTTACGCCGTGCCATGATCTCGTGGAACTGAGCAATGAGATCGTTCGTCAGCTTCCCGCCTGCCTGGGTCAGCGTCTGCAGGCGGGGAACGTTCAAGCTGTCTATGTCAAGCCGGCGGAGGATCTGGTAAGACCACGGCACGCCGGCCATCGACGTGCATTCCTGGTCTCGAACAAGGTCCCAGAAGCTCTTTGAGGTGAGCGCTTCATTAGTGAGGACTACCGCTGCGCCTTGGGCCAAATGCGAATTCAAAACGGAAAGGCCATAAGAATAGTTGAGCGGCAGACTGGCGATGGCCCGATCCTCTTCGTGGATCGCCAGCGCCTGGCGGATCGAATCAGCGTTGCTTGCGACGTTGTCTGCAGTCAGCCGGACAAACTTGGGACTTCCGGTGCTTCCGGACGTGCTCAGAAGCAGAGCCAGGCTGGGATGGATCGGCGAAGCGGAAGGTTCCCTACATCGCCAAAGCTGTGGTTCGTTCTGAGCAACATAATTTGGGAGCTCTTCGTTGGATCCGAAGATAAACTCAGGCTCATACAGCGCAACCAGGCGGTCGCGAAATTCCGGCGCCAGTTTCGCGTCCAGCAGCGCGACAACATGGCCGGCCTCGATGGCGCCTAGATAACAGCAGACCGAAGGAATGTCGTTCCGCGCAAAACAAAAGACGAGGCACTTTGCCGGTGCTTGGAGCAGACCTGCCCATCGTTCAACTTCTTCCGACAGGCGTCCGTAAGTCCAGCATTCGCTCCCATCGTAAAGCGCGGGACGTAGGCGTGGCGCTTGTGGATTCCGAAGAAACATCCTGCAGAGATCCTCAGACAATCATCCCGCCATCCACGCCCAAAACCTGGCCCGTTACATATGATGAATAATCCGAGGCAAGGAAGAGAATGGCTCCGGCGACATCGTCCGGGTGGCCGGCACGGCCCATGCGGATGTTAGCCAAGCGCTCCTGACGAACCTTTTCCGGGAGATTCGCCACCATGTCCGTTTCGATGAAGCCGGGCGCCACTGCGTTCACCCTGATATTCTTCGATGCGAGTTCTTTTGCCGCAGACAGCGTGAGGCCGATTATAGCGGCTTTCGAAGCCGCATAAACTGCTTGGCCCTCGCTGCCCAGGCGCCCGAGAATAGAAGTGAGATTAATGATCGAGCCGAACTTGTTTCGCGCCATCAAACGGGACGCTTCTTGAAGGTGATAAATACTGCCGAACGTGTTTATTTCGAAATTACGCCTGACCAGCGCCTCGGTGATCATCCCGAGAAGCGCGCCTTCCAATATCCCGGCATTGTTGACCAGGACATCCAGGCGCTTGAATCGCTGGAAAATCTCCCGGTAGCAACCACGAACCGCCTCGATCTCGCCGGCGTCGGCGCAAAGACCTAGTGTCAACACACCGAACTCACTGCTAAGCTCATTCGCACGCCGGTCTACCAGTTCGCGATCGCTCTTTCCATTTACGATCACATTTGCCCCGTTGCGCGCCAGCATGCGTGCGGCAGCCCAGCCGATACCCCGCGTCGAACCTGTAACGAAGGCGGTCTTCCCGTCAAGCAAGCGGCCTGTCAATCGAGCGCGGCTCCATGCCTGGATACGATCTCCCGGGCTTTTGCAAAACTGCTCAGATCAATCACTTCTTCCGAGGAAAGCATGATGTCAAAAGCTGTCTCGATCTCCGCAACCAGGGTCATGTGCGCGGTGGAATCCCAGCCCCGCGTTGAGCCGTAGGCGATCGATTCGAAATCGGCATCGGGAGCGACACCGATTGCCTGCACAAAAGCTTCTTGCAGCCGGTTTAGCCCGGTTCCTGTTGGATTCAACCTCTTTCCTCCATAAAGCACGCTGGCGGATAGTCCTGTCACGACGGCATTTCGGAATTGCCGTTTGGGAAAAGACTTCTGATGGTGACACGGACCTGAATTGGCACAGGTCCGCTGTGCGAAAGCCCGTTTCGTTCAATCCTTATTGTATAGGTGTTTGCGAAATGGCCCTGCTCAAATCGCGAGCATGCCTGCGCCGCCCAATACAGCTACCGAGCTTGTTTTTCGGAAGTCGGGTCTCCTACCTTTACCCATTCCCTCGGACTCCGGTTCCCGGAAGAGAGCATGCAATCGCAGACGTCCAGATTCAGTGCCCTCGTCCGCTCCTGCTCCTGGTACAAATGGCAGAGTTCCTCGACGAGTTCGAGAGCAAGCTCGTGTGCTTTGTTCTCCATGTTCATTGGATTGATAAAACCATTTAATAGCAACATACGAATTTTTCGCAGAGCCGGAAAATGTTGATACTTTAATGCAGGAGGAACAATGCTTTCGAGAGTCAGAGTGAGAATCTGCACATATGTTGGAATCGCTTTATTCGGGGCCAGTCTGCTTGCATGCGCGCAAGGAAATATGGCCAGCCCACCGGGGAAAGCGGAAGTTACACTCAAAGGCCAGGCCGTCACGATTACCTATGGCCGCCCGTCTATGCGCGGCAGGAAGATTATGGGCGGGCTAGTGCCTTACGGGCATTGGTGGCGCACCGGGGCGAATGAGGCAACAAGCTTTACCACCGGCATTGATTTGGATATTGGCGGAGCGAAGGTTCCGGCAGGTAAGTACACGCTCTATACACTGCCTTCTGAGGGCACGTGGAAACTCATCATTAATAAGCAAACTGGACAATGGGGCACAGAGTACAGTGAGGACCAGGACTTGGCACGTGTGGACATGCAGAAATCGAAGCTGTCGCAGCCGGTCGAACAGTTCACGATCTCCTTTGATAAGAAGGGCGCGGATTCCGCAGACCTGGTGCTCGAATGGGAAACCACCCGCCTATCGGTGGCCGTTCAAGCCAAATAATCGTGTTAAGTGTAAGGCAGGTCAGTAGATTGTCTGTAAGTGGCTGATTCTACGTAGCAGGTGTCATTTTCTTCAAGTGGTATAGTGCGGGAATGGCCCCGTGCGATTGGGCTCGCGCTTAACGTTCCGGCACATGACTTCCGTTGAATTGGTACCCGAGAATCTGGACTGGTCACAGCTCGAAGCAACCACTCTCGAAGGCGGTTACCAGGTAGCGGAACTGCTTTCGGCAGACGACCAGTCTGCGTGCTTTCGGATCAGAGTACTGGGCGAATACAAGCGCAAAGTCCTTGCGAATTTCTATCGCACTTCGGATCGCGATGCGGAGGAGCAGGTCAACTTATGGGAGTGCGCGCGGGAAATCCGGCATCCGGGGCTGAGCGTGCCGGTCGCTGCCGGTCGTGTCGCGCTATCCGGGGGCGAAGTCATATACGCTGTCCTGGACAAGTCGGATGAGAGACTGAGCGACGTCCTGCAAAAACGCGCACTCGAAAGTGAAGAAGCGGACGAGGTGCTGCGCAATATCGGACGCGCGCTGGACGAGTTGCACGGACGCGGATTTGTGCACGGGTGTGTTTCTCCGGAAGAGGTGCTTGCTTTTGGCGACTCGATCAAGCTTTCAGCAGCAGGCATCCGGAGAATCGACTCCGCGCCTCCTCTGAGCGTAGCTCCTCCGAAATACGTAGCCCCGGAAAGCACGAGCGAGAACGTTACGCCCGCATCGGATGTGTGGTGCCTGGGAGCAACGGTTTTCGAAGCTTTGACGCAAAAGCAGTATGGGCCGGACAAGAAGGATGCCGCCGCCTCTCTTGCCGGACCGTGGAAACGTATCGTCGAAAAGTGCGTCGAGCCGGACCCCGCGCAAAGGGCTCGTGTCGCGGATTTGGACCGCCTGCGTGCCGGCGAGCCTGTTCTCGAGATTGCCAAGATTGCCACGCCTGCGGCGCTGGTTATGGAGCCCGCAGCCGACAGTACAGCCGCAGAGCAGGAGCTGAGGCATGTGGGGCGCCAGCGCTCGATCGCGCCTATGACGCGCTCATTTCGCGGTTCTCGTTCGTGGGTGTACGCCGCTGCGATCCTCGTCATCGTCGTCCTCTTGCTATGGGCAGCGAAGCCGAAGCATACGACGGCAGTTGTTGGGCCCCCTGCGCCGCAGCAGAGGAGTAGTGCAAGCGCTCATCGGCCGGCCTCCTCCTGGCCGACTCGAACTCTGGCTCCGGACGGGACTGCCGCCGCCTCCGCCCGCGACGCGCATCCTGACGCCAGAATTGCTGATGCTCGCAAGCCGGCGATTGGGAATCCGCAGAATCCCGCGGTATGGCGTGTGGTGCTGTACGCTTTCAGCCGTGAGGAGGATGCGCAGAAGAGAGCGCAGGCAATCAACCAGCAACATCCCGGTCTCGACGCGGGCACATTTTCACCTTCGGGCCGAAACCGGCTATACCTGGTTGTGGCGGGTGGCCGTATGACTCGCGACCAGGCCGCCCGGCTACGGCAGGACGCCGTGCGCCAGGGGATGCCGCGCGACTCCTATATTCAGAACTACAAGCAGTAATCGCTATCCGGTGAAACATGCGCTTGGGCGAGAGTGGCGATGCTGACCTGATAAACAAGCTGCAGAGGCGGGATCCGGACGGATTGACTGCGGCCTACGACCGGTACGGTCCGATGGTTTATTCACTCTTTCTGCGGATGACGCAGGACCAATCGACAGCAGAAGATTTGGTCCAGGAACTGTTCCTTCGCGTATGGAACCGCAGCCGGGATTTCAATGCCGAGAAAGGAACGCTGGGGGTATGGATTCTCTCAGTCGCGAGGAATATGGGTCTCGATTTTGTCCGATCGGCCCGGGCCCGGTTTAAAACTCGGATGCAGCCGCTGGATAAAACCGATGATCTGTATTTGTCGTATAAACCTAAGGAGCCCGAATTACTGATAGACAGCGCCAGGCTGGTTAGAGAGGCGTTTGCGAATTTAACGGCAGACCAGAAACGAGTTCTGGAGCTCGCCTATTTTGAAGGTTTTTCTCAATCTGAAATCGCCGCACAATTGAATGCGCCCCTAGGTACTGTAAAGAGCTGGATGCGGGCTGCGCTGGAACGGCTGCGCACCGCAGTGAGACCGGGTGAAACAAGATGACACACTCCGACATGGACGAGTTCTACGAACTGTACGCACTCGGAGTCCTGGAATCGGAAGCGGCTGCGCAGATTGACGAGCACGTGGCAGATGGCTGCGCCTACTGCCTGGAGCATCTGCAGGATGCCGCTCTGTTAACAAGCTCGATGGCCGCCCTGGCCGAACCGCGAAAGCCTGACCGCAATGTGCGGAAACGCTTGTTAGACAGCGTAGGGCGGCCGCAGAGATCACACAATTTGTGGTTTGCGGTCGCAGCCCTCAGCGCGGCGTGTTTTGCGCTGGCAGTGTACTCATTCTGGGCGGCAGGCGCGGTACGCTCATTGCGGAATCAAATCGGCGCGGTTGAAGACGAGCGGAACGAACTGCGTTCGGCGGTCGAGATCCTGAGCCAGCCGGGTACCCGCACCGTCCAATTCGGGGTGGCCGAAAACGTGCCCCATGGCCGCGCGTTCGTCACGCCGAGGGGAGGCATCGTATTCGTGGGGTCGCAATTACCGGGAATTGCGGCCGACCGGGCTTTTGAACTCTGGCTGATTCCTAAGCAGGGAGCGCCAAGGCCGGCCGGCGTCTTTCGTCCGAACGAGCGCGGAAATTTCGTCAATGTTGCACAGCGCTCTGTGAATGTGTCGGACTTGCAGGCGCTCGCTGTTAGTGTCGAGCCGCTGCAGGGCTCGCCGGCTCCGACAACTACTCCGATATTAATCGTGCCTCTGGCGTAGAGGATTTGCTGAGGGGATCGGGCATGCCCGATCCCTACAAAACACAAGAACCTGGGGAGTGGCGAGGCATGCTTCGCCCGTGATCTACAGTTTCGTCGCCCCTGCCGGTACTGGATTGTGCTGCGCCGGCATGGCTCCGCTTTCAGCCAAAGGTACGAGCATCTGCTCCTTGCGGTAAATCAGCGTGGAGGTGTTATAGCTGGCTAGCTCGAAGCCGTGGCCGTGCGTGATGGCGTCCGTCGGGCAAGCCTCCACGCAATAGCCGCAGAAAATGCACCGATTGTAGTCGATGTTGTAGACCTTGGCGTACCGCTCACCGCCGCTGAAGCGCTCCTGTTCGGTGTTCTCGGCGGCTTCGATGTAAATGCAATCGGACGGACAGGCGGCTGCGCACAAAAAGCAGGCTACGCATTTTTCCAGGCCGTTCTCGTCACGCTGCAGCACGTGAGCGCCCCGGTAGCGCTCTTCAAGCCGCGCGGGAGCGTCCGGGTACTCTTCCGTGATGGCCGGCTGGAGCATCTCCTTAAAGGTGATGCCCATGCCTTTGGCGATGGCTGCCGCTGAGCCGAATACTTCACCAATTTTTGCCATTTCTGTTTTCAGGTTAGCGCAGCTTGACCGTCGGCCTGCTTTTCAGCCGAACACCTATGCTAGCTCGATTGACGGGACGGCAGATTTCTACAAATGAGCAGCGCAGCCTCTGTATGGCCGCCCCTTGCTCCAGTAGATCATCTATGGGATACTGAAGTCCAAGATGCCAAGCCCCAAGGCACATCCGCTCGAAGGCGAGATGTTGCAAGGCACGCTCGATCTGCTCATCCTGCAGACGCTCGTGCTCGGCCCGGCGCACGGCCATACCATCGCGCATGTTATTGAACAGCGCTCGGAAGAAGTTCTACAGGTCGAGCATGGCTCGCTGTACCCGGCGCTGCATCGCCTGGAAAACCGCGGCTGGATCGCGTCGTTTTGGGGAACTTCGGAAAACAACCGCAAAGCCCGGTATTACCGGTTAACCGCCGCGGGTCGTAAACAGCTTATCGAACATACGAGCCGTTGGGACCGACTGGTTCGAGCCGTGAATCGGGTCTTACGAACGGCCGAAGAGTAGGCATGATATGGGCTGGAGCCGGTTCTTTCGACGAAGACACTGGGACGAAGAACGCGCGCGCGAACTAGACGCGTATCTCGAAATCGAAACGGACGAAAACCTCGCGCGCGGCATGTCTCCCGAACAGGCACGTCAGGCTGCGCACCGCAAACTAGGAAACTCAACTGTCATTCGCGAGGAGATTTATCAGATGAACAGCGTCGTATTTTTGGAGACCCTTTGGCAAGATGCACGCTATGCTCTGCGAACGCTCGCGAAGAGCCGAGCCTTTACCTTAGTCGTGATCGCATCGCTGGCGCTCGGCATCGGGGCGAACACCGCGATTTTCAGTTTGATCAATGCGGCTCTATTGAAAATGCTTCCGGTGAGGGATCCCGAGCAGCTTCTTGAATTCAAGAACCTCAGTCCGGTGTTCGGAGCGTACAACGGATTTGCTTATACGGCCTTCAAAGAATTCCGCAATCGTAACCGCGTATTTTCTGGCATGCTCGCGTTCTTCAACCTGGACTTTAACGTGACTCTAGAAGTAAGCGGGCAAGGCGGAGTCGCCAGAGGGCAGGCGGTTTCAGGCGACTATTTTCCCACGCTTGGCGTTCGAACGATCATCGGACGCACCATCGACCTCCGCGACGAAAAGAACGCGAATCCAGTAGCCGTCGTCACCTATAACTACTGGCGGAAGCGCTTTGCGCTCGATCCCGGGGTGGTGGGAAAAACCGTCCTCATCAACAACTCTCCGTTCACGATCATCGGGGTGACGCTTCCTGAGTTTTTCGGTCTCCAGCCCGGCAGTCCCATTGATGTCTCGTTTCCGCTTACGACCTATCCGCGAGTCGTTCCGGGTATGGCGCTACCCGGTACGCAGTACGACATTCTTACTGCACCGTTTCGCCATTGGTTGAGTGTTATGGGCCGGCTGCAGCCAGGTGTCACAAAAGATAAAGCAGTAGCTAACCTGCAGCCGGTTTTTCGCCAGGCCATGCGCGAAACGGCTGCGGGACAGGCGGGTATGCCGTTCGATTCTCCTGCCCTTCAGCAGTCTTACCTGTCGAGCAAGTTCCGATTGGATTCCGGCGGCCAAGGACTCGCCGCGTTGCGCGAGAAATATTCCAAACCGCTTTGGATATTAATGGCCATTACTAGCCTGCTTCTTCTTGTTACGTGCGCGAACATCGCCAATCTGATGCTCGCGCGCGCCAATGCCCGTCAGAAGGAAATTGCCGTTCGGCTGACGGTTGGAGCCGGACGCCTGCGCCTCGTTCGCCAATTCCTGACCGAAAGCGTTCTGCTGGCTGCATGCGGCGGCACTTTCGGATTAGTCGCCGCCTTCTGGGCGTGTCGATCTCTTTTAAGTCTGATGTCGCGTGCAGGCGCGCTTCTTTCTTTAAGCGTTCAACCCGACACGAACGTCCTCGGCTTCACGCTCTTTATCTCTGTGTTTACCGCTCTTCTATTCGGACTGGCGCCGGCGTGGCGGGCGGTTCGAGTCAGCATTGAGAGCACGCGCGGCCACGGTGGATCAGCTAGCCGTTCGGGACTTGGAAAGGCCCTCATCGTTTTGCAAATCGCGGTCTCTCTGGTGCTCATGATCGGAGCCGGTCTTCTGGTACGCAGTCTCGAGAATTTGCGGGATTTCTATCCGGGCTTCAACAAAGAGAATGTTCTCTTATTTTCGGTCATCCCCGACGCGATTGGCTATAAAGGGGACCAAGTCATTCCAGTAGTCAAGCGGTTGCTCGACGGGATCAAGCGAATCCCTGGCGTTCGCGCGGCAACCTTTTCCTTTTTCAGCCCGCTAAGTGCTCACGGCTCTACGCGGCCAAAGATTGACGGGCCGGTGCCACAGTTCGTCAAAGCAACGGATTCGGTCGCCATAAACGAAGTCGGACCGGACTATTTCTCTACGCTTCAGATCCCCGCGATCTCCGGCAGGGACTTTACCGACACCGACCAAGCAAGAGCTCCCAAAGTGGCCATCATCAACGAAACGATGGCCCACCATTACTTCGGCGATTCAAGTCCGATCGGGCGCCATCTCAGCGTGCCGGATTGGAACAGCGATTCGAGCTGGCGCACAATCGTCGGCGTAAGGAAAGATGCGAAGTATCGCAATCTCCACGAATCGCCGGCGCCGATGCTTTACTTGCCGCTGTTCCAATCGGTGGAAGGCGCCGTGACATTTGAGGTCCGCACCGCGATCGATCCTGATCGCGTAGTAAGAGCCATCTTGCAGGCCGTCAAGGCAACCGAGAGTCGTTTACCTGTCTCGGATGTTAAGACGTTGACCGAGCAGATCGACCAATCGTTGATTCAGGAGCGCCTGGTCGCTTCTCTTTCCGGCTTGTTTGGATTGCTTGCTCTGATACTGGCCGCCGTGGGCTTGTACGGTCTAATGACCTATGCCGTTAATCGCCGAACCGGCGAGATTGGGATTCGTATGGCGCTAGGCGCGACGCGCGGGCAGATTTCCGGCATGGTCTTGCGCGAAACAGTGCAACTTGTGCTCATTGGCTTCGGAATCGGCATCCCGGCGGCAGTCGCTGCAGCCCGATTGATCAGGAGCGAGTTGTACGGGCTGAAATCTGATGACCCCATCACCCTAATCATCGCGACTTTCACCATGGCGTGCATCGCCATATTGGCGACTTGGCTCCCCGCGAAGCGAGCATCGCGCGTGGAGCCCATGGTAGCCCTGCGAACGGAATAACGAACAGATGGTAGCGACCCTTCTGGTATCGAAATCTCGAATCTAAGCGGGAAACGTCAGCGACCTTGACCTTAGGCAAACGGGTTTGACGCAATCAAAATGGGAAAATAACGGTTAGTGCGCGCAGTTCTGCTGTTCCTGCTTGCCGCTGTCCTGCTCTTCGGCGAGACCTTTAAGCTCTATTTACGAGACGGAAATTATCACCTTGTCCGCGAGTACCAGGTGCAGGGAGACCGAATCCGCTACTACAGCACGGAGCGCAGCCAGTGGGAGGAGATCCCCAAGGAGCTGATTGATCTGGACCGGACCGAGCGGGAACGCAAAGCCAAAGGCGAGGAGCAAGTGCGTGACGCCCGCGCGGAAGACCAGGAAGAGCAGGCCGAGCGTGCCTTGCGCCGCGAGATCGCGTCCATTCCCATGGAACCGGGCGCGTACTACAAAGTTGGAGACCAAATTAAAGCTCTATCGCGGCCGGATACACAGGTGATCACTGACAAAAAGCGGCACCTCATCCAGCTTGCGTCACCGGTACCGCTCATCCCAGGCAAGGCGACAGTGGTCATCAAGGGAGACCATTCCACCTTCCTTGTAAGCGAGGACCGGCCGGATTTCTACCTCCGGCTCGCCAAAGAGGAACGGTTCGGTATCGTCAGCCTTACGCCGAAGAAAAATTCTCGCGTGGTGGAGAACATTTCTATTATCCCGGTCGCGAAACAGGCCGTGGAAGACCGGAAGCAGATGGACACGTTCGAACAGGAACTCGCCTCCGGCCTGTATCGAATATGGCCTGAGAAGCCTCTCGCGCCAGGCGAATACGCGCTCGTCGAATATTCCGATACTGCTGATGTAAACGACGTCGAGTTACTAGTTTGGGACTTCGCCTATAAGCCGGCCGCGAAGTAATGGCCGCCCGGGCTACGTTTTTACGACGACAAGCTGCCAACGCCCGAATCAGGAACTCTACCGATTCAGAATTATTCCCGGCCGAAATGAAAACGTTTCGATCTTTCGCTCTACTGCATTGTCGCCGACTGAAACGCCCGGCCGACATGCAGAACCGCAGAAACGGCGCGGCTATAATTCATCCGCATGGGGCCCACAACGGCAACGTGCGCTTGCAGGCCGTTCGCCAAGCCGAAACGCAGGCCGATAAGGGATAGCTCGCCCATGCTCGGGTGCAAGTCGGAGAGGCCGATCTGGACTGCCAGTTCGCCTTCCCGGTCCTCCAGAAACCGTTCCAGCAACTGCACGATGCGTTTCTTCTCTTCGAGTGCGCGAAACAGCTCGCGCATGCACTCGCGGGTAATGTGGAGGTCGAGGCCGATCAGATTCTCCGCTCCGTCGAAATGTACTTCCGGCATCAAACCCAAATCCAGCAGCCCCTTGGAATAGAGAATATTGACGCGGCGCAGAATAGCATCATAGGCCGCGCTTTCGAGCTCCAAACGGCGCTTCAGCTCGCGATGGATGTTCGGCAGCATCCACCCGCCGAAATTGTAGTTGATGTAGTTGCGGATCGAGATCAGCTCATCCTGCGAAACAGGATCGTCCACCGTGATGACCTTGTTTCGTACCATCCGATCGCGTGTAATGACCACCATCAGAATACGTCGATCCGGCAAGGCCAGCAGTTCAACCTGGTCGAGGGTCTGATTCTCGGTCGGAATAGCCGCTGCAATTCCGAAGTTTCGCGTGATCTCGGTCAGAAGCTTCGACGATCGCTCAATGCGCGCTTCTACGGAGCCTGCCCGCTGTATCTCGAGTTGTAGACGCTCGAGCTCTCCATGCACGATGCGGCCTCCGAGGAGCGTCTTTGCATAGCTCTGGTACGCACGCTCAGTCGGGACACGGCCCGCCGAAGTGTGTGGTTGCGAAAGGTACCCAGCTTCGAGAAGATCCGCCATCATGTTCCGGATCGAGGCCGGGCTCATTGGATATTTGCGGGCAATTGTCCGCGAGGCAACCGGCTCACCTGTCTCGATATAGTTGTGAACGATAGCGTGCAGTACGTCGAAATGACGCGGCGTCAGAGCTCCGAGCGGATTCATCTGTCAGCCAATCGGCGAATCAAAGCATCTCCGGGCAAACGAAAGTGCCAATCCTCTAATGCTTTCCTAATTATAGTAAGCGTGCAGGATTATTGGGCCGTTTGTCAATATGCACCGAGTCGTAATGGTACTCGCTGGTCATGAAAGAGATTCCTCAAGATCCACGTGCTTCGCATGGCGCCAAAGTCTCTCCAGATCGTAGTAGTCCCGTGCGCTCTCGGAGAAAATATGGACCAGAAAGTCGCCATAGTCCATCAGGATCCATTCCGCCGCATCGTATCCCTCAATGCTGACTGGCAGTTCACCGGACGCCTTCAGCCCCTTTTCGATCTCGTCGCAGACGGCGTGTGCCTGCCGCGGATTCGAAACCGAGCAGATAACGAAATAATCGGTGAACGAGGTAATCTCGCGAAGATCGAGAACCCGCAAGTCAAAGGCCTTCCTGGATTCAGCCCGCCTCGCGGCAAGCAGCCAGTTAGGTGGCTCTTGTACGGGGGTCGGCTGTTGGTGAATGGAACGGCGCGGCAGACTCGTCTAAAGGTGCTCCTGCGCCTAGCGTACTACAGCAATGGCCTGGGTGAAATATGAGCTTGCGGCCTGAAAGTGACCAAGGCATGATAACACTGCCATAATTGGATTCTTCATACGTATGAGGAATCTGCCGGCCCGCGCATGCGGGAACTATCTATTTCTCGTACCCTTGTTTGCGATTGCGCTTCTCTATCAAATCACCTACACGATCGAAGTGATCCGGATAGAGGCGGTTGGCACGCGCGTCGCTATTGTCCCATTTACCAGTCATGACGAGGTCGTAGACGCGGTCAGCAAGGAAGCCGAAAAGGCGGGACTGCGCTCCGGTGATCGCGTTTTGAGCGTCAACGGAAGCCGACTGACCGGCGACCGGAACCTGCATGAGGCGGTCAGGAACGGCCATCCCGGCGACTTGATCGCACTGAGCGTGATTCCAAAGGGTGAGACAGCCGCGCGAACGATTCGCGTCCCGCTTGCCGCGCACGAAAGCAAGGCTTCCACCATCGAGGACTGGGTGCTAACCATTGTCCTCGCACTCGCTATGTTGCTGTGCGCCGTGGTCGGGATCTATGCCGCCGCCGTCCGCCCAAACGACTTGCGAGCTCTCTTCTTTTTCGGCTTGATGCTGGCGACTTCCCAGATGATCACCTCCATCGGCCCCTATGATTTCCCGCACTCGCTTTGGGCGCTCGCGTTCCTATATCACTTGGCAACGGTTCTCGGCTGGGGTTTCTGGCTGATTTTGTTCGCGCTCTATTTTCCGGAAAGGTTTGAGTGGGACATCAAGCGACCATGGATCAAGTTCACCTTCCTCGCGCCATACGCCGTGTGGATGAGCCTGGTCATCCTGGAGGCGTCCAGCAGCTACTGGAATTACCGGGCTTTTCGGGCGTTAGACCGGGTTATCGATGTTCCCGTACTTAACGTGACATTAATCTTCGGGCTCTCCGTCGCGTTTTTCTGCGCGGCATTGGGGTTCAAGCTCGGCACCACCACAAATCGCGATGCCAGACGAAGGTTGCGGCTTCTTATTATCGGCTCGTCCGTAAGCCTCATTCCCGTTGGGTGCCTGGTTCTTTACAACTCCTTCGTGAAGCAAAATCCGTTTAGCCACACGGAAGGCGGCATCATCATCGCAGTCGTCCTGCTGTTCTGCATATTTCCGGGCATGCTCGGCTACGTCGTGGTTACCGAGCGCGCTATGGAGCTGCGAATGGTCATCCGTCAGGGCATGCGTTACGCGCTCGCGCGGGGCGGTATGCGTGTCCTAATCAGCGTTGCCGGGGGTTTGGTGATAGCGGGCATCAATATCCTCGTTTTCGGCACGAAGTTGAGTACCACGTCGAAGTATGTAATCTGCGGAGTTGCCGTTCTTGGAGTCGTTTTGCTGGTCCGCAAAACACGCAAACGCACGTTGCTCTGGGTCGACCGGCGGTTTTTCCGGGAAGCTTACAATGCCGAACAGATTCTTGAAGAATTGAGCGATACCGTGCGCTCCATTGCCGGCGAAGAGCGCATGATCGACACCGTGGCCCGTCGCATCTCGGAATCGCTCCACGTGTCGAACTTTGCTGCTCTCATGCACGCGGACCGGGAGTTCAGGCCCGTATACTGCTTGGGCTTTGAATGCTCGCCATCTTTGACGCTTCCTGCAGAATGCAAGGTCGTTGATGTAGTGAAACAGGCTTCGGAGCCTCCCCAGATTTATTTCGACCGCCAGGATAACTGGATTCACACGGCGTCCGAATTGGAACTTGTAACCTTGAAGGCGCTGAATGCCCAACTGCTGCTGCCGGTCGGCACGAAGGAGAATTTGGTGGGCATCCTCAGCCTGGGACCCAAGCTTTCTGAGGAGCCCTATTCGCGCAGCGATGTGCGCTTGCTTCGGTCGGTCGCGCTGCAAACAGGGCTTGCCATTGAAAACGCTCGTCTCACGAAAGCGGTAGCGACCGAGATGGCGGAGCGCGAGAAGATGAATCGCGAGATGGAGATCGCGCGCGAGGTGCAGGAACGGCTGTTTCCGCAGCGTCTCCCCGCGATCGCTGGCATCGATTACTCGGGCGCATGCCGTCCCGCTCTAGGCGTCGGAGGCGATTACTAC
>DATBHS010000138.1:0-4064 GCA_036557345.1 Bryobacteraceae bacterium
CACCTGGCGAATTTTCACCGCTTCGGCAATGACCTGTTGCTGCATCACGTTCGACTGGATGTCGTAGGCTTTGTCAGCCTGGGCCTGCTGGCGCTTGATCGTCTCGATATACTGCGCCTTCTTGATTTCGAGATCGCGCTGTGCCTGGGCTTGTGCGGCAAGAGAGAGCGCTTCCGCTTGCACACGCTCCTGATCGGCTTGCGCCTTCGCTACAGCCGCGGCTCGCATGGCTTCAGCGCGGCGAATTGCCGTATCCCGGTCGGCTTCGGCAGCCGCTACGTCCGCATCGCGCTTGATCCTCGCTATATCGGGCCGCCCCATGTTGGTGATGTACTCGTTCTTGTCTCGAACTTCCTTGATCGTGAAAGAGATGACCTCGAGACCCATCTTGCTCATATCGTCCGCGCACGTGGCTCGCATGCGATCCCCCACCATTTCGGGTTCCTTCACAATCTGCTCCACCGAGAGCTGGCCAATAATGCCGCGAAGATGGCCTTCCATCACTAGGCGGATGAGCCCTTCGCGCGCCACGTCGGTCTTCGTAAGGAATTGTTCGGCCGCGGTCTGGATCGACTCCGGATCGCTTCTTACCTTGATCTGCGATACCGCCTCAACAGTCACGGCGACGCCTTGCTTCGTATACAGATCCTGCTGAGGCGCGACATCAAACGACATGAGTTGCAAAGAGAGCTGCCGGCAATTCTCCACCATCGGGAAGATCACCGTGCCTCGCCCTTTCACGACTCGCGTTCCGCGCAGCCCGTATACAATCAACGCCTCATGCGGGCCTGCCTTGCGGTATAACGTGGCCATCGCCATCATCAGCGCCAATAACGTCAGCACAACGATCACGGCGATAAAAACAATCTCACTCGACATGTTTTGTCTCCTTTTGCGATGATTGCGGGCCGGTCGCCGGCTCCCCCTGGGTCATCGCCTCCCAGGTGCGTACAAACGCAATGCCTTTCTCATAGCGGGTGACGATCACTTCTTCGCCCCGATGAATCTCGTCGCCACTGTCGCTGCGCGCGGCAACCGGTATCCGCGCCCCGTCACGCACGTAAATCACTTCGCCAACGCCCTCGGGCCGGATCGCGCTCGAAACGCGGCCCAGGACGCCCACCATTTCGTAATCGGCGGGATTCAGCGGCTGATCGCGCGACTGCAGGAAACGCAAAAAGCCGGCCAAAATCCAGGCTCCCGTCAGGCCGACGATTACTGCGATCAACAGGTCAAGCCAGAACGCCAGCCCCGAGTGACGTGTGAGCAGATAACCGACGCCGCCGAACCACGCCAGATACACCGCGATACAGCTCGGGTTCGCCATGGCTCCGATCCAGGAACCCGAGCCACTGTCCGAGCTGCCATGCGCAGACGAATCGGCGGCCGCATGTAGGCCGTGCCCGTGTGCGTGTAGATGGATATGCCCGTGCCCAGAATGCCCTAGATGCATTCCACCCAGCAGCAACGCGGCGAAACTCCATAAGGCGCCAACAGCAAAACAGAACAGGAAAATCTCAGGCCAGTTCATGACGCACTTCCTCCTTCGGCTGGAGAACGTCCCACAGCCGCTCGACCAGGTCCGGTGTTTCGAGTACCGCCGAGAGCAGCAGAAGGCACTTGCGTGTGTCTTCGTGACGCGCAAGCTTAAGAAGCGCATCCGCAAGCGGAGCATCGCGACGAAAGCGCTCGGCGCCTTGTATCAGCCAGAGGTCCAGCTTGTCTTCCTGATCCCGTAGATCGGTGATCAACTCCGTCTGAAAGCCTTCCGGATCATCCACCAGATATCCCGGATGAACGCGAAAGAACTTGGCGAGCAGCAAGCGTGTCGTGTTCGTCAGGTGCTTCCGGCTACCTTTTTCGAGTTGTGAGAGATAGGGCTGGCTGATGGAGCGCTTCAGTTCTTTCCCGATCGCATCGATCAGTTCCTTCTGCGTCATCTCGCGGTCCAGCCCGCGGAGATGCCCCTCGACGATTCGCAAGTAGCGGATTTTCTCGGCGACCGTCATATAGCAATATGCAATTAAGATATCGCAAATTGCAATAGACCACAAGAGAAATCGAGGGCTGAGTCTTGTAAGTCTCTGAAAATGCCTGTGATTGAGTTACGAGACTGCCCTGTTAGCGCCTGGCAATCAGAGCGTCCGCCTGCTGAGGTTTCTCGAGTCGGAGAGTGGAATGCGGCACGAATTGAAGAACGGTCCAGGCGCCGTCCTTATGCGAAAACACGAGATTCTCGCCATTTGACCCGATGATCTGACCCGCTGAAGATCCCGCGATTTTATACCAGGCACGGTTTGAATGATCGAGAACGGCCCAGCCCCTGAACGTGTCTCCGACAGAAATTGCGGCGTAGACGGTGCCGTCGGCAGCCATGCCGGCGAGACCGTAACAAAGCTCTCCGGGTGTTCCCAGATTGTATTTCCTCAACAGCGCGCCTGAATAACTCACTTCAATCCAGGTGTCGTGGCCGAAGTCCGAGTTAACTTGAAGACCGATCCGGTCTTTGCCGGTGTATAGTCGTTTCCCGCCAAGAAGTGGTTGCACTGCAGTATACGAGTTTTCGTCACCTGCGATTTGCGACCATTGAAGCAATTGACCCAGCTCCTCACCCGTCCGCGCGTAATGATGCAGGACGTTGAAGTCTTCTCTGCCATCATTCTCAGCCTGATAACCAGCCGCCCAGATCGTATGATCCGGAGCAAATGCCACGTGCTGCGGAACGTAGGAGCCGGTCTTTATGGTGCGGGTTAACTTACCGTTTGGATCGAAGATGTCGATGCGGCCCACCCAGGCGTCACGAGCTTGGTAAGCCCCGGCAGCGACCCCGTCTGAATCAATCGCCCAGGCGACATGATAAATGCCACCCTTGTCCTCGGGTACTGAATAGATTCGCTTTGCATCGCGGCCATAAAACGTAACCTCGGTGTACTCAGGGCTATTCCAGCTAAAGAGGTAACCGTTGTTGTAAACTGCAACTCCGGGCAGACTTTCGTATCGGATAGGTGGGGGAGTTTGGGCCATACAGCGAACTGCAATCGTAAGGAAAAAGAGCGGGAGGACAGAGCGCATCGCAAGCTCCTTAGCGATATTGTAGAGGGAAATTGAGACACGTTTATTTGAAAACTCACATGCACATTGCTCTGCCCGCGACAACCGTGTTGCTGATCGCCAGTTCCGGCGTATTGCAAGCCGGACAATCTGATAACGCCGGCCCGACGCGGCCCGCCATTATCGGAGTCGCGCATATCGGCCTGGAAACCAATGACATGGCCGCAGCGCGCCGATTCTACGGACACGGCTTGGGATACCAGGAGCCCTTCAGCCTCGATAAACCGTCCGGCGGGTTGATGCTGACCTATTTCAAAGTCAACGATCATCAGTACATCGAGGTCTTTCCAGACCTCAAGAGCGAAACACAGGACCGTCTTTCACACATTGCCTTCGAAACCACCGATATTCGGCAACTGCGCGATTATCTCGCAACGCGAGCCGTAAAGGTGCCCGAAAAGCTAAAAGCGGGGCGCGACGGCAATGTCAGCATGATGGTCAAGGACCCTGACGGTCATAATGTCGAGTTTGTCCAGTACATGCCCGGCTCGCTGCACAGTCGCAATTTCGGCAAGTTTCTTCCCGATACTCGGGTGTCACAGCGAATGATTCACGTCGGCGTTACGGTTCAGGATCGCGCCGCGGCCGATCGCTTTTATAAGGACATCCTCGGATTTCGCATGTCCTGGTACGGAGGTATGAAAGACGATCGAGTGGATTGGGTAGACATGCGCGTGCCGGAGGGGACGGACTGGCTGGAATATATGCTGAACGTGCACAATCCGTCGCCGAAACAGCTCGGGGTGATGCATCATCTGGCGCTGGGCGTTACAGATATTCAGGGCGGATACAAAACCGTCGTGGAGCGCGGCATTAAACCGCCGCAGCCGCCAAAGATCGGCCGTGACGGCAAATGGCAGTTGAATCTTTATGATCCAAACGAGACGCGGACCGAGCTGATGGAGTTCAAGGGAGTGCAACCGCCTTGCTGTTCTCCCATGCTGACCAGCGCC
>DATBHS010000139.1:0-8528 GCA_036557345.1 Bryobacteraceae bacterium
GCACTCCGTTCCACCCGCGGTCGAGCTATGGCATCAGCAAGGTGTGCGGGTTCGAGCTGACAAGGAACTACCGCGAGGCCTATGAAATGCACGCGAGCAGCGGCATCCTCTTCAATCACGAGTCGCCGCGCCGCGGTTACGAGTTTGTTACGCGGAAGATCACGTCGGGAATCGCACGGATTCTTGCCGGCAAAGTGAACGAGCTCAAGCTGGGAAACCTCGATGCTAAGCGCGACTGGGGTCATGCGCGCGAATACGTTCATGCGATGTGGCTGATGCTCCAACAGCCGGAGCCGGACGATTATGTTGTCGCTACCGGAGAGACCCATTCTGTCAGGGAATTTGTCGAGACCGCGTTCACCTTTGTTGATCTCGATTACAGGAAATACGTGGCGGCCGATCCCGACCTCTACCGGCCTGCCGAAGTCAATATTCTGCTCGGCGATGCAGCAAAAGCACGTGAGAAACTCGGCTGGACAGCTCAGACCACTTTCCGCGACCTGGTGTGGGAAATGGTGGATGCCGACTGCAGACACCTCGGCGTCGCCCCGCCCATGCCGTTGGCATTGACAGCGCAACGGTAAAGGACGCGGCAGGGAGAGTCACCTTAGGAGTTCAAGCTGGCGTCATGACTTCAATAGCAGAACCCACTTGTGTCGCGCCGACAGGCGACCGCTGCGGAGAAGGTCCGGTTTGGCATGCTGCCGAGCAGGCGCTGTATTGGACGGACATCAACCGTTTTCTGATTCATCGCTTCAATTCTGGCGATCAATCTGTGCACTCCTGGTTCTTTGAAGAGCCGGTAACCGCCCTCATGCTCACGGACCGCGACGAGACGCTGGCTGTCGCCCTCGCCTCACGGCTCATTTTTTGGAACCCGACGCCGGACAAACGCCTCGATCATGGATTTCGGCTGAATCACTGGCCGGCGGTTCGCCTGAACGATGGCCGCGCCGATCCGCGCGGATCACTTTGGTTGGGCTCCATGCGAAATAACGTGACGGCGGACGGGTGCGCGATGGAAGCAACGGGTACTGATGGCGTGTTGTTCCGGATTGACCCCGATGGCCGCGTCAGCGAGTGGAAAAGACAGGTCGGGATCTCGAACACGCTGGCATGGAGTCCGGATCGAAAGCACTTCTATTTCGCAGATTCGCTGGCAAACAAAATCTGGGTTTACGATTACGATGCGAATTCAGGATCCATCGGGCACGAGCGCATCTTTTTACAGGGCTTCGAGCGTGGCCTGCCGGATGGCTCGGTAGTCGATAGCGAAGGTTACCTCTGGAACTGCCGGTATTCCGGTAAGTGCATTGTGCGAGTTGCACCGGACGGTCAAATTGATCGTGTTATCGAGATGCCGGTCTCTAACATTACGAGTTGCACGTTCGGTGGTGCCGATCGGAAGACGTTATATGTTACGACGGCATCGAACGGCGCGCCTCCGGAAGAACGCTTAGCCGGCGGACTGTTTGCGATTCGGACCGACGTGTCCGGCCAGCCGGAGAACCGGTTTCACACATTGGGCTCCCAGAGCTAACTTCACTACGACTTCGCAGCGTGTCCGCTATCGTAAAAACAGTGGATCTGGAGAAAACAATCCTGCGTAAGGTCGGCGAGGCGGTGGGCCGATTCCGCATGATTCGCGATGGCGATCGCGTGGCCGTCGGCGTATCCGGAGGAAAAGATTCGCTGACGCTGCTCAAAGTCTTGATGGCGCTCGAGAAGCGCGCGCCGATTCAGTTTTCGGTGTGTGCGTTCACCATCGAGCAAGGGAAGTTCCTTTCACCGATCCAGCCGGTCGGCGCTTACCTCCGAGAGCACGGAATCGATTGGACCTATGTAGAAGACGCGCCATCGCTTCGTTTGCTGAATGAGCAACCCGAGCATGGGTGCGATGTTTGCAGCCGGTTTCGCCGACGCGCCGTCTATCAAGTGGCTCGCGAGCTTGGCGCGAACGTGATTGCTTTCGGGCACACAGCCGACGATTTCTGCGAAGCATTTCTGCGGAATGCAATGTTCACGGGCCGTATCAGCGCGCTACCTCCGGTGACCTGGTCCAGAAAGAAGGAATTCCGTCTTATCCGTCCACTGGTTTATGTCACGGAGGATTTGACCCGCGCTTTCGCCGGATCGCTTGGCAGTCCCGTGATTCCTTGTGGCTGCTCGCAGAAGACCGGCACAGTGCGCCGAAGCCTGCGCGATATGTTCTCTGAAATCGAGAAAGACCATCCCTTTCTGAAGGAAACACTTCTATCCGCCATGGGGAACATCGATACGGACCGCCTGCTGGACACGCGGTTTCTGAATCTAGACGGCAACAACGAGGAATCAGGCTTCCTTTCGGACGAGGACCAGCTTGTTACGGTGAAAGTCGGGTAGCATTCTCGATAGACTGATCAATTCGAACAATGAGCGCGGAACTGATCGTGGTGAACGGTCCCTTGGCGGGAACCCGGTTCCCTCTTGGCAACGGCGAAATTTTGATTGGCCGCGCGCCCAACGCTCAGATTGTGTTGAGTGAGCCGGAAGTGGGTTGGCGTCATTGCCAGATCCGGCCCCACGGAAGTCGCTTTGTCATTGTGGACCTTCGGAGCTCGGCTGGCACTTATGTCAACGGCATGCGGTCGGCGGAGCGCTGGCTGGAGGATCGCGACCAGATCGGCATCGCCAAGACCATCCTGATGTTTCGTTCCGGGGAAGCGTCTGGCGCGACAGAGAGTTTTCCGACAGCTGTTACTGCCGATACGAAGCCGGTCCTTCTGGCTGCCTGTTCGCTAGTTTTCCTATTCCGCGCGCTGGCCGCGGCGATCGGAGAAGGACAGAGTAACCTGCTGGAAGGCCAGATTTTGCGACTCGTCGGCGATCTGATGCCTGCGCGAGAGGGTCTGTTACTGTTGGGCAGATCCTGTTCGGAACTTCTCGCCTCATATGAGAATTGCGCGTCACGCTACGAGTCGGATTTCGCACCGGCCCTGGGGCGAGTATGCGAGGAAGGAGCATTCGAGGATTCGAATGCGGGCATCGTTGCTGTTCCACTTTATATCAGCGGCGCTCTGCACGGAGCGCTGGCGGTTCGCGTCAACGATCGAGAATGGCCGGCACTCACCGCTCATCTGGAGACCCTGACTGCCGTTGCTTCTCTCGCTTCAGTCGGTTTCGAAGCGAATCAGGAAGTGGAGGCTTTGAAGGCTGAAAATGCACTGTTGCAGGAGCAGATCGCGGTCAGCACCGGTATTGTTGGGAACAGCGCCATCATCCGGCGCCTTCTTGAACTCGTGGACCGGGTAGCCCCGCGCGATACGACGGTTCTGATCACAGGCGAAAGCGGGACCGGCAAGGAGTTGATCGCGCGAGCGCTGCATTCCAAGAGCCCGCGCCGGGAACGGCCGTTCGTGGCGGTGAACTGCGCGGCCCTGACGGAAACGCTTTTTGAGAGCGAGTTATTTGGCCATGAGAAGGGCGCGTTTACGGGTGCCATTTCCCAGAAGAAGGGTCGCTTCGAACGGGCCCAGGGCGGTACGATATTTCTGGATGAGGTGGGAGAGCTTGCGCCCTCGCTTCAGGCCAAATTATTGCGCGTTCTGCAACAGCGCGAGTTTGAGCGGGTGGGCGGCACGCAACCGTATCCGCTTGATATCCGAATTATTGCGGCGACGAACCGCGACCTTGCCGAGGACGTTCGCGAGGGTCGTTTCCGCGATGATCTTTATCACAGGTTGAATGTAGTCACGCTTGATTCGCCGCCGCTTCGCGAACGAAGCGAAGATGTTCCATTGCTAGCGCAGTATTTCCTGCAACGCTCGGCTGAACGATGTAAGCGCCAGGTTCTGGGCCTTTCGCCGGAGGCCGAAGCTATTATCACCCAGTACTCGTGGCCTGGAAATGTGCGTGAGCTCGAGAACGCGATGGAGCGCGCCGTCGTGCTGGGAGTCTCAGACTGGGTGCTTCCCGAGGACTTACCCGAAACGCTGCTGGATGCCGCTCCGAGAGATACCGGGGCGAAGTACCACCATTCGGTAGGACAAGCCAAGCGCGAAGCGATCCTCGATGCCTATGTACAAGGAAACGGAGATTACAAGCAGGCAGCCAAGCTTCTGGGCCTTCACCCGAATTATTTGCTGCGGCTGGTCCGGAATCTGGCACTGCGCGAGGAGATCAACAGGACGCTTTCGAGCGCCGCGGGACGCTGACAGAAGTTTAGGGCGTCCGCTCGTTTACGGGTCGCGGTTGTGATTTCGTCCCGACATGCAACGCGGCAATTCCGCCCGTAAGCAGCTGAAACCTGTTTTCCACAAAGCCGGCTTGCTGCATCATGGCGGCTAGTTCGGCGGCGTCGGGGAACTTGCGAATCGAGTCGGGCAGATAATGGTACGCCTCGCGCGATCCCGAGATCAAGGCGCCTATTGACGGCAGCAAAACGCGCGAATAGAAGCCGTACAAGACTTTCGTCGCGGCACCGGGCGGATGCGAAAACTCCAGCATGGCTAGCATGCCACCGGGCTTCAACACCCGATGCAGCTCGAACAGCCCGCGCTGATAGTTTGCGAGATTGCGGAAGCCGAATGAGATGGAGATTGCGTCGAGGCTTTCAGAAGCAAACGGCAGCTCCAACGCGTCGGCTTCGAGCAACGGCGCGCAAAAGCCTTTTCGCGCCGCTTTCTTTTGAGCCGATACAAGCATCGGGTGAGAGAAATCTGCCCCCATCACCGGCGCCCCAGCAACGCGTTGCAGGTCGAGCAGCACGTCGCCCGTTCCACAGCACAGGTCGAGTACTCTCGCATCCGACGCGGCCAGCATCGAACCGAGACTCCGCATCAGCGCCTTTCGCCAGCCCCGGTCGATATTGAAAGAAAGAACGTGATTGATGAGATCGTATCTGGGCGCGATGCGTGAAAACATCTGCTGCACCCAGCGCGCGGCTTGCTGCTCTCCGGAAGTGCCTGGCGGGGTAGTTCCCGCTGCGAAGCTCACGGAACTCACTGTAACGAATCCGTGATTGCCTGCCGTATCGTCACGGTATCGATTCCTGAGATGATCTCGACTTTGCCGATGCCTGACGGCAGCACGAAGTGAACTGTGCCCTGCAACGCTTTTTTGTCATTGGCAAGCCTGCTTATCAGATGGTCCGGATTCAAGCCGTTTGCGCGCGGCAGCGGGCCGTAGCGGCAGATAACGCGCTTGATCCTGCCCGCCTCGGTTGCTGTCAACATCCGGCGGAGTTCTGCAAGCCGTGTCGCCGCAAGCATTCCCCAGGCGATTGCTTCGCCATGAAGAAAGCTGGCATACCCGGTTTCAGCTTCAATTGCATGGCCGACAGTGTGGCCGAAATTCAGGATACGACGCAGATCGCTTTCACGCTCGTCGGCGGAAACGACTTCTGTCTTGATCCGCACGGCTGCAGCGATCAGTTCGTCTACAGTCGCGGGACTAAGAGAGAGCACTTCTGCTGTGCGGTTCTCCAGAAGTTCGAACAGCAGCGGGTCGCGAATTACACCGCACTTTATGACTTCAAACAGGCCGGCCCGGTACTCGCGTTCTGGCAATGTTGACAAGACTTCGGGGTCGATTAAAACCGCAAGCGGTTGATGAAAGCTACCAAGTAAGTTTTTCCCGTCGCGCAGATTGACACCGGTCTTGCCGCCCACCGAGGCGTCGACCTGTGCCAAAAGCGTGGTCGGAACCTGTAAGACGGGAAGGCCGCGCATAAATACCGCCGCCAGAAATCCAGCGACGTCGGTGACAATGCCGCCGCCGAACCCGATGACGACGCTGGTCCGGTCGGCGCCTGCTTTCAACATACTGTCGGCCAGCGCCTCTACCTGCGCGAGCCGCTTGTTCACTTCGCCGCCCGGAAAGAAGAGTACGTCGAAGCTGCGATTTTCCAATTGGGTCGCAAAGCCTTTTCCATGCAGGCCCCACACGTCCTCGGTTGTGACGACGAACAGTTTTCCGAAGCGTTGCGGGACGAATTCGTGGACGCGCCGCAGACAGCCGCGCTCTACGATCGCATCGTAAGAACATTGCGCAGTCTGAACCTGAAAGGCCGGCATGTGTACTCGTTGTACCATGTGCTTATAAACTCGCCTGAGCGTCTTCGCACCGATTTCATCGTGGTTGGAGCAGGGGTGGCAGGCTTGCGCGCAGCTATCGAGCTGGCTCGCGTCGGGCGCGTCCTGGTAATAGCCAAAGACACGCTGCGGGAATCCTCTTCCGAGTATGCGCAGGGTGGAATAGCCGCCGCCCTCAACGATGATGACGAAGTGGAATTGCACGAGCAGGACACGATTGTTGCGGGAGACGGTCTGTGCGACATCGCCGCGGTTCGAACGCTGGTGGAAGAGGGGCCGGCTGCTATCGAGCAACTGATTGACTGGGGAACTGCATTCGATCGCGAAGGCACAAAACTGCTGTTTGCCCGCGAGGGGGCGCATAGTCGCAATCGCGTTCTCCACGCGCACGGCGATTCCACCGGGCGCGAGATTCTCCGAACGCTGCTTCATCATGCCCGCACTTTCGAAAACATCTCGTTTCGGAGCTTTGCAGCAGTTACCGATTTGCTGCTGTATGACGGCGAGGTGACCGGCGTCTGCGCGCTCGATGAAAAGAGCAAGTCGATGGTTCTCGTGGAAGCCCGTGCAACATTGTTGGCGACCGGCGGCCTGGGCCGGGTATTCGAGAACACGACGAATCCGGATGTTGCGACGGGCGACGGCGTGGCGTGCGCCTATCGCGCAGGCGCTGCGATCGCTGATATCGAGTTCGTGCAGTTTCACCCAACGGCGCTGTATGTGTCCGGTGCGCCGCGTTTCCTCTTAAGCGAAGCGCTCCGGGGAGAAGGGGCGTATCTCCGCAACCAGGCCGGTGAGCGATTCATGGAGCGTTATCACCCTCTGAAAGAGCTTGCGCCCCGCGATGTAGTCGCCCGTTCGATCATCATGGAGTTACGCGCGAGTGGCGATTCCTGTGCATTTCTGGATATGACGCACTTACCTTTCGGCTTCGCTCACGAGCGTTTTCCTCGCATCTACGAAACCTGCCGGCGCTATGGCGTTGATCTGGAAAGCAGTCCTGCACCGGTCCGCCCTGCCGCCCACTACGCGATGGGAGGCGTGCAGACGGATTTGTTCGGCCGCACGACCGTAAGGCGCCTCTTTGCCGCCGGTGAAGTAGCGTGTACCGGGGTTCATGGCGCCAATCGCCTGGCGAGCAATTCGCTTCTGGAAGGCGTCGTCTTCGGTGCGCGGGCGGGGCAGGCAATGGCAGGTCTCTCGGACGTGCCGTTCTGTGAGGGCGCCGAACCGAGGGCTGCACTGTTTCCCCACGTCGCCGAGCGCGAACTACGGGCTATCGCCTGGAACGCCTGCGGCATCCTTCGCAGCGGCCCCGAACTCTCTGCAGCGCACACGAGACTTACTTCGCGCAGCTTCCGTACTTTGGATGGCGCAGACCGCGCCACTTTCGAGCTTCGCAATATCCACCAAGTTGCGACACTCATCTCTCAGGCCGCGCTCGCCCGGCAAGAGAGCCGCGGCGGCCATTATCGAATCGATTTTCCCTGCAAGTCGCCAGCCTTTGAAAAACACTCTGTTATCACCCGCACCGGCTCAGATGCACAACTCAGATTCGTATAGGCCTGCGCAGAGACCGCACGCAACAGCCGGCTTTGCCGTCCTGTTGTTCGCCGTCCCCTTATCGCAGACCAGTCCCTGGGCAGCCCTTTGGACCACGCCATGTATCTTGATCGCCTCAGTATTGATCACGTGGGGTGCCGAGTCGGCGCAGTTCTTCGTTGCTCAAGGTTTCGCACTGGCCATCCTGGCATGGATGCAAACGCTGCCCGAGTTTGCCGTCGAAGCGGTGCTCGCGTGGAAGCAGCAGACAGCGCTTTTGATTGCGAACCTGACGGGCGCACTCCGCCTTTTAACCGGCCTCGCCTGGCCGATGATCTATGCCACGGCAGCCATCGTGCATCGAAAACGTACCGGCCGTGCGCTCGGAAACATCCAGTTGAATCGCGATCACAGCGTCGAAGTGATTGCGCTCGTGCCTCCCCTGCTCTATGCGCTTGTTATCTGGTGGAAAGGAACACTTCATATTTACGACGCCTGCGTTCTGATCGCGATCTATATTGTTTACCTGATCGTCCTGACAAAATTACCCCCCCAAGGGCACGAACGCATCGAAGACTTAGAAACCGTGCCGCGCGCAATCGTCACGTCGCCCCGGTTGCGGCGCATCTCCGCGATAGCCGCCTGCTTTTTAGCGGGCGGACTCCTGATCTACTTTACGGCAGAGCCGTTCCTGGGCAGCCTGGTGGCCGTTGCGGGAGCGATCGGCATACCGAGTTTCGTTGTTATCCAATGGTTTGCGCCTGTCATTTCCGAATTTCCGGAATTTGCATCTACCTTCTACTTCGCCCGGCAGCACGAGAATGCCTCAACTGCCCTCATGAACATTACCTCCAGCAACATCAACCAGTGGACACTACTGATGGCGATGCTCCCCATTGTGTTCTCGATCAGCCG
>DATBHS010000140.1:0-21074 GCA_036557345.1 Bryobacteraceae bacterium
CCCTTTGTGGGAAAGAAAGCGCTCATCACCGGCTCCTGCGGGCTGATCGGTTCCGAGGTGAGCCTGCACCTGGCTCGCCGCGGTTTTCGCATCTTCGGCGTGGACAACAATGAGCGCGCCGTGTTTTTCGGCCCGGAAGGCGACACCAGTTGGTCGCTGAACCGCCTGCAAACCAACATCCCGGACTACGCGCATCACAACCTCGATATCCGCGATCGCCAGGGCGTTCTCCACCTCGTTGCTGAAATCAGGCCCGATGCCGTCGTCCATACCGCCGCCCAACCATCCCACGACCGGGCCGCCGCGATCCCGTTCGATGATTTCGACACAAACGCTGTCGGCACCCTGAATCTCCTGGAAGCCGCCCGCCGTGCATGTCCCGAAGCTCCGTTCGTGCATATGTCCACGAACAAGGTTTATGGCGATCTGCCGAACACGATCCGCTTGCGCGAACTGGCAACCCGCTGGGACTACGACGATCCGGCTTACGAAAACGGCATCCCCGAATCGTTTTCCATCGATCAATCGAAGCACTCCCTCTTCGGCGCTTCCAAAGTGGCAGCCGACGTGATGGTCCAGGAATATGGGCGCTACTTCGGGATGCCGACGTGCTGCCTGCGTGGCGGATGTCTCACCGGTCCGAACCACTCCGGCGTCGAACTGCACGGGTTCCTCAGCTACCTGGTCCGTTGCAACATCGAGCAGCGTGAATACAAGGTCTTCGGCTACAGAGGCAAACAGGTTCGTGACAACATCCATTCGGAGGACGTGGCGAACTTCATTGTCGCCTTCTGCCAGAACCCGCGCTCGGCCGAGACGTACAACATCGGAGGCGGGAAGGAGAACTCCTGCTCCATCCTCGAAGCCTTCCGCATGGTCGAAGAGCTGACCGGCCAAGCCCAGAAATACACCTACCTGGATCAGAACCGTATTGGCGACCACATCTGCTACTACAGCGATCTCCGAAAGATGAAAGAACACTATCCCGGCTGGACCATTACACGTCCGTTGCGGGATGTCATCCGCGAAATCGTGGAATCGTGGCACGCTCGCCTCGGCCGGCCGAGTGAGGTAGGCGTCAGCGTTCGCGGATGAAGCTGCTCATCACCGGGATTTGTGGCTTTGTCGGCAGCCGCCTCGCAACTGCTCTTTTGGAGCGTATCTCCGACCTCGAAATCACCGGATTCGACAATCTCCTCCGGCCCGGATCGGAAGCGAATCGGACCGAGCTCCGTGCAACAGGCATCGCATTCACGCACGGTGATCTGCGCTGCCGCAGCGATGTTGAATCGCTGCCCGCCTGCGACTGGGTGATCGACGCCGCAGCAAACCCAAGCGTTCTCGCCGGAGTCGACGGGCGATCCAGCCCCAGGCAGCTCACCGAGCACAACCTCGTCGGGACACTGAATATTCTCGAATACTGCCGCGAGCGCAAGGCCGGGTTGATCCTGCTGAGCACCAGCCGCGTTTACTCCGTAAAGAATCTAGTGGAACTCCCCATGCGCCAGCAGGGGAACACATTCATCCTCGATGCCGGCGCGCGTCTGCCGGAGGGCGCCAGCAAATCTGGAATCACGGAGAAGTTCCCGGTGAGCCCGCCAGTATCGCTTTATGGCGCGACCAAGGTCGCTTCTGAGATCATGGCCCTCGAATACGGGCTCACGTTCAATTTCCCGGTTTGGATCGACCGTTGCGGCGTGCTGGCGGGCGCAGGTCAGTTTGGAACCGCCGAGCAGGGCATCTTCTCCTATTGGCTCCACGCGCATGCTGCCCGCCTGCCCTTGCGCTATATCGGCTTTGGCGGCTGCGGATACCAGGTTCGAGACGCCTTCCATCCGCAGGACCTTGCGGCGTTAATTGCTCTCGAGATCCAGCGAACGCCGCCTGCCAATCCCGTATACAACGTTGGCGGCGGCGCGCCGAATTCGATGTCTCTCGCGCAGCTCACGGACTGGTGCAACGAGCGGTTCGGTCCACACCGGCCTGAGCCCGACGCGCGTCCCCGGCCGTTCGATATTCCATGGCTCATCATGGATTCGACTCGCGCTCGGACGGATTTCGGCTGGACACCCGGGCGCGATCTCCATTCGATACTTGATGAGATCGCGGCCCATGTCCGCGAGCATCCCGGTTGGCTTCAGCGCACAGGAGCGGTATGAAGCCCGGTCAGCCGCCCGAAGGGCGACCCCCTCTGCAACTACTAAGTGTGGTCATTCCCGCGCGGGACGAAGAAGGCTGTATCGCTTCAACTGTTGAGCATCTCCATGTAGAACTGCGCATCCACGGCGTACCCCACGAGATCGTCGTCGTAGACGACGGCAGCACCGATTCTACCTGGCAGATCCTCGAATGCCTGCGCGAGCGTCTTCCCATGCTGAAGCCGGTCCAGAACACCGGCCAACACGGTTTCGGGCGCGCGATTATCTGCGGCTTCGACCATTTCTCAGGGGATGCCGTCGTGGTCATGATGGCGGACGAGTCCGACGACTCGCGTGATGTAGTGCGCTACTGGCAACTATTGAATGAAGGATGGGACGCGGTCTTCGGCTCGCGGTTTGTCAAGGGTGGAGGCGTCATCGACTATCCATGGCTCAAGATGCGCGTGAACCGTCTGGCGAATCTGTTCATTCGAGTCATGTTCCGCATCCGCTTGAATGACACCACCAATGCCTTCAAAGCGTACCGCCGAACCGTAATCGACGGCTGCAGACCGCTGCTTTCTCCGCACTTCAACCTGACCGTCGAATTGCCCCTGAAGACCATTGTCCGCGGCTACACCTGGACCGTGATTCCCATCACCTGGCGCAATCGCCGGACAGGTAAGCCGAAGCTGAAGATCAAGGAAATGGGTAGCCGGTATCTCTTCATCTGCCTCTATGTCTGGCTCGAAAAATACTTCAGCCGCGGCGATTACCGGCGGGAAACTTAAGCCATCAGCTTTCGGCTCTCAGCCGCATTGCCTTCAGCGCCGCCTGGACCTGCGGATCGTTTTCCGCCTCGATTTCATCGCCTTTCGCCACGCCCCGGCCCTGAGTAACAATCTCTTCCTTCAGGCGGTTACGAATCCAGGTCCGTTCATTGCTCCATTCGCCGATACTCGGTTGGATCCGCCGTGCAGAAAGGAACACTTTGAAATCGTCGATGATCTCGGGCGTGATTTCAAATGAATCTGGCGGAGGCGAGTGTTTCGACAAGAATTGCGTGGCAAACGATGTTACGGCCCCGCTTGCGTCCAGGACCGTTTCCAGACGCGTCAGAGGCAACGGAGCCGCGACAACGTCCGGCTGGATTCCGCCGCCGCCCAGAACAGCTCGTCCACTATCCGTCTTGTACTTGGGCAAATCGGCACGCGGTCTGTCGCTGAAGGTTTCTGAGAGGGCCGAATTTCGCAGCGGCTTCTGAATCGAGCGCCCGCTCGGCGTGTAGTAGAACGCCGTGGTGATGGCGAGGCCCGTACCTCCGGAGAGCGGCATCACGCTTTGCACCAATCCCTTTCCATAGCTCGGCTCGCCGACAATTACCGCCCGGTCGTGATCCTGTAGCGAGCCGGCCAGAATCTCAGACGCGCTGGCTGTCTTTTCATTGATCAACACCGCCATAGGAAACCGGTACGGCGTCGCCTTCGGGGGCACGTCCACCGCCTCCACCTCGCTCGTCCGGCCCCGCGCCGTCAGGATCCTTTGACCCGGCTGAAGAAACATAGCTGCCGCATCCAAGGCCGCTTTCACGATGCCGCCTGGATTGTTACGCAGATCGAGGATGAGTCCCTTCAGAGAATCGCCGCCCAGCTTCTGCACGGCTTCATGGAGTTGCTTGGCGGTTTGCACATCCCAACTGGAAATCCGTACGTAAGCGAAGCCCGGCTTCAGCATAAACGCGCGGTCTACGCTGGGGGAATCCACCAGCTCAGGCGTCAATGTGAATTGGAGCAGATGCTGCGAGCCCTGCCGGCGGATGTACACCGTGACCTTCTGGCGCCGGGCTTCAGTCAGCAATTGGATGATCTGCTCCGGTTGGAGCGCCCGGATCGCGATGTTATTCACCGCCAGCAGTTCGTCGCCCGCCTGGATCCCGGCCTTATTCGATGGGGTTCCCGGCAAGGTCTGCAGGAAAATGACCTGCCCGGGCAGAACGGAAACAATGCTTCCGAATCCCTTCTGCTCGGAATCTTCCATCTGTTTCAGTTGCTCAAACTGTACCGGATCAAAGAACTGAGTATGCGGATCCAGTTGCCGCAGCATGGAGGGGATAGCCCCCTCATAGATCAGCTTGTCGGCCGCCGGATTGTCGGCGGCTTCGGCCTGAACAGTGGAAAAGACCTCGGCAAACTTCTGCAGATAGGGACTCAAATCGGGTCCTGGGTCTATCAGCTTTGAGGCTGGTACTTGCGGGGCTGGCGCCTGTTGAGCCGCCAGCGTACACGCCAGCATCGCGCCGGACAGCAGGCTTTTTCCCGTTACCCGAAACATCCTTCCTGCACCCGCCTGTTTACCGCGAATATCGGGTCTGACGTCGCGCTGCCGCGCGCGTCAGGGCCAGCCCAATCAGTGTGTCCAGCAATTTCGAGTACGGAACGCCTGAGTGCTCCCACATCTTCGGATAGCCGCTGATCGACGTGAAGCCCGGGATCGTGTTGATTTCGTTAATGTAAAATTGGCGCGTCGCGCCGTCCATTAAGAAATCCACACGCGCCATCCCTTCGCAATTCACTGCCTTGAAACAAGCCACGGCCAGCCTTTGAATCTCGGCTGTCTCCTGCTCGTTTAAACGCGCTGGAATATCGACGCGCGCTTGGTCCAGGAGATACTTGTCTTCATACGTGTAGAACTCCTGCGACGGGATGATCTCACAGGGAATCGACGCGCGCGGCTCATCGCCACCGAGAATGCCGCATTCGAACTCGCGTCCTGTGACTCCGCGCTCGACGATAATCGAGCTATCGAACTGCGCAGCAACCCCGAGCGCGGCTGCCAGTTCAGCCTCATTCTTGACTTTGCTAATACCCACGGACGAGCCCAGGTTCGCCGGTTTCACAAAAGCTGGATAGCCGAACGGAAGCTGGCCCACGCCGTTGCCGATTACATCACGCGATAAAACAACGTACTCTACAACCGGGAGCCCGGCTTGCCGGCAGATCCGCTTCGTCATGGGCTTGTCCATCGAAACGGCCGAGGCAAGCACTCCTGGACCTACATATGGCAGCTCCGCCATTTCCAGCAAGCCTTGCACCGTGCCATCCTCCCCGAAAGTGCCGTGCAGGACCGGGAACACAACGTCAATTCCGGGATTGCCGCCCGGCTCGGGAGAGAGCGGCGCAGGGTTCCATCTTCCGTCTTTTTCGATAAGGATCTCGGAAACGGCATACCGAGCCGGGTCGAGCGCGCGCCGGATAGATTCGGCAGAGCGGATTGATATCTCATGTTCGCCGGATCGTCCGCCGTAGAGCAACGCTACCCGGATCTTGTCTGATTTGCTGGGCAACCTCCATTGTCTCCGATACCGGAAATGAAAAAGCCACTCAACCCGAAGGGGAGCGAGTGGCTCTTCAACGAATAAATTACCGGCTACTTGCGGGAGGAGAGCTGGTTCAAGGTATGCACGAACGACTCCGCAGGAGAAGGAATCGCTA
Organism: Bryobacteraceae bacterium; assembly: GCA_036557345.1. GTDB lineage: Bacteria > Acidobacteriota > Terriglobia > Bryobacterales > Bryobacteraceae > Bog-105. Next base: position 5,630 of record DATBHS010000140.1, read on the forward strand.
TGTTCTCATTCACGATCTCTTTATTGGCGATGTCCCGGCCGTACAATGCGCGATTTGCATCGGTGTCCTGCGTAACCGCCGATCCGGCCAGGTCAAGACCTCCGAAAATCCCGCGTGATCGCGAATAGGTCAGAATCTGCGCGTGCATCGCGGCATCGGTCATAGCGGATGCGCTACGTCCCACCGGACCGCCCGCAGCCGATGCTTCGCCGCCTAGTTGGAACTTGTCGCTCAACAAGTGCTCCATTCCACCTTGATTCATCACCAGCATGATTACGTCCGTTTCGGCTCCACCAACCAATAGCCCGAACTTCCCGCCCGTCATCTTGATGCATCCGGGCGCGCTCCAGCCTACTCCGCTTGGTTTCCTGCAGGAGAAGAAACCCGCTCCGTATTCACCGCCGATGATGAATCCACCTTTCTTCAGGTTCGGGATCACCACGACGCAGCTCGCCTTGTTCAGCAGATCCGTCGGAATGTCGTTATCCGAGGCGTTTGTCATGGCGTGCAAATCTCCAGTTGCAGCTTGGAGCCTTGCCGCCACTCCTTTGTCTGCCAGTACTGGAACTGCTAGTAGCACCATAAGAAATGTTCCAAGCAAAATTTTCATACCGTTCCTCCTCCATTTATGAGACGTGCAAACGCTCGAACAGCTAACAGCAAGAATTCTGCAAACGAGTAGAGATACGCTGCGCCGCTTCTTTCGCTAGGCGCACGCAATCAGGTATTCCCACGCCCTCATATGCATTCCCAACCACATGCAAACCTTCAAGTTGCGCGACGTGCTCATGGATTTCCCGCACACGGTCCAGGTGACCCACCACATATTGCGGCATGGACTTCGGCCACTTATGAACCGTTGAGAGAAGCGGGGCCGTGTCGATGCCCATCAAGCGCAGTAACTCCTTTCTGACAAGCTCTATTAGCGTTTCATCACCGGCCGACATCAGTTCGAGCGCCTGAGGTCCGACGATAAAAGCTCGCAAAGCCGACAAGTTCGACGGAACGCGGGACGGGAATTTCGTGCTGGTCCAGGTTGCGGCAGTAATCGTGCGCCGTTCCTTCCCGGGAACAAGAAAACCGAAACCGTTCAGCGGATGGCCTAATCTATGCCGGTCAAATACGAGCGTTACGAGAATGGCCGACGAATAGGGGATTGCATCCAATTCCCCGGCGAGCTGCGGCGCGGTGTTCCCCAGCAATTGTCCGCAGACGTGCGCAGCACAGGCGAGAACCACATGAGATGCAGTGAGGGAATCCTCTCCCGCTTCGATTCGCCAACGGCGCGCCGCCTTGCGCACCTCTGTCGCTTCAGCTCGCACGACGCGTGAGTTCTCGCGGATGCTGCCTGTCAAAGCGTCCGTGAGCTGCTGCATTCCGTCCCGAAACGAAAGGAAGAGCGGCTGCCCGGTTCCAATGCGGCTTTCGGTACGGACGCCCTGGATCAAGCTGCCGTACCTTCGTTCGTAGCCCACGAATCGCGGCAGCACGCTTTCCGCGCTCAGCATCCGGGCGTTACCCCCGTAGACACCACACAGCAGCGGCTCCGCGATATAGTCGACGACTTCCCTCCCAAAGTGATCCTCCACAAATTCGCCCGCCGCGACATCTCCCGCCCGCTCCCGCGGCCGCAAGAGCGTTTCAGCAAGCATGCGAAGCTTTGTTCCCGAAGACAGCAGAGGCGACCGCAGTAGCGGCCCCCATTCGCCGGGAGCCATCATTACCATGCCGCGCGGCAGAGCCATCAATTTGCCATCGCGCACAATAAAGACGCGCCGTGCGCCATCGTTCGATTCGATTACCTCACGGCTGAGATCGCCCAACTCTTTTGAAAGATCCGTGACGGCCGGCTTCGCCGCAAGATAGCTGTCGGGACCTGCTTCAAGCCTGCATCCCTGAACAACGTCGGTGCCGATCAGGCCGCCGAGCCGGCTCGATCTTTCAACGATTACCGACGGGACGCCGTACCGGCCGAGATAGTATGCCGTTGCAAGCCCGGAAATACCTCCGCCGATAATCGCTACGTTGACAGGCACCGGCTATTTGTGGAAGTCGCGCACAATCTGGACAACGGCCTTTACGTTCTCCAGCGGAGTCTCGGGCAAGATTCCATGGCCAAGATTCACGATGTGCCCGGGCCGGGTACCGGTGCGGCGCAGGAGATCCATAACCTTGGTCCGCAACTCGGGCAAAGGGGCAAACAGGGCGACAGGATCCAGGTTGCCCTGTATGGCCGAACGGTAGCCGATGTCCATCCAGGCCTGATCAATGTTGATGCGCCAATCGACGCCGATAACGTCACCGCCGGCGGCATGCAGCTCGCGAAAGAAACCGCCGGCTCCGGTTCCGAAATGGATGACCGGCACACCGGCGCCCCGAATTCGTTCGATTAGAGCCCGCGAATAGGGCTGTACGTACCGGACGTAGTCCTCGGGGCTGAGCGCCCCCACCCAGCTATCGAAGACCTGCATGGCACGCGCGCCGCCGCCAACCTGCAGACCCGCGAAATCGCCCAGGACGTCGACGAGTTTCCCCATCAGGCGCCGCCACATGGTTTCGTTGCCGAACATCAATCTCTTCGTCTTCAGAAAGGTCTTTGACGGCCCGCCTTCCACCATGTAGCTGGCGAGCGTGAACGGCGCTCCGACGAAGCCGATTACCGGAACGCGCCCTGCCAGAGCGCGTGCGACGTGCTGTATAGCTTCAGCAACGTAGCCGAGATCGTCCGTCCGGCTGGTCGAGAGATCGTCGATGTCTTCGGGTTCTGCGATTGGATTGTCGATCGAGGGACCCTCGCCGGCGACGAATTCTAGCTTCAGACCCATCGGCTCGACCGGCAGCAGGAGGTCGGCAAAAATGATGGCCGCGTCTACATCCAGGATCTCGACCGGCTGCAACGTTACGGTTGCTGCCAGATCGGGCCGTTTGCAGATCTCAAGGATGCTGTGTCTCGACCGGATCTCCCGGTATTGCTTGAGATAGCGCCCCGCCTGGCGCATAAACCAGACCGGGCGCACGTCCGTGGCGCGACGGCGGCAGGCATCCAGGAACCTACCCCCTCCCGAAGCCAGGCGCATTCGGCCTCCTGTTTATTCGCTGTTGAATGTCCGCCCCACTACGCGCACCCATGCTGTCGAATTAGAGTTTACCCTGCGAGGCGCTCAATACTGTAGTCAGAATGTGAATACGGCGTAAGAAGCGCGGGCTCAACGCGGACGACCCCGTCGAATCCGCTTGAGGAGGGTCTCAAAGCGGCCATTGTCGGCCAGCGCCACATCCGGCTCGAAGTGCAGTTCGGGAATTCGGTAAAGAGTGAGCCGGTCCGCAAGCCGGCGGCGCAGGAAATGCCGCGCGCCTTCGAGCGCCTCAATTGTCTTCTGCCGTTCCGCGGGTTCGGCGGCGAGATGGAGACGCACCTGGGCATGCTTCATATCGGGCGAGACCAGCACTTCAGTAACCGTTGCATCGCCGATGCGCGGATCCGACAGCTCGTACCCGATCAGTTCGCCGAGTTCCTCGCGCAAAGCTGCTGAAACGCGCTCGGCCCGGTGATTGTCCATTTAAGCCTCCAAACTTGAGTGTACGGCGGCGGGGAAACGGGACGGTCAGCTAGATCCACTCGATATTGCTGCCCGCCAATGCGCCGCCCAGCACGCTCGCCGCATGCGCCTCCACGGCTTGCAGAATCTGCTCGGCGCGCAGGCGGTCGTTTGCCACTGTCACGGCCGCTAGGACCGAGTTCTGCCAGGAATCGAGATGATCGATTTCGGCAACGGACACGTTAAATCGCTCGCGGAGGCGGTCTTTCAGGCTCTTGACAACGTGGCGCTTTTCTTTGAGCGAATGCGAATGCTCAACATGTATGTCGAGCGTCAGCACGCCAATGGCAGGCATCCTCAAGTTCCGGCGTTATTGCGCGACCGGGACTTGTGGGGCAACGCGCTCCATCGTGAATGCCTCCAATACATCGCCGATCTGGACGTTGTTGAAGTTGGAGAGCGAAATACCGCACTCGAGGCCGTTCTTGACCTCGCTGGCGTCGTTTTTGAAGCGCTTGAGCGCTTCGACGCGCCCGGTGTGAACAACCTCGCCGTTCCGCAAGACGCGAACCTGGCTGTCGCGCCGGATTGCGCCGTCTGCCACATAGCAGCCGGCAACAGTACCCACCTTGCTGATCTTGAAGGTTTCGCGCACTTCTGCGTGGCCCTGAACCGTTTCCTTGTAGACCGGCTCCAGCAGGCCCGTCATGGCTTGCTGCACTTCGTCGATCAGTTCGTAGATGATGCTGTGAAGCCGGATATCCACCTTCTGCTGTTCAGCCGTGGCCAGCGCATTCCGCTCAGGACGAACGTTGAAACCGATGATCAACGCCTCAGATGCCGATGCCAGCAGAACATCGTCTTCGGTGATCGCGCCGACCCCGGCCCGAAGCACGCGGACGCGCACCTTCTCGTTCGAAAGCTGTTGCAAGGTATCGGAAAGCACTTCGGCCGTGCCTCCGACGTCAGCTTTGATGATCAGGTTCAGATCCTTTAACTCGCCTTCCCTGAACTGCTCGTTGAGCGACGCCAGAGTGGCGACGCGCGCGCCCTTGGCCATGGCAGCATCGCGCGCCTTTGCTTCGCGATAGATCACGATCTGTTTGGCCTTTGAGGTGTCGGAAACCACCTGAAAGCTGTCGCCCACTTCCGGCAAACTCTCCAGTCCGATCACTTCCACCGGCATGGAGGGCTCGGCCTCCTTGGCCGGATTGCCGCGATCGTCGAACATCGCGCGCACCTTGCTGAACAGTGCGCCGCAAATGAAGAAATCACCCACACGCAACGTTCCGTTGCGAACGAGCATAGTGGCAACCGGACCGCGGCCCTTATCCAGCTTAGCTTCGAGTACGGTGCCGACGGCGGGCCGGTTGGGATTCGCCTTGAGGTCCTGCAAATCGGCGACGAGCAGAATCATTTCGAGCAGCAGATCGAGGTTCTGGCTGGTTTTGGCGGAAACCGGAACCATCACGACATCGCCGCCCCAGTCTTCGGCAAGCAGACCGCGATCCGCAAGCTGCTGCTTCACGCGCTCCGGCTGAGCATCCGGCTTGTCGATTTTGTTAATGGCCACGATCATGGGCACGCCGGCAGCCTTAGCATGATCGATTGCTTCGAGCGTCTGCGGCATGACGCCGTCGTCGGCCGAAACCACCAGCACAACAATGTCCGTCACCTTTGCACCACGTGCGCGCATGCGGGTGAATGCCTGATGTCCCGGCGTGTCGATGAAGACGATCTTGCGGCCGTTCTTTTCGATGTAGTACGCGCCGATATGCTGCGTAATTCCGCCGGCTTCGCGGCCCGCCACATTCGTTTGCCGGATAGCGTCGAGCAGCGACGTCTTCCCGTGGTCCACGTGGCCCATGATGGTGACCACAGGCGCGCGACGGACCAGGTCGGCCGTTTCCTCGGCCAGCTCGATATCCTGCGTGGATTCCTGTTCGTAACTGACCTGGTTGGTAGAGGCACCAAAATCGCGCGCCAATTCCTCAGCGAGCTTCACATCCAAGGTCTGGTTGATAGTGGCGAAGATCTTGCGTTCCACCAGCTTCTTGATAACCAGGTTGGCTTTGACCCCAAGCTTTTCGGAAAGCTCTTTCACCGTGATGCCTTCAGAAACCGTGATCTCGCGATCGATCGGAGGCGGCTCCACAACAGCGGGGCGTTTTGACACGCGCTGGCGGAGAATTCCTTCCTCGACCTCCTCGCGCTTCCTGGGTGCCTGACGCGCGCCGGGCTTGGCTTGATGCCTGCGCTGCTCGGTGGGGAGCGGTGTCGCCGGTTCGGGCCGCAAGGCAGTGGGGTGCATGGGCCGCAGACCGCCGGGGCGGCGCTGCCCGACCTGACCGGGACCGCCTGGCATGCCCGGCCCTCGCATGAGCGGTTGACCCGGACGCACAGGACCGCGATACAGCGGCTGTCCTGGCGCGGGCGAGGGGCGTGCCGGGGTTCCAGGTCTCGGCATCGCAGGCGCCGCTGGACCCGGGCGAGCTGGTTGTTTGCTGAGCCTCTGGAGAATGTCCTGGCGCGGAGGTACCACAGGCCGGGCTACGGGCTGACCGGCCAGGTTGGTCCTAGCACCCGCCGGACGTGGCGCGATAGGCGCGCCGGGCGTTAGTCCTGGACCAGCCGGCCGCGGCGGAGCAGGGCGCGGAGGAATCGGCGCGCCGGGAACTGCCGTTCCAACCGATGCGGCCGATGCTGCCCCCGGGACAACGACATGAGTCGGCGCTTGAGGCGGACGAACCGGAGCGCTCGGGGGTGGTGAGACCGGGCGCGCTGGAAATTCCGGAGTTGGACTGCTGGTTCTGACACTTCGTTCCAATGGGGCGGAGGCTCGCGAAGGTTCAGACGGCAGCGGCTGACGCGGACCGGCAGGAGGAGCGCCCGGATAAGGCGTCCCGGTTCTACTTGCCGGCGCTGAGGGCGCAGGCCTCGCCGGAATGGCTATCGCTCGATTCACCGGACCGGGCGCGGACGGGTGCCCGGGCTGCTGATGCGCCAGCGGAGGATGTATGGCGCCAGCGCCACCCAGAGGTGGGCGCAACGGCTTGAAAGCCGGGATGCTGCGTTCCGCATCGGCAGCGCTTTGCTCCGGCTCCGTAGGGATTGGTTCACCGGGTCGTGCGGGAGCCACCGGAATGTCTCGAACCGGAGGCCGTACAGGCAGGCTCGGAGCCGCGTGGACGGCTGTTTTCGCAGGTTCGGCGCCAGCTTGCCGTTGTGTACCTGTCGCTTCGGGTTCAACGACGGCCACTACCGTCGTATCTGTGGCCGCAGGCGCTTTCGCTGTCGCAGGCACTCTTGCCGTTGGAGGCGCAAAGGGCTCCTGCTCTCGGCCGGCGTGACCTCGCTCACTGCCGTTGGCCGGCTCGCGGGCCTCCGCATCGGATCCCATAAGACGATGCCGAAGCTCGAGCGCGACATCCTCATCCACCGAGCTGGAGTGCGTCTTTTTCTCCTGCACGCCCAATGAGGGCAGCATGTCAAGTATGACGCCCGGTTTGACTTCAAGCTCCCGCGCCAGCTCGTTGATCCTGATTTTCTTCATAGAAGAAACTGCTAGATAACTCCTTAAACTACCGTAACTTGTCGCCGATCACTCCGCGTTTTTCATGGTATCAGACTCAACCGGTTCTCCACTTTCGCCCGACTCCACCAAATGCCGCAAGGTAGAGGGCGCGGCGGAAAGTCCCTCTACACGACCCAGGTCCAAGGCTTCGCCCTCTTCAGTATCGGCAAGGAGCGCCGCCTGATGCCTTGCGAGATCCTCTTCCAGCACGCCCGTTTCGATATTTTCGAAGGCTGCCGGACTCTCATTATCCCCCGAATCCGCTATTTCGTCATCTTCCGAAGCGGCAGCATCGAGCACTTCTTCGACTTGATCCGCATCGGCAGGCGCCGCCTCAGCCTCCTCCTCGTACTGGCCATAGAAAGAAACTACAACCGACTGGATTTGGCCTACCACTTCCTCATCGATGCCCGGAATATCTTCCAGTTCCTCCGGCGTCATCGAACCGAGCCGCTCGACTGTGCCGATTCCCGCCCCGATTAAAATCTCGACAATGCCTTCCGGCAAGCCATAATCAATCAGGACAGAAACCGGGGCACCGGTGATGACCATTTCGGCCATCTTGGCGTCCAGTTCCCTGCGCTTTTCCTCTTCACTCTTGATGTCGATTTTCCAGCCGATCAACTTCGCCGCAAGGCGCACGTTTTGCCCGCGTTTGCCGATGGCAAGCGAGAGCTGCAAGTCATCCACTACCACTTCCATGTGTTTCTCCACGGAATCGAGAATGGTGACGCGCGAGATCTTTGCGGGACTCAACGCCTTCGTGACGTACTGGATCGGATCGTCCGAATATTCGATGATGTCGATTTTTTCTCCCCGAAGCTCGCGAATGATAGACTGCACGCGCATGCCTTTCATGCCGACACAGGCGCCCACGCTGTCGACATCGCGGTCGCGGCTGAACACCGCGATTTTGGTACGCTCGCCAGCCTCGCGCGCACAGGCCTTAATCGATACCGTGTTGTCGTAAATCTCCGGCACTTCCTGCTCAAAGAGCCGCATCACCAACTCAGGTGCCGCGCGGGATACGACAACGCCCGGGCTTTTCCCGCCACGCTCCACACCCTTAATGACGCAGCGCACACGGTCTCCGACGCTGAAGGCCTCGACCCGGGATTGTTCCTTCTTCGGTATGCGCGCTTCCGTCTTGCCCATATCGACGATGTAGTCCTGGCCTTCCAGACGCTTTACGATGCAGTTCACCAACTCGCCTTGACGGCCCTGGAACTCCGAGTAGACGGTGTCGCGCTCTGCTTCGCGAACCTTCTGCAGAATCACCTGCTTGGCGGTCTGCGCGGAAATCCGGCCCAAAACATCGGTCGGCTTCGCTTGCCTGAGATCTGAGCCCAGTTCGGCTTCGGGATCGATTTTACGAGCGGCGGAAAGAGTGATCTGCCTGGTGGGATCTTCCACCGCCTCGACCACTTGCTTAACGCTATAGATCTGAATGTTTCCCGTGTTCTCGTCCAAGTCGGCAACCAGGTCTTCCTGTGACCGGAAGTGTTTGCGGGCAGCGGCCAGCATGGCATCCTTCACCGCGTCGAGAACGATCTGCGGATCGATGCCTTTCTCCTTGCTCAGAATTTCGATGGACTGATAAATGGAAGCCACGTAAAAACCTCTTCAATATTGGTTGGATCTCTTAAAATGCGCGAAGGATCGCGGAACTTACCACTCGAACTTCAATTTCGCCTTTTGCACCTGATGAAATGGGATGCGCACGATTTCACCCGGTGCCACTTCGAGTTCAAGCGTCTCGCCGGCGAACTGAGCCAGAGTGCCTTCAAAACGCGTCTGCCCTTGGACGGGCTCGCGAACCGCCAACCGGATCTTTTGCCCTACTACGCGCTCAAAATCCCGAGGCTTGGACAAGTTCCGCTCGACACCCAGCGAGCTGACTTCGAGCGTATAGCTGTCACCCGGAACAGCATCTTCGTCGTCCAGCAGCTTGCCCAGGCGCTCGGAAACGAGCTCGCAATCCCCGTGCGTGACGCCTCCCGGCTTATCGATATACACGCGCAGGAGACGCGCTTTGCCGCCGCCGCGCAGTTGTACTTCGGCGATCTCAATACCGGTTCCGCGAGTCACCCGCTCTCCCAGTTCGGTAATCCGATCGATGAGCCCGATTTTTTCTGCCGTCAGCATGGCCGTCACGTTCAAAGCAACAAAAAAGTGGGCTTTCGCCCACTTTTCCGCCGCAACACCTCCATTTAACCACTTCGCCGAGCGAAGGCGCAAATTCAGGGGCTAACTAGGGCTCATACCGGCACGGCCGACGGGACCCGCCGGCCACAGGACAGGCATTCCGCTCCACTAAAACCAGAGCGCATTCGCTTTCCTGGTCCGATTTTATCGCGCCAGGAGACTTGTCAGGCTGCGAGGCGCTTTGCTCTTTTCGCGGGTTTCCGGAAGACTGTTCTTGAAGAATCGCGGCAAGTGTAAGGGCACGTTGCTTCATTTCCAGGGATGGCATGTTGCGGTGAAAATGCGCGTCCAGTTCTCTAAAGAAGCGAAAGAAAGTGCGTTCGTGCGAATTCTTGTAGCGCGTGAAATTTCGGAACAGACGTTCATGCTCTTCCGTCCAGTGATAAGCGTTGGCTGGCAGTTCCCAAACGATATCGTCCAATTGTTTTTGTGCCCGCTTGAGGAACCAGTGCGCGCGCACGGTTTCTTCCAGTAGTGCAATGACGATCTCGCTCGGCGCCTGGTAGTGCCGGAACCAGGCATCGCGGAGCGCTTCGAACTCGGCCGGATCCTCGTGCCGCAGAATCAGTTTTTCGGAGCGGCAGCCGTGCGTGATGGCATTTTCGCTGGAGCGCGCCTTTCCGTCCGGTGAGCGCGGGCCGGTGCGGCCTTCTCGCGGCTGTTCCGGCGAAATCTCGGCCGGTGGCGATAGCGGGAGGGCGGAGTCGTTCATGGTTTCAAGCCGCTACGAGTGTGGCGAAGCGGCGACCGGCGCGTCCGTTTCAATCGAGGCCAGACGATTGATTCGGCGGAAGATCAGGTATTTTGCTAGGCGGTGAACGGAGAAGGGAAGAACCGCAAAAGGCAAAATTACCAAACGAAATCGGACGCGGGGAATCGACCACGTATCAGCCCGGCCGGTTTCGCCAAGGTTCTGGGTAGCTGCCCAACTAAGCCGAATTCACCGAAGGCCAGGGTACGAGTTTTGGCCGCCATCGGCTGGGCCTAGCCCTTTGACCGCGGTACGCGCAGGCTCGGATTAGAGAAATCTACGGGCCGGGTAGGCGGCCTTAATGCGAGCCTAGGAGCACGATTAACCTGCCTGCGGATGAGTTGGGAAACGAAACAAGACGCGACCGGACGATGAAGCCGGCCGCGCGAATCGTATAGAGATGTCAATACATGGATTCAAATAAGCATGTATACAAATGTCACGGTTTTGGTCTCGCCTGGTTTCATATCGTTCAGAAACACCTGAAGTCGACCAACGAAATCACCCAACGAAGTTTCCGTGTTCCCGGAACCGCCACCCTGTGGTGCCCCGCGAGTCGAGCGAGCCGTTTGCTTTCCCGCTCCAAGTGGATTCCAATCCACGAACTTTTCAGGAAATTTTTGTGTCGCAAAGGGAGACGTTAAGCCGGTGAGCGTGAGCCCATTGCCATTTCCGAAGTTTGGAGCAACCCGTTTGCCCCAAACCGACGCAATGTTAGCCATCGCCCTCGTCGCGATCATCCTTATCTGGACAAGAGAATCCGTTCGCCCCGAGTATGCGGTCCGCTTTCAGGTTCCGGTACCGGAAAACGTCAGTTTAGGTTCGGCGGACCTTCCTGTCCTGTCGCCAGATGGCCGCCGCCTCGCATTTGCCGGCTCCACTCCGGACGGCATTAGGCATCTTTGGATTCATTCCTTCGATTCCCCAAACACTCAAATAATCCTGGCACGGAGGGCTGCTTTTCACCTTTTTGGTCGCCGGATAGCCGGTTCGTAGCCTTCGACGGGTAATGGGTTGTCTATCAATCCGACGAATCGGGCCGCTGGGAAATTCAGCTCGCGGCATCTCCGGCCTTCAGCGATAAACGGCAGGTCTCGAACGGCGGCGGGTGCCTACCGCTATGGCGCAAAGATCGAGCCGAGCTTTTCTACCTTTCTCTCGACGGAAAGCTCATGTCAATTGACGTGAAGCGTGGCTTCGCCAGGCTCGAAACGTCAGTCCCAAAAGTTTTGTTTCAGACCCCCGGCGTTTATGCAGTATTGCGTAAGTGGCGACGGCAGAAAATTTCTCCTCGGCGAGCCGGTCGGCGAAGCGCGTGAGCTGATTACAGTCGTCCTCAACTGGCCTGCGCAGCTCAATCGCCGGTGATCTAATTCTTTCGCTTCATGCCGGATTGTAATCCGTGGCCAGACCGAGCGCGACGCCCCGAAACGACATCGGCCAAGTTGTAAGAAAGTATGAAGGCCAAGGCTTCGGATTATGCTTGGATCACGCTAGAACCTTATCGGAGGTGAGCTAGCAACGCTCAGCCAACTCTAAGGATTCCTCAGTGAGTTCTTGCAGAAGCTTGACACTGATCGCGCGTATCTCTTCGTAGCGTTCGAGGTCGTATGGATTGGTCGTGTATGCAAGCCCCGCTTGAGCGAGAGCCTGTAAACGTTGAGCTTGGATCAGAAGCTGACTGGATTCCACTTCATAGAAGTACCACTCGGATCTAATAACCAGCAGGGACGCTGATTTGTGTCAATGACACAAAGCGGTCCAGAGCGGCCGCATCAAGGTCCGCGGAGTCATATATCTGCACACGGGGTGCGGTTGCGGTGGTCCCCTGAGCTGAGACGGACCGCTTGTTTCAAAACCGGGGAGCAGTCCAGGTGCTTTCCCAGGAATTGTCCGTTCCAATATGCACTGGAGGGTCGATAAGCAGTCCGCTCTGCAGCCGCACGATCTTGATCGCTTCGAGTGTATAACGCCAGTGGATAACTGCAAACGGCACTGTTTCATCGTTTAGATAGAGTTCCTGCCGACAGAGTCGCCAGAGCTGCTTCCTTGATTTTTCGCGTTTGACCTCACGCTCGCCCTCAACGATCTCGCTTTCGTCATATCCGAATGCCTCAATGTCGGTAATTGTGCCGTTTGTGACCACTTGCGTTTTATCGAACGGAGGTCGCGGCGGCAGGTCAGGCGATTGGGCTGTGACGGTCACGTGCTCACGAATCCATGATTTGGTCCGGAGCTTGCCGCCTACAGACTTGACCGTAAACGTAACCAGCACCACGGCACCAACGAAGCGACCCGGGCAAGCTCCGTTTTCGCCATTGCCGGTGAAACACATCGGTTTGAGCGGATCTCCGTCGTCGTAGAAGACCAGGGGCGTACCTACGTATGGTTTGTTAAAGCCGACCTCCATGGTGATGATGTGGTTGGCCGCGGTGAATGTGTGACGCTGAAGCTCACCAGCGGCGGCGAGCGTTGAATACGCAATTGCACTGACGACCACGAAAATTGCGGCGCGCATGCGACTAAGATGGGAGCGCGGCGGGCAACAAACCACCCCCTGGAGTTCCTTTGTTGTGGAATTCTCGTCGCCCTGCGCTGAGGGCCGTAACATTCTCAGGCGGTGAGCCTTACGTCACCATTCGCCGCCACGCAAGGCAGGTTTTAACTGTGAGGATGGCGATGTTACAGTGGTGACCAACTTCCATGGAGCCGGGAAATACAAACGGCGTTATCCGGTTTGAAGTCTTCGAGGTCAATTTGCGTGCCGGGGAATTGCGCCGGCAAGGAGCGAAAGTCAAGCTCCAAGACCAGCCTTTTCAAGTTCTCGCCATGCTCCTGGAAAGGCCGGGCGAACTGGTCACGAGGGAAGAGCTACGAGATCGGATCTGGCCGGCCGGTATCTTCGTCGATTATGAAAAGAGTCTAAGCAAGGCGGTCAACAAGGTCCGGGATGCGCTCGGAGATTCGTCGGAGAACCCTCGCTTTATAGAGACGCTGCCCCGCAGAGGCTATCGATTTCTTGTCCCGGTTGAAGCGGGTCAGGCCGCTAAGCCGATCACGCTCCCTTCTTCAGATTTGCCCGCTGGCTTGAAACCTATTACATCCACATCGGTTCGGCGACAACAAATCTTCGTCGTCCTGGGCACGCTGGCGTTGGTAATTGCGGTTTCAATGGGCGTCTGGATATCAGTCACGCGGGCCCTTCGAGAACCTGGACCATCCGGTCTAATCGCGGTGCCGCTGACAACGTACCCAGGTCGCCAGTCTATGCCGGGTTTCTCGCCGGATGGCAACCAAGTCGCCTTCGTTTGGGACGGGCCACGGCAGGACAACCCCGACATCTACGTCAAGCTGATCGGCACCGAGAACCTGCTGCGGCTTACCAATGATCCTGCCAGGGACTACGCCCCTACTTGGTCCCCGGACGGGCGCTACATCGCATTCCTGCGAGACCTTCCCCTGGCGCGAGCCGCTGTTCTGCTCGTTCCCTCTATCGGGGGACCGCCAGAGCGAAGATTAACTGAAACCGCGGCGGTCGATGACGGAAAGGTGGGGTTCGCCTGTCCTGGTCTGTCCTGGTCGCCGGATAGCAAGTGGCTTGCCATCAAAGATCGCCAGGCTGGCGAAACGCAGGATAGCGTTTACCTGCTGTCAGTAGAAACCGGAGAAAAACGCAGGTTGACTTACCCGCCGCCGGGTTCTGGCGATGGTAGCCCTGCATTCTCTCCTGACGGCAAACACCTGGCGTTCAGCCGGACTTTCACGTTTGGTGTGAGCGAAGTCTATGTCCTGGATCTCTCCAACGGCCAGACTGCGAGAGGAGCGCCCAAACAGATCAGCCTCAGAAAACAATGGACGAGCGGTCTGGCGTGGACCCGCAACGGGCGCGAGATCGTCTTCGCATCTGGACCAGGTTTGTCCGGAGGAGCAATAACGCTGTGGAGAGTGTCTGCCTCGGGATCGGGCGCGCCTCGCCTGCTAGCACTTGCGGGCGAGCACGGCCCTTGGCCGGCAATTTCCCTTCAGGGCAACCGTCTAGCCTTTAGCCGGGAATACGCCCACCGCCAAAACATCTGGCGTCTTGACCTTTCCGGTTCTAGCGGCAAGGCGAGCAAAGCCGTCAGGCTAATTGCCTCAACACACAATGATTTCGTGCCGCAGTATTCACCCGACGGCAAGCAAATTGTCTTCATTTCACAACGCACCGGCGGGAATGAAGTCTGGGTCTGTAATAGTGACGGGTCCGGCCCTGTACAGTTGACGTCGCTCGGTGCGGCGATTACCGGTTGCCCGCGCTGGTCCCCCGATGGAGCACGGATTGTGTTCGACTCCAACGCTGTTGGGACTTTCGATGTGTACGTCATCGATGCCAGCGGGGGCCGGCCCAAGCGTTTGACCGACCACCCAGCCGATGATGGCGTGGCGAGTTGGTCCAAAGACGGACGCTACATTTACTTCTGCTCGAACCGGACGAAAAGTTGGGAAGTCTGGAAAATACCTGCCGATGGAGGTACGGCAACACAGGTCACTAGAAACGGCGGTTACGTCGCGTTCGAATCCGCTGATGGGGAATTCCTCTATTACGCAAAACGGTTGGAAGAGGGCAAACTGTGGAGGATGCCGGTGCGCGGCGGTAGGGAGACGGAAGTTCTCGACAACGTCGCGGGCTCGTCTTATTCAGTTCGTGATAAGGGGATCTACTTCATTTGCCCGCGGGCGGCCGGCAGTCCCGCACTCAAATTTCTAGACTTCTCGACACGCAAAATTCAGGATATCGCCTCCATTCCACACCTTGCCATATTCCGGGGCCTTTCCGTCTCCCCAAACGGACAGTACGCTCTCTACACGCAGAAAGAGCAGGAAGCCGGCAGCGATTTGATGATTGTGGAAGGCTTCAGGTAACCGGCAAACTGTTTCGCAGGGTAGGGATGATCTCGTCAATTCACTTGGCCTTATATCCACCAGCTTCGGCGGCGACATTTCTCCAATCAGGATAGGCTTTTTCTTCTTTGCAAGGAGAGGGTAGATGTTCCTGAAAACGTCGTGGAAACTCTGTCAGCCGCCGTTCTTTGTACCCCAGTTATAGCCATCGACGCCGGTCCAGTCGACGTAGCTATCGCCTGGGTAGTAATCCATCGTATGGCGGTTTCCTCCATCGACATCCGTGACGTTCGGGCACCATACCCAAACCACATTGGCCGCTCCTGCAGCCACGAAGAGGTCGTGAATGTGTCGATAAGCGGAGACGTATACGGGGGCGTTGTTGCCGCTCCATGCCTCGTCACCGTTCATCTCGGCAGCAAAGTCGAGAAAAAACTTCTTGCCGAGTGCTTTGGAGCCGTTCGCGCGCGCCATGATCGTGGCATCGAGGCTCCC
>DATBHS010000141.1:0-18098 GCA_036557345.1 Bryobacteraceae bacterium
GGTCTTTCGGATCGAGCGCAAACCGCGTAAGAGTGCCGCCACGTCCTTTCGCAGGATCGAACTGAGTGACAGTCAGTTCCCGCTGATCATCACTGGGCTCGGCAATTGCACAGAGCCGGGAGGCCGCCCTCGGACAGAGAAATCTGAGTATTTGGCCTGACGTTTGAAACCAGTTGCGAAGCTCCTCCTCGGAATTCGCATAAGGGACTCTGGCTCTCCTGGTTTCTCTCGACGCAGATACAGAACCCACCTGCCATCCGGAGTAACACAGGCCTGGCCCAAAATGCCCGAGGCGAGTGTGAGCGGTTGCGGATTAGTTTCATCCAGAGCTTGCCGGTAGATTCCTCCCTTGCCAGCCCGATTCGAATATAGAATGAGAGTCTTGCTGTCGGGAGTCCAATCAAGGGACAGATCTATACTTTCGCTGGGCGTGAAATGTCTCAAGTTCAAGATTCGATTGCCACCCTGGTCGAGGTCGGCAATATAGGTCGAAAAGCGACTGGTCCACTTGAGAAAAGCGAGTTTCCGGACATCGGCAGTGACAGTCATGTCAGTCATGCAGAACCCCGACCAACTCGTTATACGTTTAGGTTTGCCGACGGGCTTGCCGGTGCGCCGGTCAAGCGATAATTCCCAGAAGTTGCAAATGTTGCCGCCAACGATGTCGGGCTCCCCTTTTGAGTACATCAATCGTCCATCAGGCAGCCAGGAAATATCGTAAATCGGCTCGGACTGCTTGAGGGTGAGAACGGGAGCGCCGCCCCTCAGATCGCGGTTTACGAAGCGCTCGCCTCTTGCGTCGTTCACGACATATACGATTCGCTTCCCACCCGGTGACCAGACAGAGCAATTAAGGGAGCCATTCTCATCTGTACCGTAGAGTTTGTGCGCGTTCTCGCCATTGGGACCCATCAACCAAATGTCACGATCGCCATAACGGGCCGCGATTCGTTTCAAAGGTGATCAGTGAGCCGTCCGGGGATACCGCGCATGCATAGGCCTCATCGCGAAGCTTCCGCGCTCGTTCGCTACCTATGTAAAAGGTCCAAATGCTTGTATTCTGCGATTTCGAACTGAGGATCTCCGCGGCACCAATGGGCCGGCTGTTCACAACGAATTTCGTGCTATCTGGGAACCACGAGCCATTTTCCCAATAGATATCCTTGCCTTTGAGCTCTTCTGGTAGAGAGAGATTTTGTGTTTCGCCGGTGTCTATTAGCTGGAGATGGAGCCCCTGTCCGTCGCCGTAGACCAGAATTTTGCCGTTCGGAGAGATCATGCCGCTGCCGATCGGCCGGTCCGCCGAATTGATGGTAAGCTGGCGCTGCGTGACTTCAGGCAGACCAGGCTGGCGCCCAGTAAAGCGTAAAGCGTAAGGCAAGCCACAATGCAATGCTTATGCTCAAAAGAAGGATGAGTGCCGCTGGGATCGCCCAGCGAAAGCGCACGGTGTTCGACTCGATTTGCTTCCTCACCCGCTTCAAATCGGAAGCTAGCTCCAACGCTGTTTGGCAGCGTTGTTCGCGATCCTTCTCGAGCGCTTTTCCGATGATCTCTTCCAGCTTGGCCGGTATCCTTGGGTTCAGCTGTCGCACCGGCTTGGGCGCGTCATTGAGTATCGCCGCGTGAACAATTGGTGCGGTTGCCCCAGCGAACGCCCGTTGTCCCACCGCCATTTCGTAGAGCACGAGCCCGAAAGAAAACAGGTCGCTCCGCGCATCCACCTTCTCGCCGCGTACCTGCTCGGGAGACATATAGCCTGCCGTTCCCATCGCCACTCCCGTGCGCGTTAGATTAAGGTCGGAGAGCCGCGTGGAGGCAATTTCCGAATCCCCGGATCGCGGAACAGGGGCATCTCGCTCCTGGAGCTTCGCCAGACCGAAGTCGAGGATCTTGGCATGAGCGTCGCTTGTAACGAAGATGTTCGCCGGCTTGATGTCCCGATGAACGATGCCCTTCTGATGAGCTGAACTGAGCCCTTCCGCAATCTGAATTGCAAGCTCGAGCAAACTCTTAAGCTGCAGGGGCACTCCATTTCCAGGCCCGTGTCCTCTGGCAATTAGATCGCGCAATGACTCGCCTTCGAGCAGTTCCATCACAATGAAGGATTGCCCGGCGTGCTCTTCGATGCCGTGAATGGTGCAAATGTTCGGATGGTTGAGGGCAGAAGCGGCTCGGGCTTTCCGCTCAAAACGATCCTTTGCCGCGGCATCGTGGGTCAACTCTTCCGGAAGAAATTTGAGGGCCACCCGGCGTCCCAGCTTGAGGTCTTCGGCCTTGTAGACCACGCCCATTCCGCCCCACCTATTACCTCCAAGACCCGATAATGTGAGACACGGTTACCGATCAGGTACGGCGCAGCTTCCTCTGGGGGAGGTGAACTATCGAATTGTGGACTGCGAAGGTCGATTGGGCTTGCCTCTACGTACTCGACTGGCACTATCCAGCGATAACCGCGGCGCGCCAGAGTTTCGATGTATCGGGGCTGGTCCGCGGAATCACCGAGTGCTACCCGAAGTCTCTTGACAGCCGCATTGATACTGTTTTCGAACTCGACGACCGTATCGTTTGGCCAGAGCCTCTTCCGAATCTCGCGGCGCAACACAACCTCACCCGCATGGCCCACCAGCATTGCCAGAATTTGAAACGATTGCTCCGGCAGCTTGATTCTTTCTCAGTCTTTGCGCAGTTCTCCTGAGCGTAAATTCACTTCAAATTGCTCGAAGCGGATTGCTGGCGCGAACGGCTCAGCTTCTTTCACTTATGTAGCTTTTATTTATCTCAAAAGCGGGAGGTAAGTGTCACCGCGTACACTGTGACACGGGATCAAAGACTTACGAACATTTTCCGCCGTAGGTTCACGCACATATCACTTCGATATCACTTGGATGACATTGAGTTGTTCCATTATCTATGGCAGATTCCTACGCATGAAACACCTCAAAAGAATTTACCTTGTTTCTATTGTCCTGGCTGCACTTACGGTCTTGTCGCTGCAAGTGGCTGCACAGCAAAACACAGTCAAGCACCACCGATATAAGCTTGTCGAAATCGGCACGTTCGGCGGCCCGAACAGCGTTTATAACGTGTTTAGCAGAATAGCCACAAATGATGGAAGGGTTGTTGGCGCGGCGAATACGGCTGATCCGGATCTGTTTGCTCCTTTTGTTCCTTACTGCTTCGATCAGGAAACCTGTTTCGTGCAGCACGCGTGGAAATGGAGTCGCGGGGTACTGACAGATCTGGGAGCACTGAGCGAGGGGTACAGCAGCTATACCAATGCGATCAATTCACGCGGACTCATCGTGGGGCAATCACAGAAGGCAGGCATTGACCCACTTACCGGAGGTCCGGTGCTGTATCTCGCAACGGTGTGGGACCACGGCAAGATCAGAAACCTGGGTACGTTCGGCGGAGCCAACAGTATCGCGATTGCAGCAACCGACCAAAATTTCGTGATGGGCGCTGCCGAGAACGGAATCGTCGATACCTCAGATCTGTCGGGATTTGACGGTGTATCACAGATCCGCGCGTTCGGTTGGAACGGAGGAGAAATATTTGACCTCGGAACCCTTGGCGGGACTGATGCGTTCCCGGGCGATATGAACAATCGAGGAGAAGTCGTCGGGGCTTCGACCACAACGCCTTTTCCAGACGTGAACGGCATCGTTCCGATTCATCCGTTCTTATGGAGAGAAGGCAAGATGCAGGACTTGGGCACTCTGGGAGGGAATTTCGCCGGTCCAGGAGCGATCAACAATCGTGAACAGATTGTGGGCAGTTCCACTTTGCAAGGCGACCAAACCACGCATCCGTTTCTATGGCAACACCGGAGGATGATCGACCTGGGAACTCTAGGCGGCAGCTATGGAATTGGAGAGTGGCTCAACGATGTCGGTGACGTAATAGGGTATAGCGGAACGACTGGTGATCAACAGTTGCATGGCTTCATCTGGCGGCGCGGCGTGATGACTGATCTAGGTACGGTCGGATCCGACAACTCCAGCAACGCGTTTGGCATTAACGTCAGAGGCCAGGTCGCGGGACAGAGCTGGTTTTGGAACGGTCACGATGTCACCGCGTCACATGCTTTTTTGTGGGAGAACGGCGGACCGATGGTCGACCTGAATGAGCTGGTCTCGCCAGGCTCGAATCTGAATTTGACCGAAGCTGATTTCATCACCGACGAGGGTTTGATCGTCGCACGTGGATTCACTCCCACCGGCGACACGCACACCGCCATCCTTATCCCGGAGGGAGAGGCATGTGAGTTTACTCCGTTTGCAGTTTCTAGGGCTTATAAGGCCACGATGCCGCCATCCGTGCAGCGCCGGCTAACTGGCGAAATGTAGAGACATTTGCGAAAGAGCCAACGCTTCGGGCCGGTCTTATCTCGGCAGCGGTGATGTATTAGCTCGGATCGGACGTGCCCGATCCGGACATTTAAAACTCAATCGAAGCCAGAATCTCCGACGGTTTCCGGTCAAACGCCCCGCAGATAGCCAGGAAGCTTTCGATGCTTGGTAAATTTGCACCACGCTCAATTGAGCTGATCTGGGATACGCTCAGCTTCGTCGCTGCTGCCAGGTCTCGCAGGGACCAGTCCCGCTCCACACGCAGTAATTTGATCCTGTGCCCGAGTCGCTCGCGCAAGCGGTCCTGTGGCGTTCTTCCGAGGCTGAATTGCTGAATCGCGTTCTGCAGAGTCTGCCTGAGCTGGGCTAGCGAGAACGGCTTCGCCAGGTAATCGAAGACGCGCAGCTTGAAAGTGGCCCTCATACTTTCGAGCGACGGATACCCGGTAATGACGATAATGCACAGGGCCGGCCATCGCGTGAGAAGGTGCTCAAGCACTTCTTCGCCGCTCGCCGCGCCCATTTTCATGTCGAGCAGAACAATATCCGGAACGCGGTTCTCGGCGGATGTGAACAGTTCAGCCGGCGATGCAAACGTTCGAACCGCGTAGGTCCCCTCGTCGCGCAGCAAGTCTTCGATGTAGTTGCGAAAATCGACGTCGTCATCCAGGACCGCGATATCCACCAGCCCCTCCGCCGCTCCCGTTTCAGCCATGTGTTGTCCTGTAATCGAGTCGACGCAGTCTCAAGCTGCCGGAAGAATCACCTCGAGAGAAGCTCCGCCCTCGGGGCGGTTCGAAGCGCTGATTGTGCCGCCGTGTTGCGTGACGATTCCTTCCGCTACGGTGAGTCCCAGGCCGGTTCCTCGCGCATCCAGACGAGTTGTAACGAATGCCTCGAAAATGTTGGGCAGCACGTGTCCCGGGATGCCTGGTCCGTCGTCAAGCACCGTACAACAGGTCCAATTTTGACCGCCGCGCTGCAGGCATCTGGACTCCACGCGGATGGATCCTTCCGCCGAGACGGCCATCAGCGCATTGCGCAAGAGGTTGACGAACACCTGTACCAGCCGATCCGTATTGCCTACGACCATGTCGTTTGCACGCACGTTGTTCTCAAAGTTCACCGCCGAGGCTTTCTCGTCAATAGCCACCAGGCTCCAGCTTTCATCGATAAGCGCCCGCAGCCCGACAGTTTCCGCCTCATGCTTGCGTACGCGAGCAAAATCCACCAGCCCCTCGCTGATCTTTCTCAGGCGCTGCGTTACCCTGAGCATGCGGTTGAGGCGCTCGAGAGTGATCGAATTCCGGGTGCTCTCGAGAAGTTTTTCGATCGATCCCTGCAACACAGCGAGCGGAGTATTCAGCTCGTGTGCCACGCTCGTACTTAACAGGCCCAGGCTCACCAGGCGATCCTGTTCCTCCAACCGTTGCAGGGCGCTGGCCAGGTCGTCTTCCTGCCTACGAAGCTGCGCAACGGTTTCGTTCCGCGAGCGCATGATTTGCCCGATCTCGTCGTCCAGTATGTATTGCGCGTCGATCATCTCATGCTCGCGGTTGCCTTGCTGGGTAGACTCGTCGGCTTTGAGCATCAGGCTCAGCGGCTGGTATACATATTGCGGCATGATCATGAACTCCAGGATTACGATGGAGAGGCCGTAAATCGTTCCGAGCACCACAAAGAGGCTGATGCGGGCCTGCCGTAATGATGCTTCATAGAAAACCGGAGACAAGCTGACCCGCCGGAACAGCCCGGGTTTCCTGCCGGTGCGGAACAGCATGTCCCGGCCGTCCTGCCAGGTCTCGCGGGGATGTTGTTCCAGAAACGTCAACCCTTCGGGCGACAGATGCAAATCTTGCGCGGAGCCTTCGGCGAAATTATAAATGCTGAGATCGCGCGATTCCTGGGTGGCGTTTAGAGGAAGCTCCGCAGAAAAGATTTGCGAAACCATCCGGAGCTCCCGTTCCCGCGCGGCTTCGATGTGCTGTGAAAATAGCGGGATGACCGATAAATAGACCGAGACTGCCAGGACGAAGAAGAAAACATTGTGCAGAAGGGCGAGCTTTTGCCGGACTTTCAGACCACCGAAAATCCGGACGAGAAAACTAGGCGGCCTCGTCCGCTTATAGTTGCTGAGGCGCGAGCTCTTCTCTGCGCTCAATCTCCTGCTCCTTGTACTGCAACTGATACAGCTTCCAGTAAATTCCTCGCCGTGCCAGCAGCTCTTGGTGCGTCCCGATCTCTCGCAACTGCGCTTTGTGCATCACGATGATACGGTCGGCGCTTTGGATCGTGGAAAGCCTGTGAGCGATTACAAGTGACGTCCGGTTCGACACCAGGCGGGTCAATGCTTCCCGGACACGCAGTTCCGTTTCCGTATCTACGCTGGAGGTGGCCTCATCCAGGATCAAAATGCGGGGATCGTGCGCGAGCGCGCGCGCAAAGCTGATGAGCTGCTTCTGTCCCGTCGAAAAGCCATTTCCACGTTCCCGCACGGCCGTATCGAACCGTTCCGGCAGCTCCTCGATGAAGTCGAGCAGATTCACTTGCTCTGCCGCCTGCTGCACGATGGACGGAGTGATGGATGCCGTTCCGAGCCTTATGTTCGTATGCACCGTGCCCGTAAACAGGTACGGATCCTGCAATACGACCCCGAAATGTTTTCGGAGGGTCACCGGGTCGAACGATCGCACGTCGATTCCGCCGATGCGAATCGCGCCGCGCTGCACATCATAGAACCGTAGCAGAAGGTTCGTCAGAGTCGTCTTTCCCGCGCCGGTGTGCCCGACCACGGCGATCGTCTCGCTGGGTTCGACGCGGAAGGTCACATCGCGCAGCACCCAATCCTCGCCGTTATAAGCGAACCAGACATGGTCGAACTCAATGTCAACGGGACCATCGGGGAAGGCGACTGTCTCGAGCGGCGGCTCGATCGCCGGCTTCGTATCCAGCAGCTTGAATATTCGTTCAGATGCCGCCATAGCGCCCTGGAGGATGTTGTATTTCTCGCTCAGATCCTGAATCGGCCGGAAGAATCGCAACCCGTATTGGAAGAACGCCACCATCACCCCGAGAGTCAGCGCCCCCTGCCGGATCCGGAACCCGCCGTATGCCAGAAGTAAGGCCAGGGCCAGCATTCCCAGAAACTCCACAACTGGGTAAAACCAGCCGTACGCCGTGATCGCGTCCTTGAAGGCAAGCATGTGATCGCGATTAATCTTTTCAAACTCCTGTTTACTTCTCTCTTCGCGGTTGAAAAGTTGTAGCACGGCAATGCCGGCCACGTGTTCCTGCAGGTAGGCATTAATTCTGGCAATGGCGACCCGAATGCGCCGGTAGCTATGCGATGCTTTCCGCCGGAATTGGATGGTGACCAGCACAACCAGCGGCATCACTGCGAACATCAGCGCCGTCATACCGGGACTCAAGCGCGCCATCGCAATCGCGACGAAGGACAACATCAGGACATCGCCGATAATCATGACCAGTCCCGAAGCGAAAAGATCGTTCAACACGTCGACGTCTGTAGTGACGCGCGTTACTAAGCGTCCGACCGGATTTCTGTCGTAATACGCTATATCCAGCGTTTGCAGATGCGCCATCAATTGCCGGCGCAGGTCGAACATCGCCTTTTGTCCGGTCATTTGCATCAGGTATGTTTGTCCGAAGTCGAACAGGAAGCCGAAAACGACCACCCCCAGGTACATGGCCGAAATTTGAGAGATGCCTGTCCACGCGTCGGCCGACAGCCACTTATTCAAGAGCGGAAACGTTTGGTTGTGCTGCGCCGGAACCAGGTATCGGTCCACGGCCAGTTTTGTCAACAGCGGTCCGGTAATCTGGAGAACGGAGTTGATCAGCAGGAGTGCCGCAGACGCAAGCACAACCATACGGTACGGCCGCATGTACTGCAGCAGGCGCCGCATGAGTCGCGAATCATATGCTTTCCCGAGTACTTCTTCTTCCAATTTATGTGGTCCTCGCTGGCTTTGTCAGGGCGTGCGATAGGGACGTGAAAAGTCTCCCATACTCAGACTAACGTAGGTTCCGATCGCTCCTGGTCGTTTACAGAGTTGTCCCTATGACAGGTCTTGTTCTTATCGACAAAACCGCGGGCTGCACCAGCCACGATATCGTGAATCGGTGGCGCAGACTCGCGAATACCAGGCGTGTCGGGCATCTCGGTACGCTCGACCCTATGGCGACTGGGTTGCTCGCCCTTCTCACTGGATCCGCCACGCGCCTTGCACAGTTTTTCAGCAGAGACGAAAAGATCTACCTGGCGGGCATCACGCTCGGCCGGACATCGGATTCCTATGATGCGGACGGCACAGTTTTCGAAACAGGTGTTGTGCCGCCGCGCGACCGCGCGGTAATTCTTTCCGCTCTCGATTCCTTCCGCGGGCGCTTCCTGCAAAAGCCGCCGCCTATCTCGGCCAAGAAGATTGGCGGTGTGCCGGCCTATAAGCTGGTCCGCAAGCAGGTTCCCGTCGAACTCCCTCCCGTCGAGGTGGAGGTAACGCGTCTCGAAGTAACGAGCATCGCAGTGCCTTTGCTTGAGGTTCTGGTGGCCTGCTCACCCGGTACATACCTTCGCAGCATCGCTCATGATCTAGGACAAAAGCTCGGATGCGGCGCTATTCTCAGCAGCCTGCGGCGCATCCGTTCCGGCGAATTTACAGTCGATCAGGCACATACTGTCGCCTCCCTGGACCGCCTTGCAGGCGAGGGCCGGCTGGCGGAAGCGGTTATCCCCTCCGGAAAGTTGCTGCAACAGATCCCGGCGGAGTACTTTGATTCTTCGGCTGAAGCACAGATCCGTCAGGGGCGCGATTTTCGAACCTCTCCATTCGTAGTGCCCTCAGGCGCCGCGCGCGTTCGCGCGCTATCGCAATCCGGCAGTCTGATCGCTATCGGAGAGTTAAAAATGCCTAATGTTTACCATCCGAGGACGGTTTTATGAGCGAATTCTGCCACGCAAGCCGCCGCCTGTGCTAAACCAGTTTTTTGCTCCTAGCAATTGCGGTTTCCATGTGCGGAATACTGGCGGCTTTTGCACAAACCACCGATACGCCTAAGCCGGCTCTTCCGCGCCCTCAATTCTTCGCCGGCACCGTCACGGAACTCGACGCCGAACACGTTCGTGTTTCGCGTACCCTTGTCGGGCACCCGCCCGAAACCCGCAGCTTTCAAATCAATGCCCAAACCAAAATGAACCGTTCTGCGATCAAGGTGAAATCCCGGGTGACGGTTCGCTACCGCCACCTGCCCGACGGGGACGTGGCGCTCGAGATCCAGCTCCGCCCTTCCACTCATCCCCCGCGAGCGTCTTGACCTGGAGCATTAAGTGGGGCGGATCGCCGGATCCAGCTCTCAAATATGCGGATGCGCCAGGTAATGCTGGCGCAGAAGATCCTTCCCATAGTCGTTGCCATTCGGCGTTCGCACAACGCAGTGGATGTGCTGGCGCGTGGGCATCCCGCGATCCTTTGAAAAGCGCGCCAGGTTTGCGGGCTTCTGGTGATCGAACTCGATAAGGATAACCGGACTGTGAATGCGATAGTAGTATACGCTGCTCGCGTCTGAACCGCCGATCCACGCAAACCAGGTCTTCTCCGCGTGACGCCTCACTTCGTCCATCTTGACGCGCGCATGCCCCTCGCTCATATTTCCGACGTATAGATCGATGAGGTCCAGAAGCTGCTTGCGCCGCGTCCCCGGAAAGTCTGCGACGCAAGCGCCTGCGTAATCAAGCACCACATTGTCCTTGAACGCTTCCGTCAAGTTGTAGTTATCCGTTTTGTTTGATTTGAGAATCGCCCTTGCGCGCTGTGCGTCATCCAGCGCCAGCAACATCGCCAGACCCTGATTCTGTTCTTCCTGAAGGACCGAGACACCCTTGTACTTGCCGGACGTCGCGATGACAGGCTCCGAGCCCGCAAAATAGGGCGTCATCACTACCTGGTCACCCAGCACGAAGTAGTTGACGATGGCGTGGTGGCCGTCCAGTTGGAACCCCCACGGCTCCGTCGCTGACGGCTTGCCCATCACAGTGAGGAAATAAAGCCACTCGCCGAGGAATTGATGATCGTTTGTCATCTCCGCCAGCGTCTCGTTCAGCCGCATGATGCTAGTGGTCAGTTTCATGCCGCGCACACTCAGTGCAACCTCGAGCAGACCGAAAGCCGCGGCGCGCTGTGGGTCCGTCATTTCCCGAAAGCTGACCCCCTGGCGCACATAGAAATGCTGATTCATCCATTTCCGCCATTCCGGATCGTCCACGGCGAACATGGTGCGATCCCGCTGCTCCTTTGTGAGGCAGGCAAGAAAACGCTCGGCTGCGTTTCGGACAGGTGTAGTGGAAACCCCGGTAGAGCGAATTGGGAATAGGCCCGGCTCAATGGATCCATTCGTGGTGATGCCCTTGAACGGCTCGGCCAGGCCCTTGCGCTCGAAATCCACGGACATTTTGCGGAACTTTTCCGCCATCTCCTGCTCGCTCTCAGCGAAGGCACAGTGCGCCAGGAGAGCTCCCGGCAGGATCGAGGAAAACAGGCTCCGTCGCGTGAAGTGAAAATGCGGCTGGTGGCACGGCTCGGCGGGGCGTCCGTGAACGTGGGACATAGACTTGGCCGCGCTTATTATACTGTTCGCACGGACAAGATGCGAAGATGTCTTTCCCGGAGCCGCCATTTGGTTCTGTGCGCTCTGGTTGCCGGCACGGTAGCCGCACAAGACGACTCCGGCGGTCATCACCACGATTTGGGGCACGTCTATTTCCCGGTATCCTGCGCTCCGGAGGCACAAAAGACCTTCGAACGGGGCGTCGCTCTTCTCCATTCGTTCTGGTACGACGAAGCCGAGAAGGCCTTCTCCAGAGTGACTACAATCGATGCCACATGCGCGATGGCGTACTGGGGCATCGCCATGAGCCACTATCATCCCCTCTGGGTCCCGCCCACCCCGGACGACCTGCGGAAAGGGATCGCCGCGGTCGGGAAGGGGAGCTCGATCGGAGCGAAGACACAACGCGAGCGCGATTACATCGCGGCCATCGAAGCGTTCTACAAGGATCCGGATAAGGTGCCCCATCAGAGCCGTGCGCTTGCCTGGTGTGATGGCATGCAGCGACTGTCGGCGCGCTATCCCGAAGACCGGGAGGCCGAAATTTTCTACGCACTTGCCTTAATCGCAACTGCGCCTGCAGCCGACAAAACCTATGCGAATCAGAAAGAGGCGGCCGGGATCCTCAACCGTATCCTGCCGGAACAGCCGGACCATCCCGGTATCGCTCATTACCTGATCCACAGCTACGACTCGCCACAGCTTGCGACGCTCGCTCTGCCCGCTGCGCGGACATACGCGAAGATCGCTCCTGCCTCGCCGCATGCGCTGCATATGCCGTCGCACATTTTCACACGATTGGGTCTGTGGCAGGACTCGATCGATTCGAATCTCGCCTCCTCAGCCGCCGCCAGGAAGTTTATGGCGGAGGCGCTGCCCGGAGCGACTTCGCAGGATCAGCTTCATGCCATGGACTATCTGGCCTACGCTTATCTGCAGACCTGTCAGGATGAGGAAGCAAGGCGCATCGTCGGCGAAGCAGCGTCGGTGTCGAGGGTTGACCAGCAGGTTTTCCAGGCCGCATATGCGCTGGCCGCGATTCCGGCGCGCTACGAACTAGAGCGAAGGCGCTGGTCGGCGGCGGCTGCGCTCCGGGTGCAGCCGGCATGGTTCCCATGGATGCGGTTCCAGTACGCAGAAGCCATCCCGCATTTTGCACGTGCGCTCGGATCAGCGCGCAGCGGAAATCTGCCGGCCGCGCGAATCGAGATCGAACGGCTGACCACCATTGAAAACGCGCTGCGACAAGTCCAAGACGGTTACGATTGGTCCACCCAGGTAAAAGTGCAACGGCTTGCTGCTTCGGCTTGGGTCGAGCATGCGGAAGGGAATCGGGAGTCCGCATTGCGCTCGATGCGCGCGGCCGCCGACCTCGAAGACAAGACTGAGAAGCATCCCGTAACCCCGGGGCCCATATTGCCGGCTCGCGAGCTTCTGGGCGACTTGCTGATGGAATTGAATCAGCCCGCGCCGGCGCTTCTCGAGTTCGAAAGGGTGTTGCAGGTTTCCCCGCATCGGTTCAACGCGATTTACGGAGCCGGGCGTGCAGCCGAGCTTTGTCGCGATCGAAAGAAGGCAGGCGAACGCTATTCGGAGTTAGTTCAGGTATGCGGGCGCACTGACGCTCAAAGGCTGGAACTGCGGAACGCCAGGGCTTTCCTGCAGAGACAATAAGCCACCCGCGATCTGGACGGGATAGACTTTCGTTACTGGAGCTTCCGATGTCTCTTCGACCGATCAAGAGAGTGATCATGTCTAAGCCGGCGCTTGAAGGCGCGGGCGTGCATCTGCGGCGCGCGTTTGGTTTCGGCACCACATCCGATTTCGATCCATTCCTGCTCCTCGACGATTTTCGCAACGATGTCCCGGAGGATTACCTGGCGGGGTTTCCATGGCACCCACACCGCGGTATCGAGACCGTCACGTATGTTCTTGCCGGAACGGTGGAGCACGGTGACAGCATGGGGAACCGCGGCGCCATTGCGGCCGGCGATGTCCAGTGGATGACGGCAGGTAGCGGAATTATTCATCAGGAAATGCCAAAGGGTGATCAGGAGGGCAGGATGCATGGTTTCCAGCTCTGGGCGAACCTCCCTGCATCCCTCAAAATGACGGCGCCGCGCTATCAGGAGGTGAAGTCCGCCGATATCCCCCTGGTCAAGGACGACGACGGGACCGGCGTGCGCATCGTCTGCGGGACCTTCTGGGGCAAGAAGGGCCCAGTCGACGGAATTGCTGCCGATCCGATCTATCTCGATGTCTCTGTGCCGCCCGGGCGGAGAAAGACGCTGCCGGTCGAAACCACGCGACACGCCTTCGCCTATGTTTTTGCCGGTAGCGGTAAATTCTGCAACGCGTCCGGCCCTCTCTCGGTACCAACCGAGCCGGTCGGTTGGTGGGACAAGAACCCCCCTGCGCAGGCGGACAACAGGTCGCTGATCCTCTTTGACCGCGGCGACGAAGTGATGGTGCAGGCTGGAGAGGATGGGATTCGGTTTCTCCTGGTCTCAGGGAAGCCGCTCCAGGAACCGGTTGCATGGTACGGCCCCATCGTCATGAACACGCAGGAGCAACTCCGCCAGGCATTCGACGATCTGGAGCGGGGAACATTTCTACAGCAAAGCACCGCCCAATCGTGATCAGTGTTATCCTGCTGCTGCTTTCGTGTCGGCGCGCGTAACGGGAACATCGACGAGATGTTCGGCAAGGAACCAAACCTGCATCTCGTTTGTCCGCATCACCTGGCTGACGAGCAGGTCGTTTGTGCCGTCATCTCCGCGATCGGCCGCTTGCCGGGCCATGGTACGCGCTTCCTTGAGGATGAACTCGTGCCCTTCAAGCAGGCGAGAGATTTGCACGGGAACCTCCTCGCGGCCGCGCGGCGGTCGCGGAATGATGGTTGTCTCCGCAACGTCGGCCGCCATCGCAATGCTGATGCCCCCGAGAAGCTGAATCCGCTCGGCGATCGCATCCACGAGCCCGCTCTGTTCGTCGTAATGCTTGTCAAAAAGCAGATGGAGCTGGTAGAAGGTATGACCGGACACTTGCCAGTGATGCTTTTTGTACATGTCGCGAAGGGTCATCGTATCCGCAAGAAGCTGGTTCAGGTTTTCCGCGCTCGCGGCGCAGACCGCTTCGTCTAAAGCGATCGGCAGCTTCGCGACCTTGCCGTATGGCTGAATCTCCCGAGCACGCTGATGCACGAGCGGCCTAGCGCGTTCGGCGCCGGCCTCGAGGTCACGATGTTCAGAAGCGTGCAGCTTACTTTTTTCACTCACAATTATTTGCCTCCTCTCATTCATTTAGCACTACGATCGTGAAGGGATCCGCGCGACTGAGCAAACTGTTGCAGCAAAGCTAACGGACTTACCGCGCCGCACCCCGTGCAAGCGGCTCGGGAAAATCCAGCTCCAGTTGATCGATATAGCACCAGCCCCAGCGCTCACCGGGCTCGAACGACTGGACGATGGGATGATGGGTTCGATGAAAATGCTTTGTCGCATGCTTGTTCTTTGAAGAATCGCAACAGCCGACATGTCCGCACTCCAGGCACAGCCGCAAGTGAACCCAGGTATCGCCGCTCTTCAAGCATTCTTCGCAGCCCTGTGGCGTTCGTGGTGTGACTTGTCGCAGTTCGTGAAGGTGAGTACAAGATTCCATTGTTCTTTAGTCCCAACTCTAATTATTGACAATAAGGAGAAGCATAGCTATGTCCCGAGTAACGTACGTAACTGATCCTGCGCATACGGCCGTTCATTTCAGCGTGCGTCACATGATGGTGTCAAACGTGCGCGGCGAATTCAGGAAAGTTTCCGGCACGGTAGCGTTCGATGCCGAGGATCCGGCCAATTCGAGCGTCGAGGCAACCATCGAGACCGCCTCCATCAACACTCGCGAACCCGACCGTGACACCCACTTAAAAAGCGCGGACTTTCTGGATGTCGAAAAGTTCCCTGTCATTACCTTCCGCAGTAGGAAGATTGGCATTCATAAAGGCGGAGGAACGATAACCGGCGATTTGACGATCCGCGGCGTTACCCGCGAAGTGACATTAGATGTGGAGGACCTGACCTCGGAAATAAAGGATCCTTGGGGAAAGCAACGAATCGGAGCGTCTGCGGCGACAAAGCTGAACCGGAAGGACTTTGGCCTGGTCTGGAATTCGGCTCTGGAGACAGGAGGCGTGCTCGTTGGTGACGAGGTCAAGATCAACATTGATGTTGAGGTTGTTCGTACATAAGCAGTGAGATATATTTCTTAACAGTGAGAAATCCTCATCTTTGCTGAGGGGAAACTTGATTCGAACCCGCCGAAGTTTCCTGAGAACCCTACCGGCTCTGGCGGCCAGCGCTCCACTTCTATGCCCGGAGCAGACTACGCCACATGTCCCTGCCATCCGGTTCGCAAAGGGAGGGCGTGAGAGGTTAGCCGTGACGTCCTACCCTTTTCGAGCATTCATTGAGAGTCCCACAAACAGGGACATTGATGCGCACAAGCGGGCTATGGACCTAAAGGATTTCCCGGCCTTCGTTGTCGAAGAGTTTGGGGTCTATAACATCAATCCTCTAACGAGCCATTTCCGGTCCACCGATGCCCGATATCTCGACGAATTTCGGGAAGCAGTGTCGAAGGCCGGTTCGCATATGGTGGACCTGGGCTTGGGAGGCCGTCCGTTCTACGATCCCGACGAGGCAAAGCGCAAAGACGCGGTCGCTTACGGAAAGCAGGGGATTGATATCGCGGTCGTCGTCCAGTCGCCCAGCGTGCGCCAGCACGTTTCAGGGCGCAAGGGTCTGAAGCCCGATGTCGTCTTGGCGGCGGAGAGTCTCGGGCAACTCGCCGAGTACGGGTCGAAGCGCAACATTATCGTGAACCTCGAAAACGACAGTCCCGTGGCTGAGGATCCCTTCTTTCTCGTCGAGGTCATCGAGCGCGTGAACAGCCCGTATCTGCGAGCCTTGCCGGATTTCGGGAACTCGCTCGTGGGACATGACCGCGAATTCAACGAAAGAGCGGTGAAGGCGATGTTCAAGCATGCCTACGGAATCGCCCATGTAAAGGATACTGTCCGATCGCATGACGGCAAGGTTTACTCGGTGGACCTCGAAAGCATGTTCGGAATCGCAAGGGCCGACGGATATCGCGGATATTTTTCGATGGAATATGACACGGGATCGGGTGATCCGGTGCAAGGAACAAAAGAACTGGTTGAGAAGAGTTTGAAGTATCTGACGTAAAGGAGAAGGATCGCAATGGCAAAGGAAATGAATCGCCGGGACTTTATCGGCAGCAGCACGGCAGGCCTGGCTACGTTGGGAGGAGTTACGTTTCTGGCCCGCCCGGAGCGAGTGATGGGCGCAAATGACCGGGTCAGGGTCGCCATCTGCGGCCTGCACGGGCGAGGTCGGGATCACCTGCACAATTTCGCGCAAGTCAAGAATGCGCAGGTCGCCGCGTTCTGCGATATCGATGAGAACGTTCTCCGCCAAAGCCTGGCGCAGGCGGACAAGATGGGCTTGCCCAAGCCCGTCACTTACGTCGATATTCGAAAGCTTCTGGAAGACAAGTCAATCGACGCCATATCCATCGCGACTCCGAACCACTGGCATTCGCTCATGGCCATCTGGGCCTGTCAGGCCGGGAAGGACGTGTACGTCGAGAAACCCTGTTCGCACAATCTGTGGGAAGGGAAGCAGTTGGTAAAGGCTTCGCAGCGGTACAACCGGATTGTTCAGCATGGCACCCAGATCCGTTCTGCGACCGCCGCACGCGAGGCGGTTCAGAAGCTCCAGAACGGCCTGATTGGCGAAACCTATATGGCGCGCGGGCTGTGCTACAAATGGCGGGATACGATCGGCCGCAAAGACGTCTCGGATGTTCCTTCCGGCGTCGACTACGACTTATGGACCGGTCCCGCTCCGAAGCATCAATTTACCCAAAACCGCTTTCATTACAACTGGCACTGGTTCTGGTATTACGGCAATGGTGACATCGGAAACCAGGGCGTTCATCAGATGGACATGGCGCGCTGGGGCATGGGCCTCGGATTTCCCAATCGAGTGAGCGCCATCGGCGGCCACTTCATGTTCGACGATGACCAGGAGACGCCGAACTCTCTCAACGCCACGTTCGAGTTTGATCTGCCGGATGGAAAACGCAAGATGATCACGTTCGAAGTGCGTCACTGGATGACGAATCACGAAGCGGGCATCGGAACGGAAGAGCTCGGAACGCACGAACCGAAGCGTACAGCAGGTCAGCCAAAGTTGGGACCGCTCGCGGGCGGCCACAATACCGTCGGCGATATCTTCTACGGCTCAAAAGGATACCTGGCCACTGGTGATGAGGACGCCTGTACCTACGTAGTGACGTTGGGCCGGGACCAGGAGCAACAGCCGGCTGTTCACGGCGGGACGGAACGCGCTCATTATCAGAATTTCATCGATTGCGTGGCCAGCAGGAACAAGGCGGACCTGCACGCGCCCATTGAAGAAGGACATATATCCACTGCGATGGTCCACCTGGCGAACGCATCTTATCGTCTCGGCCGGACCATCAATTTCAATCCCGAGACGCAGGAAGTGATCGGAGACGAAGAAGCGGCCCGGCTGCTACGCGACGGCGACCGCGGCTACCGCGCTCCGTACGTCGTTCCGGAAGAAGTCTGAGACCGATTTAGGCTTGGTACTCTTCGCCGCGAAGAAAAATTCGTGAGACCTCGAGGTCGCGGCTGAGGATCAAAAGGTCGGCCCATTTGCCGGCCTCGAGACTTCCCACCTCAGTCGCGATTCCAGTGAGTTGTGCCGGCGTCGAGCTGG
Organism: Bryobacteraceae bacterium; assembly: GCA_036557345.1. Taxonomy (GTDB): domain Bacteria; phylum Acidobacteriota; class Terriglobia; order Bryobacterales; family Bryobacteraceae; genus Bog-105. Next base: position 17,798 of record DATBHS010000141.1, read on the forward strand.
CCATGCGAATCACGTCAGGCAAGCTCGCGGACGTGTGATTGGCCATTGTCCGCACCATCGTGTCCACGCCGCTTACCGAACTGGCCAGACCATTCTCCGGTACGAATCCGACTTTACCGTTGCTTTCAAACCACGAGCCGTCTTCCTGCGGACCGAAGCGATAACGCCCTGGAGGCATATCCAACGCTCGATTGGAATCGGTGACCAGGCATAGCCGGGAAGGTCCTTTCATGCGAAATGCAAAATCGAGTAGCTCGGGCGAGAGATGCTGCCCGTCGGCAATGACCTCGGTGGACATTTC
>DATBHS010000142.1:0-34541 GCA_036557345.1 Bryobacteraceae bacterium
CGCTCCGGCCATTCGTGGACTATAAGAAGGCTCACCCCGAGTTTGCGGATGGGCTTCAATCCCAAGCCGACCGTGCACTGCGCCATTTCGCAGGTCAGGCCGACATAAAGTGGATCAGCCTGCTCATGTGGGCCGGGGCGAACCCGCGCAGCCTCGGACCGGATCTTGATGATCGATACGCCGATGACCCTGATTGCCATACGACGGCGTTGCAGGAAGCGTGCAGCAAGGGAAATCTTGACGCATTGAAGACGCTTAAACCGGACCCGCGTTTCGACAACCTATCCGACCTGCTTCAGGCCGCTGCGCTTTCGGACTCTAGGGAACTGATGGACTATCTGCTCCATCTCGGGGCCCAGCCAAATGACAAACCGAATGGCGGCTCCGCCGCGTTGGATCGCTGCCTATGGCATCTGCCATGGGAAGACCGCAATACATTTACCTCGAAGCAACTTGCATCGAAGTATGCACTAGCGGGAGGCTTCGCTCGAATCGAACGGCTGCTGGAAGCGGGAGCGCAGTGGCGAGCGAGCGATACGGATGATGGAATGAAGTCCGTACGGTAGATGCTTTGCAAGTGCGAGCTCTCAATCGATCCTGAAGCGCGGGAACATGTCACACCCATTGATCATCCAGGCGCGAGATTCTTGGGCGATCGACTCGGGATGCCCACGAGCTCTGCGGACTGACGAGCCATGCTTGGATATTTCCGTGTCCAAAGCCGTATTGCCTCGCGCCCTATAGCTTATGGCTGGACTCATTACCGCTCTGGAAGAGGAAGGGTTCAAGATCGCTGTAAAGAAGGGATTCCAGGAGAAGACCACGCCATGCTCCATAACCAGGAGATCGGCTTCACCCTTCTGGAGAAGATTGATCGCATTCCGCTGGCATCTCCTCCCCAAGGCGGCGTCCTTCAGAGAGTCCTCACATAGGCAGGGACTCCCCATGAGCATAAGCCATCCGGGCGCCTTGGCCTTCAGATTTGGAAACCGTGGAACGCTTCGCCGAAGAGTTGGAACGATGGAAAGAAGAGAACGCTCGAAGACTTGCTGCCGGAAATTGTAGCGGCGTTCCTGCAAATCGTTCTGGCGGAGAAAGCGGCCGATGAAAAGCGCGCGGTGGAAAAGGCAGAAGCCGAACGACTAGCGGCGGAGCGAGCACGCAAGACAGAACTCATCAAGAAGGAAGAGGCGCGCATACGGACGCTACACCGGACAGCAGCAAATTGGGAGCGAGCCCGCCGAATTCTCGATCTCGTAGCTGCCGCTGCCAATGGGGCAAAGCAGGATGGCGTATCGACTGAGCCTGGAACGCCGTTTGGGGACTGGCTGATCTGGGCCGCGGAGCAGGCCGATCGAATAGATCCACTCAAGGTGAGCCCGCCATCGATTATTGATTCGAAGCCAGCGCCGCAACCGAGCTATTACGGTTACCAAAAGCCCGACCCGCCGATGCGATTTCCGAAGCCCCTGTGGAAGTGAGCAGTGCGGTGTGCGGTGGCTCGATTACGAACTCACCTTCGAGGGGAGTGTCAAGACGAACACGTCCGCCAGCCAGTGCACGACCAAGTGATGGTGGAATAACAAGCGCAGCTTTTGAGTCACAGCGGACGCAGAGATCGGGCAGTCATCGCCGAAGAGTGTGGCAGTCCTCTGCATAATTGAGTGCTAGTCAGGATTGTGCAAGCGTTTCTGCACTAATGCTATCCACCTGCCCTTCCAACTGGACTCACAACTACCCCAGCATGGATTCGAACTGAAAAATCAATAACTTACAAACTATGCAATAGATAAGCCTTTTATTTTCAACGCGAACGTTCATTGGCTCCCCGACATGGATTCGAACCACGATTAATATAATTCTTTTGAAATCAGCAAGTTATTGATTTTACAAGCTCGCAGATCTCACGAAGCGCCAGAAAAAAGCGTGGTTCGTACACGGTTGGTACACGCTTGATTTGACTTCCGCGTCGGCAGGATTTGGCTAGGACTGGCCTTAGGCTACAGTAAAAAAGGAACGGAGCTGAACGACCAATGACAATTGAAATCCATAAGCCGGAGCTTGAAGCCCTCATCCATGAAAGGATGAAGGACGGCGGATTTACTGATGTCGAGGACGTTTTAATTCAGGCACTCACGTTTTCGCCGTTCTCCAAACAGGCTGCTCCAAACAAGCCAAGGAAGAAGAATCTTGCTCAGTTTCTTCTCGAATCCCCGCTACCCGGTTCGGGATTGAAGATCGAGAGACAAAAGGACTATCCCCGAGCACTCGATCTGTGAATGGGTTCCTAGTCGATACAAACGTCATTTCCGAATTCGTCAAGCCGCAGCCGACCCCCAAAGTGATTCACTGGCTTGAACTCACTGACCCGGAGTTGCTATTTGCCAGCGTGGTCACATTAGGTGAAATCAGGCTTGGCATCGAGAATTTACCTTTAGGCAAGCGGCGCATCGCGTTGGAAGAATGGCTGGAACATGGGCTACCCAACTGGTTTGAATCTCATCTGCTGCCCATAACCAAGGCAATTGCGGACCGTTGGGCAAGGCTTACAATCGCTGCAAAGAAGAAAGGGATTCCAGTCACTACAGTTGATGGCCTGATAGCCGCTACTGCGCTGGAGCATGATTTGGCGGTTGTTACACGGAACGAGACCGACTTCACCGAAACTGGGGTTACCATTGTCAACCCGTGGGAGCTTTGATGGGAGCTCAGTGATTGCCTTGGCCCCTCGGAGATTCATGAATTATCACGCTGCGTTTACGTGGTATAAGAGATCAGCCTGAGAACAGGGTTCCGAGATAGTCGGTCCGATTGTGCGTGGCCAGCGGCGCGGCGTATAGCAGGGCTGTCGCGTGCAACCCAAGCATGCGCGCATTCGATGCGTCAGCCAGTCGCCTAAGCTGTTACGGTGACTTCCGCTGAACCCGCTGTGCGACCCGTCGATAGTGGATGGCTCAGCGCACCAGTTCGGCGAGAGTCACAAAGGAGCTGAGTGGAACACACTCAGCAAGTTCCGAATAGTAGCGCTTTCCGATGGGGTAATTCTTGAATAGGAACAAAACGCGTCGGTGTCGACGACTCGGTTCATGCCGCGGGTCAGTCCGAGTGTGGCCTCGCCATTCGTAGAGGATTTCCAGAAACTCCTCGATCGATTCGTCTTCGGGCCAGAAGTTGCCGTGCAGCACCGATACATCAATAATTGGACCGATGCCCTGTACCACCATCAGTTGCTCTGTCGATAGGTGGCCTGTCGTGGAGTAAGGCACGGCCTGATCGCCCGCAGTTCGTTCATGATCCTGCCGATTTGGTTCAGCCGTATTGTCACCAGGTCGTCTCGTTCCCATTCCGACCCTATCGCATCGAGAACCCCAGGCGCAGCTGTCACGCGGATAGAACGGAAGCACGATAATTGTGCTGGAAGTAAATGCATGTTGCTGGAAGACATTAGTGCTGTCGTCATCTGATTCGATCGTAATATGCGGGCAGTCGTACCGAGCGGTTTTGGAGAGAGTGAATCAGTAATGAACGAAGAGGGCCGTCCATCTGTTGGCTACGACTCCGCCGACGCAGAATGCGAGCGCCTCAGAGAGGAGAATGCTCGGTTACGTCAGCTCCTGCTGGAGCACAACATTACAATCCCAGCGCCTCAGGCAGAGAATGCGGTAACAGCGAATAAGAGCGAGGGTGTCGACGATCGGCATGCGACAGCGGAGAGGGGCCGAAGAAGAATCGCGTTGTTCCGTAACCTGTTCCGAGGGCGAGAAGATATTTACGCCCGCAGGTGGGAAAGCCCGGATGGAAGATCGGGATATGTCCCCGCAGACATCCGGGACTGGAAGGCCATTAATAAGAGTCGTCCTGAGGATCGCAAGAAAGTGGATCGCCAGACCCGGAAGTTCTTGCCATTGACTGACAGGGTCATTGAGGACCATCTGTCAGGAAACCATACGATCGGCGTCTATCCGCTACTCACGGATGAAACCTGCTGGTTCCTGGCAATCGACTTCGACAAGAAGACGTGGGAGCAGGACATCTTGGCGTTCATGGCGACGTGCCAGGAATTGGACGTACCTGCCGCTTTGGAGCGTTCTCGTTCCGGCAAGGGCGCGCACATCTGGATTTTTTTCGATTACGCCGTTGCAGCCGTGATCGCTCGTAAACTCGGCTGCGTGATTCTTACGCGAACCATGGAACGCCGCCATCAACTCGGCCTCGATTCCTATGACCGGTTCTTCCCGAACCAGGACACCATGCCAAAGGGCGGATTCGGCAACCTTATTGCTCTTCCCCTGCAGCGGCGTCCCCGCAGACAAGGGAACAGTGTCTTCCTCGATTCCGAGCTTCGGCCTTATCGTGACCAGTGGCAGTTTCTCGAGACGGTCCAACGGATGCCGGTTGCAGCCGCCGAGGCACTGGTCATGGAAGCTCAGCGCAAAGGTGATCTCATCGGAGTCCGCATTAGCGTAATCGACGACGAGGCCGACCAAGACCCATGGACGTTGCCACCGTCGAGACGACGGTTGGAGCGACCAATTGAAGGACCTCTGCCCGAACGGGTTCAAGTCGTTCGCGCGAACCTCGTCTATGTCGAGAAAAAGGACCTGCCGCCTGCGATGCTGAACCAGTTGCTGCGCGTGGCGGCTTTTCAGAATCCGGGGTTCTACAAGAACCAGGCGATGCGACTTCCGACGTACGACAAGCCCCGCGTCATCGCGTGTGGTCAAGATTTCGCGCAGTATATCGGTCTTCCGCGGGGTTGCTTGGCGGAAGTACTCGCTCTGCTAAAGGCTCACAAGATCAAGCCGGGAGTCCGCGACGAACGAATCGAGGGCACGCGTATCGAGGCAGAGTTTCGAGGCCGGTTGCGCCCCTTGCAAGAGGAAGCCGTTTCCAGTATCAACGGCTACGACGAAGGGATGCTTTGTGCACCAACCGCCTTCGGGAAGACCGCAGTTGCGGCATGGCTGATTGCAAAACGGAAAGTGAACACGCTGGTCCTAGTTCACCGCCAGCAATTACTCGATCAATGGCATGAGAGGCTGATGATGTTTCTGAATCTTCCGTCGAAAGCGATTGGGCAAATCGGCGGCGGCAAGATAGATCGCACAGGATGCTTGGATGTCGCCGTGATTCAGAGTTTGTATCGAAAGGAGGAGGTGAAAGATTTTGTAGCAGAGTACGGCCAGGTCGTCGTCGATGAATGCCACCATATCTCCGCCTTCACCTTTGAGCAGGTAATGAAGCAAGTAAAAGCCCGATACATCGTGGGCTTGACGGCAACGCCGACGCGAAAGGACGGACATCATCCGATCATCTATATGCAGTGCGGCCCTGCTCGATTCAGCATGACCGCCCGGGCAATGGCCGAAACGACGCCATTCGAGCACAGAGTGCTTCCGCGCTACACCGAATTTCGCATTGCACCGGAACTTGCTGACGCCACCATTCAGGACGTGTACGCCGCTTTGGTCGATGATACTCGCCGCAATGAGATGATTGCTGCCGATCTGGTCCGCGCCCTGGAGTCAGGGCGTTCGCCACTTCTGCTGACTGGCCGAACAGAACATCTGAAATACTTCGTAGCGAGGTTGACCGGGGCAGTTGAACACCTCTTCGTTCTGAAGGGCGGCATGGGCAAGAAGCAGCGCCGGATTACCGCCGAAGAGTTAGCCTCAGTGCCAGAAGACGAACGACGCGTGATCCTGGCAACCGGGAGCTACATAGGCGAGGGATTTGATGACGCCCGCCTGGACACGCTGTTCCTGGCAATGCCCATCTCTTGGAAAGGCACGCTACAGCAGTATGTCGGGCGTCTGCATCGTCTTCACGATAATAAGCGGGTGGTCCGGGTTTACGATTACGTGGACAACTGCGTCCCGATGTTGGCGAGGATGTATGAACGTAGGCTGGGGGGCTACAGCGCGATCGGGTACATCATTGAAGAGGAAGCCGCGTCCGCTAATTTGTCAGCGACCGGTCGGGACCTCTTTGGTTAAAAGATGCAGATCGATGCAGTCGAGCAGTGGACGTTCGTCTTGGCGAAATAGCTCTGGATGATGCTGGGAGTGCAGCGGGACTCGCGCGTATTGTGGTCGTAGAAGCCCGCACAAAAGGGACATTCATAGCGCATCGGCGTGAGAGCCTGCCTAAAGTTCGTGCGTGGTCGACTCCTGCAGAGTGAAGGTATTCCAGCGCCCTTTATTTAGATTTGCGTGAACTTTACGATGGCACCAGGGGAGATACGACGGATTTGACGGCGGTCCGGACGCGGTCGCTACGTTCTGTACTGTGCGAAGTCGCGTTGCTGAGGCTGTGCGGTAGCGAGCGGGTTCGGAGGCGTGACATTCTGCTCCGATCACCACTTCCTTTCGACTCACCTAATCGCAACAATCGCGGTCCGCGTGCGTCTGCGATGTCCCGACTTCGGTTTTGACTCGTCGGTCGCGCACCGTAACGGATCCTGCGATGTTCACGTGGTTAAACCCCATCGAACAATCCGAGCAGAGCACGAATTCCTAAATGAAAAGGCAATGACTCGTCTCGATGCGGATTCCGGCGAAGGGGAACGCTGATTCCGAAGGGAACGTGAACGGCATTCCGAGCGGAAGACGAAACGTTTTCGGAGCGTAGCGACGCTGGCAACTTGATTGTGAAGGAAGTGTTCGGCTTCGTCAAGGGAAAGTATCCGGAGCGCAGCGGAGGCAGGATGCCGCAAGCGGAGAAAGGGGCGGCAGCTCTTTTCCCCGCCTCAGCAATGTAGAAACCTCTGGCGAGCTTTAGCTCGTCGGCTGAGTACCGCCGCGCTTCTTACGCATAGAATCGCCGCGCATTTCGATGCGATGAGCGTTGTGAACCAGGCGGTCGAGGATTCCGTCAGCGGCTGTGGGATCGCCGATCTGTTCGTGCCAGCGGGCGACCGGTAGCTGCGAAGTCAAGATCGTCGAACGAGTCTGATAACGGTCTTCGCAGATTTCCCAGAAGTCGCGTCGTTCGGTTTCGGCTAGCGGAGCCATCGCCCAGTCGTCGATCACCAGTACCTGGATGCGGTTCAGACGCACCAGCAAACTGCGCAGACTGCCATCCGCTCGCGCAATAGAAAGACCGCGGAACAGTGCGGCGGCTCGTATATACAGCGCGGAATATCCATCGCGACAGGCTTTCTGTGCGAGCGCACAGGCCACGAAGCTCTTGCCGACGCCCGTAGGTCCGAGCACGAAGATGTTTTCATGCTGAGCGACCCACTCCGATTTCTGCGCCAACGCGCGGATGACATTCTTATCGAGACCTCTTGCCGTTCGATAGTCGATATCTTCCACTGACGCCCCCTTCAGCTTGGCGGCGTGCAAGCGCCGCGCCAGAGCCTGATTCTCACGCCAGATCCACTGCTGATCGACCACCAAGCCGAGCCGCTCCAGAAAGCTCAACTCCCGTACAGCCGGATCTTGCTCTTGTGTCTTCAGGGCCGCTACCATGCCGAGCAGCCGCATGGCTGTCAGTTTTTCCATCATGGGTTCTGCGAGCATGCTGATCCTCACTCGAAGTATTCAGAACCGCGGATATTGTCGTGTGGCAGTGTGGAAGCCGGTGGTGATGACAGTGGCGGCACCCGATCGAGTGAGTTTCGCAAGATCGACTCCATACTCTTGTAACGGCATGCGCCTGTGAGCAGCGCACGCGCCGAAGCAGCTTCCACGCGCTGCGCGGAGTATTTTCCCGCTAACCGAATAATGCCCAGACAACCGCGATAGCCCATCTCCGGATGCGGCTTATCGTTCATGATCCGCTCGAACAAGCGTGCGGTGTTGGGTCCGATCGCCTCGGCCCAACGCACCATGCGCGACGGTGTCCACTCCAGGTGTGCGCGGTGACTCTTGGGACGATGTTCCTCATTGGTGATTGTCTGCCCACGCCCGCGGCTGCGCAAGTGTGAAGCCACACGTGTGCCTTTGTGCAAAATCTCTACTGTGGTGGGAGTCGAACGAATCTCGACCAGTTCCTGGACCAGGTTGTAAGGCACGCTGTAGAGGTTGGCATCGAAGGCGACATGATAATCGATATTGACGCGGGCACGCGACCACTCGCTCATATCGAAAGGCTCCATCGGCAACGGCTTCAGTGCCGGCTTGTCGATCGCTTGCCAAACTGTCGCCCGCGTGCCGTCTTTCTTGCGGAACGGCCGCTGATTCAACTTCATTAGCAACTCGCGGATGGTGGCATTCAGCTCTTCCAGCGAGAAGAACTTGCGATGGCGCAAAGCCGCCACAATCCAGCGTTGCGCAACCTGCACCGCGTTTTCGACTTTCGCTTTATCGCGTGGTTTGCGTGGACGAGCAGGCACAATGCCGAAGCCGCAGTGCAGCGCGAAGTTGTAATATGTCGGATTCAGATCCGGGTCGTAGCGATGCGCGCGGGTCACGCCGGTCTTGGCGTTATCAGGAACCACCAGAGCCGGAATGCCTCCGAAGTGTTCAAACGCATGTACGTGCGCACACAACCACGCCTCCATTTGCTGATCGCGCGCGGCCTCGGCCCACGTGTAACTACTCGCACCGAGCGTGGCTACAAACAGCGGAGCTTGCCACGCGATGCCTGTATGCCGGTCATAAACCGGAAGCGTCGCGCCAGCCCAATCGACGAACATCTTCTCGCCCGCCTTGTGCTCCTGCCGCAGCACGACGTCGAGCTTCGAGCGCCAGCGCTGATATAACTCGCAGAAGCGCGAATATCGATACCCATCCGGGTTCGCTTGCCAGTATTCTTCCCACAACAGTTGCAAAGTCAGATGACGGTGCTGCCGTAGTTGCTCGTGGATGGTGGCAAAGTCGGGTTGGGACCGTGCTGGCCTCTTCACCTTGGCCGATGGCGCTGTTCGCGGGAAGAGCGCTGCTTCCAGGCATTCCTCATCCCAGCCTTCCGGTAACGGCCAACCGACACCCGCCGCCTCCGCTCTCTGCAGGTACTTGCACACCGTGCTCACCCCGATCGCGCAGCTCCGCCCGATCTGCTGATAGCCCAGATGTAATTCGAATCGGAGGCGCAGCACCTCCCGTAACTTCCGCATAGACACTCTCCTGGCCGGCACTCTGTTCCCCCTCAGAGGGTTCATTGTGCCCGTGTTAATGTCCAGCGCCGCTTTGCTTGTGGAAATTATTCCGCGCTCATCGTGAAAATCATTCCGGGCTCTTGCGAAAATCCCTTCCCCTTCCCGCCGGAATCACTGTTCACCATCAGCCCGGAATTGTGTTCATCTTCATCCCGGAACACTTTTCATGTTCGCCCCGGAATCCCGTTCACCTTCCCCCGGAATCCGCATTTCAGCATTGGTACATCATGGGTACGTAAAATTTCGCAAGTGATTGAAAACAAAGGCTGGCTCCCCGACATGGATTCGAACCACGATTAACGGCTCCAAAGGCCGCTGTCCTACCATTAGACGATCGGGGAACAAGAAGGCGAAGCGGGCCGAGTTCGCCGCCTTCAGTTTAACAAGCGATGGCTAGCAGGCGATACAAAGGTACTGCTCACCAGTCCGCATAGGCGCTTCCATCCAACCCCGTTTTGTCCGACCCACTGTGGACATCGAAAATTCCCGGCGCGCCTGTGCTTCCGCCGACCGGTGTATCTTCCATGGTGATCTTCCAGCTCTGATCGGAACCGGTCATCGGGTCTTGCGGAATCTGGCGGAGATAGCCGTCCGAGACTAAATCCTGAAGAGATTCAGGCGCCTTCTGTTTGTCGATCGTGTATTCGTCGATCATGGCGCGAATGGTAAACAGGTTATTCCGCAGCACGCTCTCTTTGGCCCGGGTAATCGATTTTTGATACACGGGTATGGCGATCGAGAGCAGAATCGAGATGATCGCCATCACGACCATCAATTCGATCAGCGTAAAGCCGCGAACCGCGCGGCGCAGCACTTCGGTTGCTTTCTTGCTGGGAGCCACTCAGGTCACCATTCCGAGTAAGGCGTGCCGTCGCTCGCCTTGTCCATTGTCTTGGAATAGACGTCAAACACGTTCTGGCCGCCCCAGGAAGTCGACGTGGGCTCATCCTGCATGCTGCGCTTGCCCCAGTCGGTGTCGCCGGTCATCGGGTCCTTCGGAATATGTCGAAGAAAACGTATCTTCCCGGTTTGGCCGTTCCCGCTGATCGTATTTGAGAGCTTTACGCCATCTACCAGGATTTCCAGTGTGGCCGGGTAGCAGTAGGCATCAGGACCCTCAGACTTAACTTTTCCCTGATCGCACATATCCTTGTACTTATCAATGGCTTTGCGCATCTCCTTCAGATCTTCGGTAAGATCCCTTTCCCGCTGTCTTCGCACCTGATACCGAGCCATGGGCATAGCCATGGTAGTGAGAATCAGCAGAATGCTGAAAGCCACGATCAATTCCACCAACGTGAGCCCCGCCTGAGTCTTGCGCCTTCCCCTCAAGGCGCCTGCTTCAGCGCGAACTGACATCTGAAAATCCATTTTACGGATTTGGAGGTCCAGCGGGCGGATTGCCCTGCGGGGGATTTTGTGGAGCCAGCAGAGGCGGCCGATCCGGCGGTACCCTCTGTGGCGCCGCGGGGGCCTGATTTTGGGGCGATTGATTGGGAGATGGCTGCACCGGCGGATAGGTTGCCGGAGGACGTGCCGCAGGAGGCGCCGGAGCGGGCTGCGGAGCCGGAGCGCCTGGTCTCGACGGCTGCGGATTCTGCGGTGAGGGTAATGGCGTCTGTGGAACCAGAGTGCCGTCCGGCCGGCGCTCCACTCTGACCACTCGCTCTGTCCCGACGTATACGCCTTGATCCGCAATGTTGCCAAGATCGGGCGAGCGCACGATGTGCGGAATCAACGCGACGATAATGTCGTCCTTTTCCCGGTCCTTAGTCCTGGTTCCGAACAGGTATCCCAGAACGGGCATATTCGCGACTCCGGGAATGCCGGCGGTCGTTCGGCTATCGCTATCCGACGTCAACCCGCCAAGAAGGCTGACTTCTCCGTCCTTCATACGGATGTCCGCCTCATCCACTTTCTGCCCGATGATCGGCTGCTGAACACCTGCGATGTTCACCGTTTGCGTGACATTGGAGATTTCTACCTTGATGTGCATGCTCACGTCTTGCGGACCGTTCACATGCGGCGTCAAGTCGATCTGTACGCCGACGTCAACCTGCTGGAACTGAGTGGTTGCGTAAGGAATTGAGCCCGGCGTGGCCACCGCTGAATTCAGCGAACCGGACACATAGGGAATCTTGCTTCCGATTTTTAAGGACGCCTTCCCGCCATCGGTAACACGCACTTCCGGACGTTGCAGAAGACGCGTGGATGCGTCGGTCAGCAATGCCTGAATCAGCGCTCCCGGCAGAGTGATGGACCAATCATTCGTCGATAGATGCCCCAGCTGTGAAAGCGGAATGAAGCTGCTTCCTGTCGTGCCGGTTGTGCCGGTAGTTCCCGTGGTGGTGCCGGTCGTGCTGGTCGTAGTGCCAGTAGTGCTCGTGGTCGTGCCGGTGGTGCTCGTAGTAGTGCCCGTCGTCGTGTCCGTCGTGCCGGTCGTCGCGCTGGTGGTGCCGGTTGTGCTGGTCGTGCTGCCAGTTGTGATGACCGTGCCATTTTGAGGCGTGAATATAATCGGCACATTCAAACCGCCGGTCTGACCTGCGATCGCCGCGCCCAGCGTGCTCATTCTCGATTTCGAGACTTCCATGACCATCACGTCCACCACCACTTCGGGCTTGGGACGGTCGAGATCGTGCACCAGCTTCTCGACCAGCGCGATAGTGTCCGGAGTGCCGCGCGCGATGATCGCGTTCTGGCTGGCGACCTGAAAGATGCCTGTCGTCAGTTTGGCGCCCGTGCGCACGCCGTTGAAAATCTCGGTGAATTCGTTCGGGGTGCTGGCGTTTTGAATATAGAAGACTTTGACTACCTCGTCCTGGTACTCTTGCCGTTTCGGCTCGCTCTCCTGGGTGACAAAAATGGCGTTCCGGCTGATCGGCTTCCAGAATGTGTGAGTGACAAGCGCAACATAGTTCAACGCCTCTTCGAGGGTGACGTTGTTCAGGTCGAGATTGACGTTCTTTCCCGGGGCGCCTCCCATGCCGCCCATGCCGATGGCCGAATCAATCCCAGACGGGTCAAAGAGAACGTTGATCCCCGCCAGTTTGCATACGCTTTCGTACAGCACGCGCGCCGGCTGGTTATTCATCTTGAGGCTGCTGATCTGATTGTTGATGGGCCGGAGGGTGGGTGGGCCTTCGAGCGAGTTGATACGCGCCTCTACTTCTTTGCGAGCCCTTTCGGCGGGCGTGAGAATCACAGTGCCGGGCGGAGCCTTCTGTTTCTCTTTGACCATTTCCGTGGTCTGCCGGATCTCCTGTAACGCGATTTGGGAAGAAGGATCCGCCAGCAGAGCCCTTTGAAACTCGACCAGGGCCTCGTTCAGCATCTGATCGTGCTGCAGCCCCCTTCCCTTTTCTATGTGCAGATTCGCAGCTTGGCCCCGCACCCTGTGCACAGCGATGAGGTAGGCGGGCTCGGTTGGGTCTGTATCCAGGGCATGATTGAAATCGGTGAGCGCCGTGTCATAATCTTTATGCGCTTCGGCCTTCTCCCCCTCTTTCAGAAGCTTGTCACCGTCTTTTGTGTGCGCTCCCAACGGCAGGATGCCGGCCGCGAGCACGGCAACCAGCGCGGCTCGCAGCCGCAAGTTGCTAGAAATGTTCAATTTAGCGCACATCCCAACTCATATTGTTCACCGCTGCTTCTGGTCCGCCACGGTCTGCCGCTCAAACGGCCTGCGCGAAGCTTCACACAGAAAACTGTCGCGCCATAGACATATTCCTCTCCCTGGTCCTATGGAAGACGTTCCAGAGTACCCCGACGTGCAGGTCCGACAACGCCTTTAGGCGAAACTGGGGGATGAGCCCGCGTTTCCGGGGCACCCTCTGGGTCGGGCGAAGATTCAACATTCGGAGCGGGCAGCTACAAACCTTGGCTCAGCAAAGCGAAATCAAGATCTTGAGCGACAACCGGTCGGCTGGTCACAATTATCACCTAATGGACCGCTACGAAGCTGGGCTTGTGCTCACAGGCACTGAAGTCAAAGCCGCTAAGACCGGGAAAATACAGCTCAAGGAGAGTTACGCCGAAATCGCTGAGGATGAAGCATGGCTGATGAACGCCCATATCAGCGAATATTCGCACGGCAATATCATGAACCACGTACCAGTACGGAAGAGAAAGCTGCTACTGCATCGCTCGGAGATTGAAAAGCTCCGTGGAGAGACGCGGGAGAAAGGGCTCACTGTTGTTCCTACCAAGCTGTACCTTAAAAGCGGCCGCATCAAAGTGGAGATCGCGGTAGCCAAGGGGAAGAAATTTCACGACAAGCGTGAAGCCATTAAAGCCAGGGAAATGCAGGCAGAAGCAAAAGCGGCGATGGCCCGGCGAGCACGAGAGTAGATTTTAATATTGCATGCAACTCCAGATTGAAACTGCACAACTCGAAAAGGCAAGCGCGGACGCGCTAGCCGTCATTTGGTTTGAAACGGAAGAAAAGAGCGCGGCCGAAGCTCCGGCTACACGTCCCCGGCAAGGTTCCGATCCCGACCTAGCCGCTCAAGCAGGATGGCTTGCTGACCTGCGCTCGACGGGCGAGTTCACCGGCAAGCTTTACGAAATGGCTGTTTTGCACCGGCCGCAGGGCCTGGCCGCCAAGCGGCTGGTGGTTATCGGCGGCGGAAAACGAGAGAAACTCTCCTCCGTCGAAGTACGGCGGATTGCCGGGACGCTGGTCCGCGCGCTCAAGCCGAAAGGCGTGCGTAGCATTGCGCTGCTGCTCGATACTCCAAACGGAGACGAGTACGTGATGCCCGCGGCCCAGGGTGCGGTCCTCGCAAACTGGGAAGCCGACAAATACAAGTCTGACCCCAAGAAGGATGAGAAACGGGTCGACACGTTTTCGATGATTGTGCCGGGGGTTGCTCTCAATGCGCTACGGTCCGCGCTCGAGCGCGGGCGAATCATCGCGGAAGCACAGAACCTGACTCGCGATCTGGTCAACGAACCAGCCAATAAGCTGACGCCGCGCGATCTGGCGGAGGCGGCAAAGAAGATGGCCAGCGAGTCTGGGCTGGAATGCGAAGTTCTCGACCAGCAGACTATGGCAAAGCTGGGCATGGGCGCCTTGCTCGGTGTGGCGCAAGGCAGCACGAATCCGCCGTTCCTGATTGTGATGAAGTACCGTCCGGCTTCGTCGCGAACCGGCGGGCATCTCGCGCTCGTCGGAAAGGGTGTCACATTCGACACCGGCGGCATTTCGATTAAGCCCTCCGACGGCATGGAAAAAATGAAGTACGACATGGCCGGGGCCGCCGCGGTCATCGGCGCGATGCGCGCGATTGCCCAGCTCAAGCCGCCCATCCCAGTAAGCGCCTATGTTCCGACGGTAGAGAACATGCTCAATGGCAATGCGCAGAGACCGGGTGACATTGTCGTGTCGCTGTCGGGGAAAACCATTGAAGTGCTGAACACGGATGCGGAAGGTCGTCTGATTCTCGCCGACGCCATCACATATGCGAACCGGAATGGCGCGACGCATATCGTCGATGCCGCAACGCTGACGGGCGCAATTGGAATCGCGTTGGGGCACTACAATATCGGCGCATTTACAAATAACGAGGAATTCCTCCAGCGGTTTCTGAAAGCCACACGCGCGGCCGGCGAAAAGACCTGGCAGTTGCCGATGGATGAGGAATACAAGGAATATTTGAAGTCCGCCTTCGCAGATCTGCCGAATATTGGGGGACGCTACGGCGGCTCGATTACCGCGGCCTGGTTTCTTCGCGAATTCGCCGATCCGACGCCGTGGGTGCACTTGGATATCGCCTCGACCGCCTGGTTGGATGACGCCAAAGGATGGCTCTCAAAGGGTCCGACCGGCGTGGCCGTCCGCTCGTTTGTGGAACTGGCGATGGAATGGAACGCCATACAGTGACTCGGAATATACTCGAAAGTCGAACGATCAGTCCTACTTTTGGAGGTAGTTCAGGATGCAGCTTCGAGTCCTCGCGTTCGTGCTGGCCGGTGGTAAAGGTACCCGGCTGTACCCTCTCACGAAGGAAAGGGCGAAACCGGCCGTTCCTTTCGGCGGCCGGTATAGGATCGTCGATTTCGTCCTTAGCAACCTGATCAACTCCGGCATTTACTCGATCTACGTACTGATTCAATTCAAGAGCCAATCGCTGCTCCAGCACCTTCGCGAAGGATGGGAGGTGAGCGGATTATTGAAGAACAACTTCATTATTCCCGTGCCGGCCCAGATGCGGTCCGCCCAGGAAGATTGGTACCGCGGCACGGCTGACGCGATCAACCAGAACATCAACCTGATCGAGCAGGCTGACCCGCATGTTGTCGCGATCTTTGGCGCAGATCATATCTACCGCATGAATATACGCCAGATGATCGAGTACCACGTTGAGAAGAGAGCTGGGGTCACGATCGCTGCCATTCCTGTCGAGAAGGAGCTGGCTTCCGAGTTCGGCGTCATCGAAACAACCGCGGAAGGCAATATTATCGGATTCCATGAGAAAAGGGTCGATGCGCCTACCATTCCAGAAAACCCGTCACATGTTTTTGCGTCGATGGGCAATTATGTCTTTTCCACCGACGTCCTTCTGCGCGAGCTTCACGCCGACGGCCAGAACGAAAGCAGCTCCCATGACTTCGGCAAAGATATCCTGCCATCTCTAATAGGGCGCGCTGACATGTACGCATATGATTTCCAGACCAATGTCATCCCCGGAGATCCGATCGGATCGCCGCAGTATTGGCGCGATGTCGGGACGATCGATGCGTATTACGAGGCAAGCATGGACTTGCGGGCAGTCTCGCCGGAATTAAATCTTTACAATCGTCAGTGGCCGCTACGGACCGCCGGTTATTTCGACGCCCCGGCGAAATTCGTCTTCGACGAAAATGGGCGGCGCGGTATGGCGATCGATTCCATTGTCGCCGGCAGTTCCATCATTTCGGGCGGAATGGTTAAAGGCTCGGTGCTTGGCCGTAGCGTTCGCGTGCACACTGGAGCAGTGATTGAAGATTCAGTAATCTTCGATAACTGCGACGTTGGGCGGCGCGCTAAAGTGCGGCGCGCCATCCTGGATAAGAACGTTAAAGTTCCTCCAGATGCCGAGATTGGTTACGACCTTGATGAAGACAGAAAAAAATACCACGTCACCGACACGGGCATTGTCATCATCGAAGGCCACCAGTCGACGGTCGATATAGCTACTCTACAGGTGTAATTAAGCGCCGGGCTGCCCTTCCGCAGCAAATACAATCTTCGTATGAGTACCGCCAATGTCGATCTCCTGAAGATTGTTATTGGTGTAGACCATTTGTGTATTCGCGAACTTATTAGGCATTGTCTCTTCGCGCGCTGGTGCCTGCACAGTCGTCTTCCCCTGCGTTAACGTAGCCGTGTTATTTGCGACGTCGATCCTGTAAGTGCCGGCTTTAAGCTGCTTTCCATTGAGAATAGAATTCTGGAACAGATCCACTTTGTAACTTCCGGTTGCCGCGATCACCGCGGCTACTCCAACCGTCAGAAAGCCAGTCAGCATCTTCTTTATCATCGAACTTCTCCTAATTAAGATACGGACGATACGTTTAGGATGTTACAGGCACGTCGAAGTTAACTGTTAGGGAGGATTGTGTACCGCTATTATATTAGCGACTTAGAAAGTCCGAACTCAGACGAAGCGCTTGAGACTGGATGTGTTCTTCGTTGCCGAAGCCGCGCAGCCACTCGACCTCCGCTTCAGATCGGAACCATGTCATTTGGCGTTTGGCGTATTGCCTGGTCTTCGTCTGCAATTCCCGAATTGCCGCTTCTCTCGTTAATTCGCCGCCGAGCACCCGGACTGCCTGTTTGTAGCCTAGCGACTGAAGAGCTTTGCATTCGGAAGAAAAGCCGGCATCGAGCAGCCCGCGTGTTTCCTCAAGCAGTCCGGAGCGAAATATCGCCTCCGAACGTTCGTCCAGTTTGCGATACAGTTCGGTTCGTTCGGGCTTCAATCCGAGCTTCAATACCACAAAGCCGCACAGTGCCTCTCGTGGCTGGCTCTGGGTTTCGGAGGCCGGCCGTCCGGCTATCGCGGTGAGCTCTATCGCTCGAATCAGCTTCTGGCGGTCGTTGCGATGGATGCGGGCCGCGGAGCTGGGGTCCTTGATTCGAAGGAAGCGGTGCAAAGCTCCGGGACGGCGGCGCTCGCGGACGGCGAGACGCCCTCGAAGAGCTTCGTTTCGGCCGGGCGCCGGCGAGAGACCATTGAGCAATGCTCGGAGGTAAAAGCCGGTCCCGCCCGCCACGATGGGAATTCTCTTCCGATTCCGGATCTCGTCCAGCGCCTGGCGCGCGAGGCGCGAATACTCGCCGGCGCTGAGCTCAGCATCGGCCTCAATCAGGTCAAGCAGATGGTGCCGGATACCTCTTCGCCTCTCAGCCGGCACCTTGACCGATCCGATCTCCAAGCCGCGGTAGACCTGGACAGAATCGCAGTTGACGATTTCGCCTTCAAGGTGTTCCGCCAGGGACAAAGCGAGATCGCTCTTCCCAGAGCCGGTAGGGCCCAGCACTACAATCAAAGGAAAGAGTTGGGTCGGCAACAGATTTTGCGGAAATATTTGAAAACTCGGCTCATAGAAACCGCTCCAAAGCCCGAAACATCCCTATAGCGGAGCTATACTAAAGGGCGAATAGCAGCACTTTGCAAGTTGCTGGCTCTCTTGTCCCAAAGCGGTCGAATGTCTCACCTTCACTATAATCCCTTGCGCATCACGTATCTCTTGGCGGTTGCCCCGTTGCTGGCTGCGCCCGCTCTCGCAGCCCCGGCACCATTTTCACAGACCGCAAAATCACTGGCTCAGACTCCATCCGATGGCCCGCAAACCGGCCCGGCGTTGCCGCCCGCAAGGAAAGAGGCAAGTTCCCCGAAGGCTTCCGCCTACTATCATTTCTCGCTCGGTCATCTCTACGAAGAACTGGCCGGGACATACGGAAACAAGAACGATTACGTCAACAAGGCTATCGAAAATTTCCGGCTGGCGATGAAGGAGGACCCGAGCGCTTCGTTCCTGGTGGAAGACATCGCCGAGTTATACCGTATGTCGGGCAGAATCCGCGAGGCGGTCGAGGAGGCTCAGGCGGCGTTGAAGGCCAACCCTGACGATCTGAACGCCCGCCGGGTGCTGGCCCATATCTACACGCAGCAAATCGGCGATGCGCAAGCGAATCACATCGACGAAGGTATGGCGCGGCGGGCTGTGGAGCAATACAAACTCATCACGGAGAAAGATCCCAAGGACGTCGACAGCCTGGTGATGCTGGGCCGCCTGGAGCGAGTGCTGGACGATTCGGTGGATGCGGAAGCTTCGTTCAAAAAAGCCCTTGCGGTGGAACCCGACAACGACGATGCGGTGACCGGGCTGGCCAGCGTCTATGCCGACCGGGGAGATGCAAAAACGGCATCCGCGCTCCTGGAAAAGCTGGTTCAGAAGAACCCTTCGCCGCGGGCGTTTGTGAGCCTGGCGAACAGCTACGAGTCGATGCACGAGTATGCGCTGGCTGTGAACGCCTACAAGAAGGCCCTCGACCTCGATGCCAATCGCGTGGAATTGAAAGCCGCGCTCGCGCAGGATCAAGCGATGGCGGGCCAATTGGACGATGCTTTGGCCACTTACCAGGACCTGGCGGCGTCGAATCCGCAGGACGCGCAGCCGTACTTGGGGATGGCCCAGATCTATCGCGGGAAGAGGGATTTCGCGAACGCGCGCAAGATGTATGACAAAGCTCGTTCGCTCGATCCCGATAGCATCGAAATTCGCTACAACGAGGTCGGGTTGCTGGAGGATGAGGGCAAGACGGTCGAAGCCATCGCCGCTCTCAAAGGTATTTTGGATTCAACTGCGCGCCGCACCTACAATCCCGCCGAGCGAGGTTACCGCGCGAAAATGCTGGAGCAGCTTGGGCTTCTGTATCGCAGCAACGAGCAGTATGAGAAGTCGGTAGACGCGTTTCGCCAGATTGCCCTCCTCGATCCCGACCTTTCGCCGCGCGCAGAAGCGCAAGTCATCGACACGTACCGCTTGGCGAAGGATTACGCCAAGGCGCAACAGGAAAGCGAGGATGCAGCGAAGAAGTATCCGAACGACCGGACGGTGCGCGAAGTGCGCGCGCAACTGCTGGCCGACCAAGCCAAAACCGGCCAGGCCATTGCCGAGCTGAAAAAGCTCTTGGACGGAAAGAATGATCGCGAGGTGTACCTCGCCATGGCGGACGTGTACCAAAAGGGCCACGATTACGCGGAGATGGGAAAGGCCCTCGACTCGGCCGATAAGTTGTCCGACTCTAAGGAAGAGAAGTCCGGCGTTCTATTCCTGCGCGGTGCCATGTATGAGCGCGAAAAGAACTACGATATGGCCGAGAAGACGTTCCGCCAAGTTCTGGAAATCGATCCCACGAATGCCTCGGCAATGAATTATCTCGGATACATGTTCGCCGATCAAAATATCCGTCTGCCTGAGGCTCAGGACTTGATCAAGAAGGCCGTAAGTCTCGAGCCCAACAACTATGCTTTTCTCGACAGCCTGGGCTGGGTTTACTTCCGTATGAACCGCCTCGATCAGGCGGAGCAGGAATTGACCCGCTCCGTACAGTTGATGTCGAAAGATCCCACCATCCACGATCATCTCGGAGACGTTTACTTCAAACAGGGAAAAATCAAAGAAGCTATTGCGCAGTGGCAGTCATCGCTCAACGAATGGCACGCCAGCGCACCTGCCGATGTAGAGCCCGCCGAAGTGGCAAAAGTGCAGAGAAAGCTTGACAGTGCGCGCGTGCGACTGGCTCAGGAACAAGCGCCTCCGGCCAGAACAAATTAAGAGAATCGTTTAAGCGCGCCGGCAACCTCAGGTTCATTTCTTCGGCCGCGACTCCGGCGGCACCAATCCGTTCGCGCGATAGTAAGCCACCAGCAGACCGTAATGTTCGGATGTGTGCTGGAGAACAGACAGAAATGGATCCAGCGATCCATGCCAACCCTCGGGACTCGCCTTGAGCGCCGCATTCGCCTCGTCGATCCACTTTCGTGTCAGCGCCACGCACTCTGCCTTGGTTTTGTAATCTGCGGGTGGTAACTCATCCCATTTGACTTTCTCGCCACGACCGGCCTTCGCGGCGTAGACGTTTCCGGAAGCAATATGCACAACCACCTCCCGAAACGAGCGCATCTCCGGCTTGAGCCGGTATTCATACTTTGCTTCCGGAAAGTCCTGCGCCATCGTCAGAATCTTTTGGTTCACGTAATCGAAGTTCTGTTTGAGAACATCGGCCGCGCTGGGCGCTTTCGATTGAGCGCCCGCGAAGGCCGCCACCCCAAGAACAAACAAAGAACCGCCGATTTTGAGCATAATGGCCCGATACTACCGCAACTCAGGGGCGACGGGGCTTAAATTCAGCTAACCAGCCAGTGTGAAAGTAATGAAGAGCGCAACGCACGTGGCCAGACACAGTCCGAGTAGAAAAGCGCCATCGGCAATGTCGCCGAAGATGACGCGACGTTTCTGCGTGATGCTCCGGAGGGCCAGGTAGGAAAAAATGGTGGCCACCAGGAAAGCCACTACGGAGACCAGCAGGAAGTTATCGGCTAACGTGGTGATGCGCTTCAGGCTGGCGTAGATCTTGATAAGCCCGATGACAGTGAGGCAAAGAGCCAGCAAAGTCGGAGCGTTCCCGAAAATGTGCTGTGCGATATCGCGCCCGAACAGGCGCCCTTCGGTTTTTTCGTCCATATCGCCCTTCGGGCTCACCTCTGGCAAGCGAACTCGAGGTCGACGAAAACCGGCCGCCTTCGCCATCTTTTTCGGTTAGATCTTCAACAACGTCCGTAACCGTCGCGTCTGGATGCGGCTGACCGGAATTTCGGTCTGTTTCTTGTCATCCATTTTCAATTGAAAGCTGGATTTGAACCAGGGAATGACTTCACGGATCTTATTTATGTTGACCAGGTATGAACGGTGGACTCGCCAGAAAAGGCCGGGATCCAGGTTCGACTGCAATTCCTCAATCGTGCGGTAATTCGACTGCCCTTCGAAATGGGAGGTCACTATCGTGATGGTGCCTTCGTCGATGGTCGCATAGATCAGGTCCTGAGCGTCCACTATCAGGTTGCGATTATTGGCCTTGACCAGAAGCTTCGTTCGCTGAGCCGCAGGTTTGGGCGTTTCCGCAGGCTTCTCTTGAGGCTGCTTTTCGTCCAGCACGCGCTTGACGCGGTCAACGGACTCCGCCAGCCGTTCCTTTTCGACCGGTTTCAGCAGATAGTCAAGCGCCTGCAACCGGAACGCTTCCACGGCGTATTGGTCGAATGCCGTGGTGAGGATGAAATGTGGAATGGGGCCACCCTTTTCTCGAAGCTTCGCAATCACTCCCATGCCATCCAGCCCCGGCATCTGGACGTCAAGGAAGACCAGCTCGGGCTCTGCTTCCTCGATGACCTTTAAAGCCTCCAAACCGTTCGAGGCCGTCGGCAACAAGTCAATTTCGGGGAAACTCTTGAGAAGAAAGGTAAGTTCTTCGCGGGCAAGTTCCTCGTCGTCAACAACAAGAGTCGAGATAGCACTCCCCGCAATCTGCGACATCGAATGCTAGTATAACTTAGGATCGCATGGCAGCCGGGCCTGCCTGATCGCGTCAGCGAGGCTGGCAAGGCGCTCATCCGGCAGGAGATTCCGCGTTGACTGGACATCCGAACGTCACCATAGCGCCCGCCGAAGGTCGGCTGGGCGTTCTCATCCCGGGCATGGGCGCCGTCACCTCAACGTTTATCGCGGGTGTGGAGGCGGTCAAGAGAGGTTTGGGCGACCCTGTGGGCTCCCTGACACAGCTCGGCACGATCCGGCTCGGCAAGCGAACCGAGGGCCGCACCCCTCGCATTAAGGACTTCGTCCCGCTGACTACTCTCGAATGCCTTTCCTTCGGCGGTTGGGACATTTACGAAGACAACGTGTATGAAGCTGCGCTGCGGGCTGGGGTGCTCGATCTGTCCCTGCTGGACCGGCTCAAGGAGCCGCTTTCCGCCATCAGGCCGATGAAGGCAGTCTTCGACAGCAATTATGTAAAGAAAATCGGCGGCCCCAACGTGAAAGCCGGCGCGAGCATGATGGAACTCGCCGAAGCGGTCATGCAGGATATCGAAGATTTCAGGAGGCAGAATGGTTGTAGCAGGCTTGTAATGGTCTGGTGCGGCTCAACGGAGGCTCATCACAAGCCAGCGGACGTGCACCGAAGCAGAACCGCGTTCGAGGATGGCCTGCGCCAAAGCGACCCCAATATTGCTCCCAGCCAAATTTACGCGTACGCCGCCCTCCGGCTAGGGGTTCCCTTTGCGAATGGGGCACCCAATTTAACCACCGACGTTCCGGCCCTGCTTGAACTGGCCCGCCAGAACGAAGTTCCCATCTGCGGAAAGGACTTCAAGACCGGTCAGACGTACATGAAAACGCTACTGGCTCCCGGTTTTAAGGCGCGGATGCTCGGGGTGCGCGGATGGTTTTCAACGAATATTCTAGGCAATCGTGATGGAGAAGTGTTGGAGGATCCCGGGTCTTTCAAAACGAAGGAGGAGACAAAGCTATCGGTTCTTGAACGGATTCTGCAACCGGACCTCTATCCGCAGCTTTACAAAGATATCTATCACGCGGTACGGATCAATTATTACCCGCCGCGCGGGGATGCGAAGGAGGGCTGGGACAATATAGATATCTTCGGATGGCTCGGCTATCCGATGCAGATCAAGATCGATTTTCTATGCCGCGACTCTATTCTTGCCGCGCCGCTCGTGCTCGACCTCGTTCTTTTCCTCGATCTTGCCCAACGCGCCGGCATGAAGGGCATTCAGGAATGGCTGTCGTTCTACTTCAAAGGCCCAATGACAGCTCCGGGCCTGTATCCCGAGCACGATATCTTCATCCAATTGATGAAGTTGAAGAATACGCTTCGCTGGATGCAAGGTGAAGATCTTATTACACATCTCGGTCTCGAATACTACGACTAACCTGCGGTCTCGGCCGTCTAAAAGATAGGTATTCATGCCGCGAGTGGCTTCTATTTCTAGAAAACGGTCCAGGAAAGAGGATCCTCATGCGTTTGAGGACTCCCCGAAGAGGGTTCTGGTCATCGGCGGGACGCAGTTTATCGGCAAGTTGCTGGTGCAGCAACTGCTCCGGCAGCATCATGAAGTCTATATCCTGCATCGCAAGACACGGCACGGATTCGGCAAACGGGTCCACAACCTGGTCGCAGACCGCAACGACGCGGCAAGCGTCCGGAAGGCACTCGGCTCTATTCGCTTCGATGTCGTTTACGATAACGCCTACGATTGGGAGCACGGCACAACCGGCGCGCAGGTGGAGGCGACGGCGCAGATCCTCGATGGCAAGATTGCACGCTACATTTTCATGTCGAGTGTTGCCGCGTATGGAGACGGGCTGAACCACCATGAGGGCGATGCACTGGCACCCGACGATCATCCGAATCCTTATTCCCGCAATAAGGCGATGAGCGAACGAGCCTTGTTTCGCATGCACCAGCGGACCGGCTTTCCCATCGTGACGCTTCGGCCTCCGTTCGTGTACGGACCAGGCAGCCCATACTACCGGGAAGCATTCTTCTGGGACAGAATGCGCGCGGGCAGACCCATCATCCTACCAAGCGAAGGGCACCGGCTCATGCAGTTTATCTATGTGAAGGACTTGGTGGAGCTTGCCATCCGCGTCATGGAACTACGAAATGCGGTCGGCCATGCATTCAATACGGCGAATCCGCGCGCTATCACCCAGCACGAACTTGTGTTGGACTTGGCGCGCGCCTCCGGAACAAAGGATCCGGAGCTGATCCCGATTCCGCGTGAATGGATTCAGCGGGCAGGAGGCCAGGCGATCGGGGAAAAGCTCTATTTCGGCTACTACTACGATCTGCCGGCAATCACAGAGATCATCACGAAGGCGCAGCGCATGCTCGCCTTTAAGCCCACAGATTTTGCCGTGGGGCTGAAAACCACCTACCGCTCGTATCTGCAAAAGCGCAGCTACCCTAAGCCGGATTACACGTTTGAAGACGAGCTGATTCACCGATTTTCGGCGATGGCGAGCACCATTCGCACGGCGTGAGGAGCCGGAGAAATTCGCTTTGCTCACGCACTTGGTTCTGCAGGTTGGGCGTCTCCGGTGAATTCGCGCAGAATGTTCACGCGCATGTAGATAAGCTGGAAGCCCGCTCGTTCGTAGTTCCGGTGCGATGCGCTTCCGGGCAACACAGTGGCGCTGGCAAGCTGGCAGCCGAGTCGTTGTGCGGCCGCCAGGCGTTCCCTGATCAGCCGCGCTTGCCATCCCTGACGCCGTGCGGACACGAGCGTTGCATCTCCCGAAAGCAGCGCCACTCCCTCCTGAACAGCCAGCAATGCACCGCCGACCGGCTCGGGACCGCCGGCAAACCAGCAATGCGCGCCCCGGCACATCGACGACATAAGGCTCACCATTTGATCCGTGACCGGGATGTACTCTGAGAACGCTTCGCTCACGACCCGTGACCAGAGCGGGAGATCGCCTTCCGTGACAGGCCGGACTCCGTCAACCGGTTCGAAGATCTCGCCCGGCTCGATTCTCCTAACCATAACGTTGTTGAACTCGACGACGCGATAAGGCCGGCTCTGAACGAAGGCAATTACCGAGGCATCGGCCATCGGGCAAAGGTCGATTTGGCACGGGCTGCCGCGGTCACGGAAAAAGGCCTCCATTCTTTCTAGCTCCGTTTCCGCCACCCTGCCCAGCATCCCAATTCCCATTGCATGTGTCATGGGTGAGCCGATACCCGCAAAGACCGCTACGCCGCCCGCGAACGGCTCTACAGCCACACCGGCCGGTTCTTCCGCGGCCGCCTGCGCCATTCGCATCACGTTTGCCGCATCCGCGGCCTCCAGACGCGCTGCCAGAGTCAGGTCCGCGCTCGAAAACATCTGCGCCATCTCGTCACTTAGCGATGCCGCAGCCGCAGCGTTTCCCAACTCGCGTCGGCATACCAGCCCCCGTCTACCGAGAGAGTATGTCCGTTGATGAACCCGCTCTGGCCTGGATCGGCCAGGAACGCGATTGCATTTGCGACATCGTCAGGATTGGCGAAGCGTCCCATCGGCACGCGCCCGATAATATCTTGATCGGTATACAATCCTGCGGCTTGCGGCCCGGTATCCATCGGCGTCTTCACCCAACCCGGGCAGACCGCATTGCAGCGAACGCCGCGGCCTCCCCACTCGGCGGCCAGCGTCCGCGTCAAACCTATCAATCCGTGCTTGCTGGCGTTGTATGCGGCACGATCCGCCACGCCCGCCAGCCCGGCGATGGACGCCACATTAATGATGCTGCCTTCCGCCTGCTCCAGCATCATACGACCGATTTCCCTTGACAGCAGGAAGGGCCCGAGCAGGTTCACATCCATGACCCGCCGCCAGTCGGCCTCGGTCGTATGCTCGGCGGGCGAAATGTGGGCGATTCCGGCGTTATTCACCAGCACGTCGGCTCGGCCGAAGGTGCGTCGCGCAACGTTGGCGATTTCACGCCCAGTCTCCTCTTGTGAAACATCACCGCACGCTTCGACCGCCGCGCATCCGCTTGGCAGATCGTTTAGGGTTGCGGCGCAAGAGTGGAGATCATTCAAGAGCAGCGCATAACCCCGCTCCGCCAATACTTTTGCAGTGCGCTCACCGATCCCCTGTGCGGCGCCCGTTATAACCGCAACTTTCATCTGCGTAACCAAGGATCTCGGACGCGATCGGATTTGAGCATGTCCTTAGATTATGCTTTGTATGCCTTGGAATTGGGTGTCTTGGATGGGATAATGAGAAGAGTAGCTTGATCTCGCTTAAGATCTCGCGTCTGAAAGCCCACTGAGTTCCTGTCACCGCCCTTGAATCGAAGAATCGTAGCACTGGAGACTCGCGAGGAGCGCCCGTTAGCCGAGCGGTTGAAGCAAAGAATCGCCGTCGAACAGGAGTTCGCCAGACTTGGCCATACATACCGTCACGGCGCGTTGTATCGCGCATTTGAGCATCATGTTCTCAGACCCGGCCTCAAGTTTGCCCTGCGTTGCGCAGGTCTATACGAACGAGGTGTCGGGAATGCGTTGCGCCCGGTCGTTCGTGAGCTGCACTGCTCCTTCCCCAATCTTCCGCTCCATTTCGACGGCTTTCGCATTCTCCAGATCTCGGATCTGCACATTGATGGAACCGACGGTCTGGCTGAAGTTCTCGGTAGCCTTTTGAGCACCGTCGAAGCGGACGTATGCGTCCTGACAGGAGACTACCGTTTCGAAGACTTTGGCCCCTACGAGGACGTTTCTCCGCAAATGCGAGCGGTGCTTTCAACCGTTTCCGCAAAGCACGGAATTTTCGGAATTCTAGGCAATCACGATACATCCGGGATTGCCCTTGCGCTGGAAGAGATGGGTGTCCGCATGTTGGTGAACGATGCGAACGAGATTCCAGGCGGAGGCGGGGCACCTCTGTTTGTGGTCGGTATCGACGATCCATTCGACTATCGCTGCCACGACCTGACGGGCGCCTTGTCGGCAGTTCCTTCAAATGCCTTCAAAATCTTGCTCGCCCATGCACCCGAGCTATACGACGAAGCCGCCGAGAACGGAATTGATCTCTATCTATCGGGTCACACGCATGCCGGCCAGATTCGTTTCCCGATAATTGGATCGATCCGTAATAACTCCAGATGCCCGCGTTCTCTTGCCTATGGACATTGGAGCCACCGCGGGATGCAGGGATATACAACTGCCGGGGCCGGATGTTCCAGTTTGCCTGTTCGTTTTAACTGTCCGCCGGAAGTCGCGCTGATCAAACTCCATCGGGCCGCTCGCGGCTAATCTAAAGCCTCGGCGAAACACTCAAACAGCCGCAACTGCTCCCGGTGCGCTTTCACCTGGTCCTCAGGGTGCCATTGCACAGCCAGCACAAAGCGTTTGTCAGGCCGCTCCAGTCCCTCTACAATGCCATCCTGCTCGTCACGCGCAGAGACCCGCAGGCCGTTTCCTATTCTGTCTGCCGACTGGTGGTGCCTCGAATTCACGTCCCATTCCTCTACACCGGTGACCTCTCTCAAAAGAGATCCTGGCTCGAATCGCACGCGGTGCACCGGGGCGGACTTGTCCTCCGGTTCCGGATCGTGGCGAGGTGAAGCCAGATGCTGGATCAGAGTTCCGCCATGTTGCACGTTTAAGATCTGCAGGCCGCGACAGATCGCGAGTACAGGCAGATCTCGCTCGAGGGCTTCAGCGATAAGCTTTAACTCAACCTCATCTCGCTCATCGTCCGGCTCGTCGGTTTCCAGGTGTGGCGTCGCTGCATAGCGCCTCGGGTTGACATCCGTCCCGCCCATGAGGACCAAACCCTTAACTCCGTCGAGGGAGGTCGAGTCAGAAACCGATACGGCCACCGGCTCCATTCCTCCTAGCCGGACAGCTTCCTGGTAAGGCTCGAGTTTTTTCGCGTGCCGGAACGGAATCAACACTCGTTTATGCCCGGGCATGGCGCTGCTCCTTGAAGATTCGTGGCCTGCTGCTACCCCGCATGATACTCTTTAGCTTCTTCTGTCTATGCCGGATCGCGTGCTGCAAGTAATACCCATCGGCGGCCTTGGTGAGTTCGGCATGAATTCGATGGCGCTGCGATACGGCGACGACATCATTGTGATCGATGCCGGCATGATGTTTCCCGAATCGGAGCTGCTCGGCGTCGATATTGTCACTCCTGATTTCACCTACCTTGAACAGCATGCGGAGATGATCCGCGGCCTGATTCTCACTCACGGGCACGAGGATCACATTGGCGGCGTCCCGTTTCTGCTCTCGCAGCTTAACGTTCCGGTTTACGGTACCGATTTCACGCTGGCTCTTGTCGAGCGCCGCCTGGAAGAACATGAGCTTCTGGACGGTGCCAACCTGAACACGGTCAAACCGCGGGACCGTATCACACTTGGACCTTTTGAGATCGAATTCATCCGCGTCACGCACTCCATTGTAAGTTCGGTCGCTCTTGCCATCACGACGCCGCTTGGCGTCATCATTCACACTGGCGATTTCAAAGTCGATCCGACGCCAACGGACAACGAGCTTTTCGACTTGCACACTTTTGCCGACTACGGCAAACGCGGCGTTCTCCTCTTGATGTCGGATTCGACCAATGTCGACCGGCCCGGTTACACCGAGAGCGAGCGGGCGGTTCGGCCCCGGTTTGAAGAACTCTTCAGCCGCAGCGAACGCCGGCTCATCATTTCCTGTTTCAGCAGCTCCATTCATCGCTTGCAGCAGATCCTGGATCTCGCGGATGAATATGACCGTAAAGTGGCATTTCTAGGCAGAAGCATGCTGAACGTGACCGAGATCGCACACAGCTTTGGCCTTCTGTCCATACCGGATTCGACGCTCCTTCGGCCGCAGGACATCATGCAAATGCCGCCCGGAAAAGTGGCCGTGGTGGTCTCCGGCACGCAGGGCGAGCCGATGTCCGCGCTCTCCCGTGTGGCGGTCGATAATCACAAGCATCTCTACATTCAACCGGGGGACACAGTGGTCCTGAGTTCCCGCATCATCCCGGGAAACGAGAAGGCGATTTACCGGATGATGAACCACATCGCGCGGCGCGGCGCGGATCTGGTTTATGGCTCCATGAGGCCGCCTGTGCACGTGTCCGGCCACGCCAGCGAGGAAGAGTTGAAGCTGGTGCTTAACCTTGTCCGGCCCCGGTACTTCATCCCTATTCACGGCGAATATCGCCAGCTTTCCCGTCACGCGCAACTGGCGCAGCACCTTCGCTTCGCAGGAATGGAGGAAAGCTTCGTCCTCGAAACCGGCGAGACGCTCGAAATCGACCGCCTCGGTGCACGCCGCGGCGAGAAGATCACCGTAGGCCGCGTGTGCATCGATTCCGGTTCGCTCGACGATGTCGTCGAGGACATCATCATCCGCGACCGGCGCCACCTGTCGGAAGACGGTTTCGTGCTCCCCATCATCGCCATCAACAAGCACACCGGCAAAAGCGAAGGCTTACCCGAAATGGTGAGCCGCGGCTTCGTTGCCGGCGATAATGCCGCCATCCTGCAGGAAGCCCGCGGCGTGGTGGCCCGTACTCTGGAAACATCCACGGCCGAGGAACGCGGCGACTGGGGCGTCATGCAGGAAAAGATCCGCACGGACCTCAAGAGATTCCTAAACAAACAGACCCAGCGCCGGCCGCTGATCATGCCGGTCATTCTTGAGGTTTGACCCTCGATCAATCCGCTATAGAATGAATCTCGTAGTTCCCTGTGGAGGGCTAATCAATGAAAAAGTTACTCACGGCGTCTTTTCTGTCACTCTCACTATGTTCGGTTGGGGCTTTTGCCGCAGAAATGACAGGGTATATCTCGGATGCGCATTGTGGCGCGAAGCACAGCTCGCCTAGCGCGGCAAACACAAAGTGCGTCAAGGATATGTGCATCAAGGGCGGGGCCGATCCGGTGCTAGTCAGCGAAGGCAAGGTCATGAAGTTCGACGACGAATCCAAGGAGAAAGCCAAGGAGTTCGCCGGCGATAACGTCAAGATCGATGGCACGATGGACGGAGATACCATCAAGGTCTCGTCCATTCAGAAAGCTGAATAGAATCGCGACTCAACCTTCAATGTTCAAATTCGAGGTCCAGCTTACCGGCTGGACCTCGGTATAGAACAGCCAGATTCTTCAGCTTGTGTTTCCCGTCGAGCGGGAAGTACAGGAATCCCTCTACCGGATCAGTGGATTCTTTGTCTGGGAACTGCTTGGCTTTCAGCACTTCGAGCAACGTTTTATTGCCTTTCTGCTTTTCGTCCATCTTGGAGCTGAGCGTCACAACTTTCGAATTTCCCGGTGATCCGCCTGCGCCACCCATCATTCCGCCGAGCCCGAAGGAAGTGCCAGTTTTTTGGGCTTTGGCGCCGTTCGTGTTTGTCACAACCAGCGCTCCCTGGCCTGCGATTTCCGCTGCATCAAAAGGCTTCGACCGCTCGCCGTCGTCGTGAGCGAGCAGAATGAAATCGTCGGGACTCATTTGAACAGGCTGATCCGTTTTCGGAATTACACGAACCTGCAGAAGCACAATCCCTTTGCCGGGATCTGCTCCCAGCTTTTGGGCCACTTCTTCCTCGTTCAGCGAAATCGTCGCCACGATGTCCACCTGCTCATTGCCGGCGCTGGTATTAGGCGAAACGACTTTTTTCGCTGCGAAACACGGTCCTGCAGCCACTACAGACATGAGGGAACAGATCAAGAACCGCATAGTGACCTGTTTTGAAAATAGCACCGATGGGGCCGATGAGAAGATGGCTGTGGTGAATGCTCGAGAAGCTTTCGACGGGAACCCGCTTGTTGAGGTCGGGTCGGCCGTCCCGAACTGGATCTGCTTAAAAATCTCGCCTGCTATCGAGCTGAAAACACAAATCGCCAGCTTTTTCCGCTCGCAGTTGGAAGATCTGCCCGGCGACCTGCGCGATAACCTCTTGCTCGCGCTCGAAGAGTTGCTCGGCAATGCTATCGAACATGGCTGCCATTTGGATGCGCAACGCGGCGTAGAACTGTCTGTTATCCGGACGGCTCGCATTCTGATTTTGCACATCAGGGATACCGGTAGCGGGTTCTCTATCGGCAAGATGGCTCACGCTGCGGTGAACAATCCTCCCGAAGATCCCCTCCGTCATACAAAACTTCGGTCAGAGATGGGCCTCCGGCCGGGCGGCTACGGCATCATGCTCGTGAAAGAAATTGCGGACGAGCTGATCTATAACGAAGCCGGAAATGAAGTGCTGCTTTTGAAGTATCTGGATTCCAGTAACGGCACGCATTCGTAGCCGCCGCTGGCACCTCTACTCGCCTCCCTTCAGGTGCGCATCGAAAAAGTTCAACATGGCCTGATATAGCGGTTTACGAAGCGCGCCCGTTACACCGTGGGTCTTCTGCGGATATATCTGCATGAAAAACTGCTTGTCGGCGCGTTCCAGCGCATCGGCCATCTGCATGGTGTTCTGAAACAGCACGTTATCGTCTTCGAGGTTGTGGAGGATCAGCAGCTTCCCCTGGAGCTTGGCAGCATTTTTCACGTTCGAGGCGGCGTCGTAACCCTCGCTGTTCTCGTGCGGTAAACCCATGTAACGCTCTGTATAGATCGTGTCGTAGTTATGCCAATCGGTCACGGGGGCGCCTGCAACGCCCACTTTGAACACGTCGGGCGCAAGCAGCAGCGAACGAAGGGTCATGTACCCTCCGTAACTCCAGCCGGTAATGCCGATGCGCGCGGGATCCACAAAGCCCATTTGGATGAGCTGTCGAACGCCGAAAACCTGGTCGGCCACCTCCACCTTCCCCATTTCGCGATAGATTGGCGCTTCGAACGCCGTACCCCGATCGCTTGATCCTCTGTTATCCAGTTGCCAAACCACATAGCCTCGATGCGCCAATACCTGATCAAAACTCACGCCGGACCAAACATCGCGAACGTTCTGAAAATGCGGCCCGCCGTAAACCACGACGACCGCCGGATATTTCGTTCCTGCCTGAAATCCGGCTGGTTTGATCAGGCGGGCGTAAAGCGTGATCCCTTCCGAGCTCTTCAGAGGCAAGATCTCGGCCGGCAGCAGATCGTATTTCTCGAAGCGTTTCGTATCCGCCGGTTTCACCACCGCGATCTGCTCGCCCGAAACGCTTCTCAAAGTTGTTTCCTCCGGATGCTTCAGGCTGGAGTACGTATCGACAAAATAGCCGCCGTCTTGATTGGCATGCACGTCGTGCGTCCCCTGGTCTTGCGTGATGCGCTCCGGCTCGCCACCGTCAAATCCCACGGCGTAGATTTGCCTCTCCAACGGGCTTGCTTGCGTCGAGGTATACAAAATGCGTTGCTTCGGCTCATTGATGGCCGCAATACTCGCAATTTCCCAATCGCCTTTCGTCAACTGGCCCAACAATTCACCCTTATTTGAATAGCGATAAATGTGCCGGAAGCCGCTTCGTTCACTGGTCCACAGGAACTCCGGCCGCGACTTTAAGAAGAACAGGTTATCCGCTACATTTATCCAGGTCTTCGATTCCTCATGCAGGATCGTGTGCACTGCCCCGCTATCCGGGTCACAGAACAGCAGATCCAGTTTGTCCTGTACGCGCGAGAACCTCTCGACAGCGATCTCCTTTGAATCAGGCAGCCAGGCCACACGCGCCAGCAGCGTATTAGATGTCGCGCCCAGGTCCATCCACTTGGTCGGACCTCCCTGAGCCGAAACGATCCCTAGCTTCACGTCTGCGTTCGGAGTGCCCGCTTGCGGATAGCGTTCCGGCTCGCTAAGGGCGCGCACTCCAATGAGATCCATCTGCGGGTACACGAATTCGTCAGCAACGTTGAACTGCATATACGCGATGCGCCGCGAATCGGGCGACCACCACGTCGCCGTTTCGATTTCCAGTTCCTCCGGGTACACCCAGTCCAGTTGCCCGTTCAGCAACGTAGGAGTGCCGTCGGTAGTCAGTTGCTCCGGCCGCTTCGTGGCCAGGTCGATGACGTACAGGTTTGACTTCCAACGATACAGAACCCGTTTTCCATCAGGAGACAACTTCGGATCCTCCTCGTTGATATCCGTCCGGGTAATCTGTTCCGAAGTGCCATCCGGATGCACGATGAAGAGGTCTCCCTTTATAGCGGCGAGCAGGTCCTTGCTGTTTGGGAACCACTGATACGATTCGCTCGATACGTGGCGGTTCTGCCAGCCGAACTCCTTCGGTTCGAGGGGAGCGATTGCCCGTTTCTGCAGCGTATCCGCTCGGAACCAATCCTTCGACTTTTTCCCATTGATGTCGTAGAGCTTAACGACGCCGCCCTCCTCGTAAGTGAATGCCTTTCCATCAGGAGCCCAGTTTGGAATGAACGGAGTGGGGGAGGGTTGTGAAGCGAGGTCCTCAATAGTAACCGGCCTTTTTGTGTTTCCCTGTGAAAACAGCAGCGTTGCGGAAGTTAGAAGAATGAGCGGATAGATAAGGGCACGGATACGCACACTTGCCAGTGTAGGAGATCGTTCCCGCTTACACTGGACCCTGAATGGTTTACGTGTTGCTCATTGCAGCGGCTTTCTTCGCCGGCGTCATCAACTCCGTTGCGGGCGGAGGTAGCTTTCTCACTTTTCCCTCGCTCGTGTTCGCCGGTGTGCCCGCGGTCATGGCTAATGCGTCGAGCACTGTCGCCCTGGTGCCCGGATCAGTGGCCAGCGCCATCTCCTACAGGAGCGATATTGAGAATCTGAACGAGCAGCATATTAAGTCGTGGTGGACGGTATGCATCATCGGCGGCGCTGTGGGCGCGGCTCTGCTGCTCTTTACGTCTGACCGCACATTTCGCCAAGCCGCTCCCTGGCTTCTACTTTTCGCCACTCTTCTCTTTGCATTCGGGCCTCAGGTCAGCGCAGCCTTCCGGGGGCGCCTCCACTCCAACCAGCCGCTCATGCTGATGCTGCTATTCCCAATCGCCGTCTATGGCGGATACTTCGGCGGCGGCATCGGAATCATGATTCTGGCCGCCTTCCGCCTCTACGGTTTCACCGACATACACGGAATGAACGGCGTAAAAGCTGTTCTCGGCGGCTCGTTGAACGCAATTGCCGCGATCATCTTCATCTCAGCGCGAGAAGTCCGCTGGTTGCCCGCGCTCGTGATGATGGCCGCCGCCATCCTAGGAGGCTACCTGGGACCGGCATTCGCGCGCCGCTTGCGGCCGGCTGCGATCCGCGGCATCGTCATCACCGTCGGCATCTTCATGACCGCGTACTTCTTTCGCATATCGCCTGGATAGGCCATCGGCCTTCAGCCGTCAGCAATTTCGAGCCACCGCTCCCGCTGGTCGCGGCTCAGTTTACGCGGCCCTTTTACGGGAGGCGAGGCGTGTGGCGGCTTCAAGCCTGAATTGGTGCTCCCAAGCGGCGAGCGGAAGCGAGGAGTTGCGCTCACGAGAGGCGATCCAATCCAACACACACGCCTCGACCTGCCCGATTGAAATTTCGAACCCAAATTCGGCGAGATCGAACGGTTTTCCCGCGCGCTTAGCCTCTTGCAAGGCGGTCGCGGCGCGGCTGACTTGTGCGTTGATCCGTTTAGTGCGCTCTTCCTGCACCTGGTTGAGCGAGTTCAGGGTGTTCTCGCGCAGGCGTAGCAAGCGGCCCTCCTGGATGCTCAGGTTATTCAGGTCCTTTCGGTAGGTGAGGAAGGTGTGTGCGTCGATGAGGGAGGCACGCACGGCTTCAGCCTCACCGGCGAACTTCTCTTTGAACTCCAGGTGGCCGAGCGCGTAGATACCCGCCTCCAGCGAGGGGATGCGAAGCAATCTCCATTCTGTGTCCGCGAGTGTTTGGATGAGAGCGCGTTCGGCGTCGTCGTAGGGTGCCCA
>DATBHS010000143.1:0-16611 GCA_036557345.1 Bryobacteraceae bacterium
AAAAATCGAATAGCGCGCATGTGCGTCGCAACCGATATACTTCTTCATGCTGCCGTACCTCCTTTGCGATGTATAAGCGCGGAACGCTGATCGCATCCCGGTCAGCTCAAGGATCTACGGCAGCGCTCTCATACGATCACAGTCAGCTCTCTCTTTATTTCTCCTTCCGCATAAATACCTTATAGCCTGTTTTTCCGGCTCATGGTTCGTTTTGAGGCTTCTTCATGCTATGTTCAGTGGGCTCGCAACGGGGACACGTTCCTCTCGCGAGCCGAACTTTTTAGGAGCTCATATGACCGCTCGTTCGATTCGCCGCGCCGCTGAGCGCAAAGCCAAGAAACTGGCCCGTAGGGGCGAGGCACGCCTCGCCCAGATGCCGGCTTCCGAATCGGTATCTGGTTTCAACCAGACACCGAATTCGCCCGCTTCCGTCTCCGAATCTCGGCTAGCTGCCAACCGGCAGAACGCGCAACTCTCGACGGGTCCCAAATCGGACGAAGGTAAAGCCAAAAGCTGCTTAAACGCGATTAGGACAGGGCTAACGGGCCGCACTGTACTGCTTCCCAGCGACGATGCTGCTGCATACCAGCGCCATGTCGAAGCCTACGAAAGAGAATTCCAGCCTGTCGGCCAGCGCGAGCGTGATCTTGTCCAGTCGATCGCGGACACTCAATGGCGTTTGCTTCGGATCCCTTCGCTCGAAACCGGCATCTTGGCGCTCGGCCACCTCGAATTCTCGAACAGCTTCGACGAACACGATGCCAATCTGCGCCCCGGCATGATCGAGGTGAAAGCCTTTCTCAAATACGAGCGTCAGCTACGCAACCTACAGCTCCAGGAAGCGCGCCTCTCACGCCGGCGCGAAAAGGAAATCGCTGAGCTGCGAGCCCTCCAATCGGAGCGCCAGCGCAAGGAAGCCCAAGCGCTGGAACGCGCCACCAAGCAGGAACCGGTCCATCCGGACAAAAATGGGTTCGTTTTTTCAAGTGAGCATTCAGATGCGCGGCAGGACCTTGTCCAGCCACTGGAGTTTCTACATCTCCCTGCCAATCGGGGTGGGGCAGACGGTCTTGCCGTCTGCCGCGGGACCTCTTCAGTCCCGCCAGGTCAGGACGCGTGTCCTGAGCCGCACGGCCAAATCCGGTTCCGCCCTACTCTTCAGTCGAGCGCCTTTCAGAACTCAATGTGACGCCCTCCCCTGGCAATTTGCCGAGTACATATTCGAGTAACCGCGGCATCTACCGTTTGATGCCTGAAAAAGATGGTTCTGGCCTACCCGGTTGGCCCGTACTGCGTCAACTCAAAAACGGGGATTTGCTCGGCTTGAATGGCGTGACGGCTGGTTCTGAGCGCACGGAATCTCTTGCCGCGCGAACGAAGACGGCGGATCGGGTCGTTGGCTCCGTTTGCCCGTATTGCGCCGTAGGTTGCGGGCAGTTGATCTATGTCAAGGACGAAAGGATCATCGACATCGAGGGAGATCCTGCATCGCCGGTTTCAAACGGATGCCTCTGTCCGAAAGGAGCAGCCACCTTCCAGTTAGTAACAGGCGCGCATCGCGTAAGCCACGTCCTGTATCGCCGCCCGTATGGCATGGAATGGGAGAAAATTCCTCTCGAGCGTGCCATGGATATGGTTGCCGCGCGCGTAAAGAAAACGCGTGATGAAAGCTGGGGAGACAAAGACCAGGACGGCAATCCTCTCCGCCGGACTATGGCCATAGCTCATCTCGGCGGTGCAACGCTCGACAACGAAGAAAACTATCTGATCAAAAAACTGTTCACAAACCTGGGCATCGTCCAGGTAGAGAATCAGGCTCGTATTTGACATTCCGCGACGGTCCCCAGTTTGGGGACCTCATTCGGACGCGGTGGCGCGACCACGTTTCCAGGCGACCTGGTCAACTCGGATGTCATCGTGATCGAAGGTTCAAATATGGCCGAGTGCCACCCGGTCGCTTTTCGCTGGGTCATGCGGGCGCGTGAGCGCGGCGCAACTGTCATCCACGTGGATCCGCGCTTCACGCGGACAAGCGCTGTTGCCAACCTTCACGTTCCCATTCGCGCCGGAAGCGATATCGTGTTTCTCGGCGGCATCATTCGCTACATCATCGAGCACGAACGATACTTCAAGGAGTATGTCGTCAACTATACGAACGCGTCCGCCATCATCAACGACGCTTTCAAGGACACGGAAGACTTAGACGGCCTGTTCAGCGGGTGGGACAAAAAGAAAGGAAAATACGAAACGCACACCTGGATGTACCAGGGCGTGGACCCGGAACCCGCCGCAGGTGATCGCGAATCCGACGTGGCACGGAAAGGCGAAGCCACTCAGCGGAAGCCGATTCAGGCTGAGCACACCGACGCGACGTTGCAGGACCCGCGATGCGTCTTTCAGATTCTAAAGAAGCATTATTCCCGCTACACGCCGGAGATGGTGGAAGAGGCCTGCGGCATTCCGCAGAGTCTCTTTATTAGAGTCGCTGAGACGCTGTGCAGAAACTCCGGCCGGGAACGGACAGGCGCCTTTGTCTATGCGGTCGGCTGGACCCAGCACACCGTGGGCGTGCAATATATAAGGTCGGCGGCAATCATTCAGTTGTTGCTGGGGAACATGGGACGTCCGGGCGGAGGCATTATGGCTCTGCGCGGCCATGCTTCTATCCAGGGCTCAACCGATATCCCGACGCTCTACAATTTGCTGCCGGGGTATTTGCCCATGCCCAAGGCGAAGCACGACAAGGATCTGAAGACCTATCTGCGCTTAAATACGTCGCCTTCGGGCTGGTGGGGGGAGTTCCCGAAGTACCTGGTGTCTCTGTTGAAAGCATGGTACGGGGATGCGGCGCGGGAGGATAACGACTGGTGCTACGACTACCTGCCTACGCTCACCGGAGATCACTCGCACATGAACACGGTGGTGGACATGGCGGATGGTGTCGTAAAGGGCTATTTCGTGATGGGCGAGAACCCAACCGTCGGATCCATGCACGGCGCTTTGCAGCGAAAGGGCTTACGGCAACTCGAATGGTTGGTGGTGCGCGATTTTCAGCTGATCGAAACAGCGGAGTTCTGGCGTAGTGCGCCCGAGATCGAGCGCGGCGAAGTAAAGACATCTGATATTTCGACAGAAGTATTCTTCTTCCCCGCGGCCGCTCACACAGAGAAAGATGGAAGCTTTACGAACACCCAGCGCATGCTGCAGTGGCACAAGAAGGCGATAGAGCCCAAAGGCGATTCCCGCAGCGAGCTTGATTTCATCTTCAAACTGGGGCAGCGATTGAAAGAATTGTATGCCAGTGAGTACGATCAACGTCGAAACTGGCCCATTCGCGACATGACATGGAACTATCCAGTCGAAGGTCCCTTGGAAGAGCCGAGCGCCGAGGCCGTGCTGCACGAGATCAATGGCTTTACGGTCCTGGATCGCAAGCCCGTTGAAGGCTTTACGTCTCTGAAGGACGATGGATCCACGGCCTGCGGCTGCTGGATCTACTCCGGCTCTTATCGCGATGGCATCAATATGACGGCGCGGCGCAAGCCGTGCTGGGAGCAGGAGCACGTGGCCCCCGAATGGGCCTGGGTATGGCCGCACAACCGGCGAATTTTGTACAACCGCGCTTCAGCGGATCTGGAAGGGAAGCCCTGGTCGGAGCGAAAGAAGCTGGTGTGGTGGGATGAACAGAAGAAAGAATGGACTGGCGCGGACGAACCGGATTTTATAAAAAAGCGGCCGCCTTCCTATCGGCCGTCGAAAGAGGCGCGCGGGAAGGAGACGCTTTCGGGCCTCGATCCCTTCATCATGCAAGCCGATGGTAAAGGATGGCTCTTCGTCCCTACCGGATTGCAGGATGGACCGCTGCCGGTGCACTACGAACCGCAGGAATCTGTCATCAAAAATCCGCTGTACGGACAGCAGTGCAATCCGGAGCGCATGGAGTGGATGCGAACGGACAATCCGTATCATCAGCCATTTGATGATCCGCGATTCCCCTATCTGCTCACCACCTATCGACTCACCGAACATCACACGGCGGGAGGCATGAGCCGCTGGTTAAGCTGGCTCTCGGAGTTACAGCCCGAGATGTTTTGCGAGGTTTCGCCGGAGTTGGCCGAGGAGCGCGGTTTGAAAAATGGGGAATGGGCCACCATCCGCACGCTGCGTGGCGAAATTGAAGCGCGCGTGTTGGTCACGAAGCGCCTGCGGCCCCTGCGCGTCAAAGGCAAACGAATCCACCAGATTGGTTTGCCATATCATTGGTCGACAAAAGGCCTGATACGAGGCGACGCGGCGAACGACCTGATCAGTTTTGTCGGCGATCCCAACGTCTCCATCCAGGAGTCGAAGGCGTTCACAGGCAACATCGAGGCAGGGCGTAAGAGCAAGAGTCGAAGATATGTGACAACCGGCCCGGTCGTCAGAAAGCTGCGTTCTAGGGAACGGGAGCGCGATCTGCCCGGAGCGCGCCGCAAACCTGAGACCAAACATGGTTACAAGGCGGCAGAGGCGAAAGAAGGGAACGTATAGCGGTGTCGGCCACCAAGGGATTCTTTACTGACACTACGCTGTGCATCGGATGCAAAGCCTGCGAAGTGGCCTGCAAGCAGTGGAACCAGTTACCCGATGACGGCTTCTTGTTTTCCGGAATGTCGTACGACAATACGGTTCATCTGGGGGGCTCTACCTGGCGCCACGTTGCCTTTATCGAACGCCCGGTGCCCCTCAGCACACAGGATGGTGCGTTTTCGTGGCTGTTCTCTTCCGACGTGTGCAAACATTGCGCCCGGGCCGGTTGCCTGGAG
Organism: Bryobacteraceae bacterium; assembly: GCA_036557345.1. Classification (GTDB taxonomy): domain Bacteria; phylum Acidobacteriota; class Terriglobia; order Bryobacterales; family Bryobacteraceae; genus Bog-105. The sequence continues at coordinate 4,806 of DATBHS010000143.1, forward strand.
AGTTGCCCTACCGGCGCAATCATCCGCACCGAGTACGATTCCGTCTATGTGCAGCCCGACATCTGCAACGGCTGCGGCTATTGCATTGTGAGCTGCCCGTTCGGCGTGATCAACCGGCGGGAGGAGGATGGGCGCGCCTGGAAATGCACTCTGTGCTACGACCGCCTCAAGGAGGATGTGATCCCGGCCTGTGCGAAGGCCTGCCCGACCGAGTCGATTCAATTTGGCGACCTGCCTCAACTGAGAGAGCATGCGAAAGAGCGAGTAAACCAATTGCACGAACGCGGTATGCAGGAGGCGTATCTGTACGGCGCGAGCGCGGAAGATCAACCGGGAACCGAGGGCCTGAACGCTTTCTTCCTGCTGGTGGATCGACCGGAAGTCTACAACCTCCCGCCCGACCCGGTCGTTCCGACCAAGAAGGTAAAGAGCGCATGGTTGTCCGCTGGAGCCACCGCTGCGGGCATGATTCTCGCGGCCGTTGGAGCCGTGCTGTTCGGAGGCCGGCGCACATGAATCCGGTGGTCCGTTATGCGCAGTCCGTGGACCCGATCTCCACAGATGGGCGCGATATCGATACAGAGGTCGGCACGCTTGCTGGCGAGGGTGCCCGGCAGGAAGTGTCGGGTTCAGCAGATAAGCATCTCGAGCACGAGCTGCAGCCCTGGCGGCAATTGCCTATGCCGAAAGCGGAGGATCCCGCCTACTACAACGTTCCGATGCTGAACGAGCCGGTGTGGGAGTGGGCGATCCCGGCGTATTATTACATCGGCGGTTTGACCGGTGCAGCGTTGGTGATGGGAGCCGCGGCGCAAATTGGTCGCGAGAGCGGAAGAGAGAAGTTGATCCGCCGCTGCCGTTGGATCGGCTGTGTAGGGACAGGCGTCAGCGGTTGCCTGCTGGTTTACGACCTCGGGAGGCCATCCCGATTTCTTAACATGCTCCGCGTGTTTCGCCCGACATCTGTCATGAATATGGGGGCCTGGATCCTTTCCGCCACGAGTGGCTCGGCATTTCTGGCAATGGTTCTGAGTCACCCGGGCAGCCGGATAGGCAAGCTTTGCGGATACCTCGCCGGAATATTCGGCGCTGGCCTCGCAACTTATACCGGTGTCCTGACGGGAAACACCGCCGTTCCCGTATGGCAGGCCTCGCGCAAACTCATGCCGGTCCTGTTCGGGACATCAGCAATGTCGAGCGTAGGGGCTTTGTTCGAGCTGACCGTTGAGAATGCCGAAGAGCGGCGTCTGACAAAAATCTTCGGAACAGCCGGTCAGGTTGCCGAGCTCGTTTCAGCCATAGCAATGGAGAAGCGCGCAGGAGCAGTGCCGCGTGTTGCACGTCCGCTGAAGAAAGGATTCAGCGGATTCTTGTGGCGCACGGCCATGGTGCTGACGGCAGCCGGCCTGGCGCTCGGCCTGATGCCGAGACCATCGAAGCGCCGGCGTTTGGCAGCCGGACTGACTGGCACATTGGGATCGGCCCTTATGCGCGCAAGCGTGGAACACATGGGCGTGGCGTCTGCCCGCGATGCGCGGGCCTCCTTTCAGCAGCAGCGTGCAGGATACGGAGCTGCGGAGGTGACAAGAAGTTGATTGGCTGACCTCGATACCTCGCCTACTCCGAACTTCTCTTCTAGCGAATACACACCGCACACCAGATGCTAGCTAGCGCTCTGCACAAACCTGGAAAGATCGTGTTGCACATAGCGGATTAGGATTAGCAGCCAGCCCAGGCTTGACCGGTAACTCTACTGGTCTCATGAGGTTTTACTCGACTGCGATGCCCTTGAAACTCGACTGTTACGGTCTCTGACTAAACTTCCACCATGTTGATTTCAACCTTTAAAAGGAGCATGCATCGTAGCAACAAAGAAAAATTGCGCAGAGCCACTGCTTGCGTGTCCATCTTCGCTATATCAATTTTTGGCCTTGCCGCACCGGCACAGGCTGGAGCCGATCCGGATAGCGCGGTTGATGCCATTAAGACCGCTACGCCGATAAAGCACGTCATCATCATTGTCGGCGAGAATCGCAGCTTCGATCACCTGTTTGCAACGTATATGCCAAACAGCAAGAGCGAGAAGGTGCTGAACCTCTTATCCGAAGGCATTGTCAATGCCGACGGATCGCCGGGCCCGAACTTCACCAAGGCGCATCAATTCAAGATCGTATCGGCACCCAACGACGGCAAATTCTTCAGCAGCGCGGATCTGGCGCATAAGCAGCTCTACACCACGCTGCCGGCGCCCGATGTAGCTGGCGTTGGCTCCGTGTCGCCTTATACTGATGTCCTGAACATCCCGGGTGGCGACCCGGGCTTGCCGCCCGCGGATCAATTCCTTTTCGGCACGGGAGGCACGGGTCTGAGCTTCACGCTGGGTCCAGACACTCGCATTACCAACGTCAATAATCTCCCGCCGGGACCGTTCCAGATGACCGGCCCGACCATGCCGTATGATGCCTTCACCGGCGACACGATCCATCAGTACTTCCAAATGGTCCAACAGGTGGATTGCGCCATTGATGCAGAGCACGTATCGAAGGACAACCCGACTGGTTGTCTCCACGATCTCCAGTCGGCGATAACGACGACCTACAGCACGCCGCCAACCGGCACACCGCATGACACGGGACAGACTATGGCCTTCTTCAACATGCAGAACGGCGACGCGCCGTACCTCAAGTTCCTTGCTGACACATACACGATGAGTGACAATTATCACCAGCCCGTATTGGGCGGCACGGGCCCGGACAGTCAGAATCTTGGCTTTGCCGATCAGGTGTTCTTCAGCGATGGCAATGGCAACCCGGCAACACCGCCAGCCGCTAACATCTACAATCCCGATCCGCAGCCTGGAACCCTGAACCTGTATACGAAGCGTGCGCAATGGTTCAATTGTTCGGACACGAGCCAGCCCGGCATCGCTGCGATCACGAATTATCTGAACGCGCTGCCCTATTCCGTGCAGACGAAGTGCGGACCCGGCCAGTATTGGCAGGCCGTCAACGTCAACCCTGCCTTCACGCCTAAAGGATTGGTGCAGCCGGGCCTCGTGGTTCCGCCTACAACGCAGCAGAGCATTGGCGACGTCCTCACGGCGCACAATATTCCTTGGAAATACTATGGCGGCGGCTTCAATGCCGACGGGACAGCCGGCCCGCTCAGCGGAACGTATTGTAATATCTGCAACCCGTTCGAGTATGAGTCGAACTATCCGAACATGGTTGCAGATCACATGCGGGACGTGACCGACCTGTTCACCGATCTCGCTAATGGCACCCTTCCGGCGGTCTCCTATGTGAAGCCGGACGGCCTGATGGACGGCCATCCCGCTTCCTCGAAATGGACACTCTTCGAGGCCTTCACCAAGAACATCATCGAGCTGGCGCAAAGCAACCCGGAGCAGTGGGCCGAGACCGCGATCTTCGTCACCGTGGACGAGGGCGGCGGCTACTATGACTCGGGTTTCATCCAGCCGGTCGATTTCTTTGGGACGGGCCCGCGCATTCCGATGATCGCCGTGTCACCGTTCTCGACTGGCGGCCATGTCAGCCACGTCTATAACGAGCATTCCTCGTTCGTCAAGTTCGTCGAACGGAACTGGATGCTCGACACAACGCTCAGCGACCGCAGCCGGGATAACCTGCCCAATCCCGATCAGCACGGCGCCCGCGGCTATGTGCCGCGCAATATGCCGGCTATCGGCGATTTGTTTGACCTCTTCGACTTTCATCGTCATCACTAGGACGATTTCTTCCAGCGGCCGGGCCGGCCAGAAGCCGCCCGGCGCGCCTCAGGAACCTGCCGCATAGTTAGGGTGGGAACAAGAGACGCCAGCGTCACTCAAATATCCGAAAATGAGAAGAAAGGCCGTGCTCGGAGCACGAACTGATAGACATGACCGGCACGTTACTCGCGGCATTATCGGGCGAAGAGGTCGTGTTGTCGAGTCCCTTTGGAATGGTGACCACAAACTTCGTAATCATCAGGAGCGCTGCATCACGGTCACAAATCATCCTTTCCGTCAATCGCTTAACGGAAATTAAGACCATAAAAACCAGCTATCCGGGTCTGTTGGTGATCTCAACCGGCTTGTTCATCCTCGCCGCTGCCGCAATGTGCTCAAAGGAAGGCAGCGGCTCGGGTATTCCGATGGCATTGCTGGCATCAGGGTTTCTTCTAGGCTATCTGGCGAGCCGCAGAGCGCTTCTGGTGTTCTTTACCGGATCGGAAATGACCGAAACAGTCAGTGGCAGTCTACGGGGGGCAGCGACCTTTCGCCGAGCTGTAGAGGCTGCCCGGCGCCAGTTGGAGCGCTGAGCCATTCTGGGCCGGCTATTCCGTTCTCAAGGCTACCTGCGGATCGATCCGAGCCGCGTGCGCGGCTGGCCTTAATCCCGCGATAACCGCGACCAGGAGCAGCAAGCCCGCTGCCACGGCCACGATTCCCGAATCGTTCGGTTGCACACCGTAGAGCAGTGAACGCACAAGGCCGGCGGAAGCGAAGATCAAGGGAAGCGCGCAGGCAATTCCTGCCAAACCTACGAGGACGGCTTCGCGCACCACCAGGCCAAGCATGCTTGCCGGGCTCGCGCCAATCGCGATCCGGATTCCGAACTCACGTTGCCGCCGCGCCACTGAGTACGCCATCACCCCGTACAGCCCGACAATGGCCAGTAATGTCGCAAGACCGGCAAAGCCGACGGAAAGCAATCCCAATCCCCGCTCGGCGAAGAGCGATTCGTTGATGACGCTGCTCATCGTCTTCAGGTCGAAAATCGGCAAATTCGCGTCATAATGCTTCACCGTGCGCCGTATGGCAGGCATGATTGTCCGGTCATCGCCTCTGGTTCGCACGTAAAACGTCAGCCCGCTCAATTTTGCATCGACGAGATATGGCAAATAAACGAACGGCTGAATCTCCGAGCGCAGCGTGCTGTGCTCGCTGTCCGCTACAACACCCACGATCGTCCATTCCAATTTCACTTTGTTGCCTTCGCCGAATGCAAAGTGCGCGCCCAACGGATTTCTCCCTCTGAAGAAGTGCTTCGCATATGTCTCATTCACCACCGCTACTTTCGATGTCGGAAGCGAGTCCGCGTCGTCGATGGCCCGACCGGCCAGCAGCGGAATCTGCATTGTCGTGAAAAATCTTGCGCTGACACCATTGGTCCTCACTTCCGCATCGGCATGCACGCGTGGGCGATATCCTTCCACCGTAGTGTTCGAGCCTGCGTTATTGTTTTCAAGGAGTGCAAGAGTCGCGATTGCCGCATTCTGGACGCCTGGAATTGAAATAAGCGCCTTCTGCAATTGCGGGCCGAAACTCTTAGTCCGCGCTTGTGAATATCCCGCCTCGGCCGGATCCACTTTGAACGTCACCAGGTGATCGGTTCGGAATCCCAGGTTGATGTGCTCCAGATTCTGTAGGCTGCGCGTGAAAAGGATCGCGGCCGTCACCAGCAGCAGCGAGAACCCGATCTGCCCAGCTACCAGCGCGCGCCGCAGCCACAAGCGTCCGCCGGTATGCCCCAGGCTGCCGTCTGCTTTTAGCGCTCCGGCCACTTCCGTGCGTGCCGACTGCCAGGCGGGCAGCAGGCCGAACGCAATTCCGGAAAACACGCTCAACGCTGCGGTGAACGCAAGTACGGTCCAGTCGGCCTGTCCTTTCGCGCTGGCCTCGCTCAGGTTTGAGCTAAAAAGCCGCGTCAGCACAGGCGTTCCCATGATTGCCAGCGTCACGCCTACCAAGCCTCCTGTGAAGGCAACTGTGAGGCTCTCGATTAGTAACTGCCGGATCAAAGCGGTCCGCCCCGCGCCTACAGATAACCGCACGGCCATTTCGCGCTCCCTCGCCGCCGCGCGCGCGATCATGAGATTCGCCACGTTCACAATGGCGATCAGCAGGAGAATGCCCACCATCACCGTAAGAAATCGCAATGGATTGATTAGCGTTGCGCGAAGATCTGAATAGCCCTTTCCGCCCGGTGTCAGCTCAACCGTGTTTCTCCCGAACTCTCGCCGGTCAGCGGCACTCACGCGATTCAGCAAGGCCATATCGTGATCGCGCAGCGCCGCATAAATCACTTTCAACGCAGCGTTCGCTTGCGTAATGTTCACGCCGTCCTTCATTCGCGCCACCAGGCTGCACCAATAATCGTTGCGGTCCAGCAAGCCGTCCCATGTCGGTGTCATTTGGGCCTTCATCATCATTGGCACGAACAGCTCGGCTGTGTCCCCTAGATTGGTTCCATAGAAATTCGGGGGAGCCACACCAACCACGAGATAGGGATGATCGTTGAGGTGAATCACGCGGTTCACGACGTTCGGATCTCCCCCGAAAACGCGTTGCCACAACCCATACCCGAGCACAACGACTGCATTGCCGCCCGGCTTGAGATCATCCGCGGGAGTCAACATCCGCCCGCGCCACGGCTTCACGCCGAGAACATCGAAGAAGTTGCCGGAAACCAGCTCACCACGCGCATGTTCGGCTCCTTGCGTTCCCGACAGCGTGACAACGATGCTCTTTTCAGCCAGAACGCCGCTGAAAATCGAACCGCTTGCGGTATTCAAGTCTTTATAGAGCGGATAGGAGAAGCTGCTATTCATTCCATCGCTGTATGTATGGCCGTTGTGGCGTCCGATATCGTGCAGAATGACGAGTTGCCCGGCATGCGGCACCGGCAACGAATCGAGCACAATATTCTTCATTAGTGTGAAGATCATGGTGGTTGCGCCGATCCCTAGCGCCAGCGAGAGAATCGCCATCGTAGCGAACAGAGGAGCCTTACCAGTCATGCGTACCGCCAGCCGAATATCTCGCTTGATGGCATCCAGCCACATGAACTGATGGCTGACCGCTGACGGCTTATGGCTCGTCTCAGTGATATTCTCGTTTCGCGACATTGCTCACCATTATGCGCCGCTTTCTGTTTATCCTTTTCGTTATGGCTTCCTCCACTATTACAAGCGCTCAAATCCCGCAAACAGAGATCTCGAATGGAGTCATTAAAGCGAAAATCTATCTGCCCGACGCGGTGAAAGGCTACTATCGCGGCACTCGCTTTGACTGGTCGGGGGCCGTCGGCAGCCTCGAATATCAGCGACACGAGTACTACGGATCCTGGTTCACAAAATTTGAGGCGGATGTTCACGACTTCGTCTTTCGCGGCGCGGACATCGTCGCGGGGGCGTGCAGCGCTTTCCACGGCCCGGTCGAAGAATACAGCGTTGATGAGCCGCTCGGATACAGCGAAGCAAAACCCGGACAGACCTTCGTGAAAATCGGTGTCGGCGTGCTCAGAAAGCCTGACGACAAGAAATACGACAATTACCGTCTATACGAAATCCTCGATTCGGGGAACTGGACGGTTCATCCAAAGTCCGATTCGGTTGAGTTCATCCAGCGGATCCATGACCCATCCGGTGGCTATTCGTACACCTACACCAAGATTGTGCGGTTGGTCCCGGGCAAGCCGGAAATGGTCATCGAGCATAAGTTGAAGAATACCGGTAAGCGCGCGATCCGAACCACCGTATTCGACCACAATTTCCTGGTTCTCGATAAGCAGACGGTGGGGCCGGATTTCGTTATCTCCGTGCCTTTCGACATCAAGACCAGCGAGCCTCCCGACCCTAAGCTCGCCGAAGTGAAGGGTAAGCAGATCCTGTATCGAAAGGTGTTGCAAGGCGAAGAGACCGTTGCCCTACCCATTCAGGGCTTTGGCAAGAGCGCCGCCGATTACAGCATCACCGTCGAAAACAGGCGCGTGGGAGCCGGAATGAAGGTCACCGGCGACCGTCCGCTGGCCGATATGGCTCTTTGGTCCATTCGCTCCGTGCTGTCGATGGAGCCGTTCGTCGGCATCTCCATCGAACCGGGCCGCGACTTTGAATGGGCGTATACGTACTCGTATTATTCACTTCGATGATGCCGGGCGGCGCCTGCCATCGCGCTAGCGAGTAGCTCAGTGTCGGCTGCCACACGCTGTCTTGATCAGAAACCCCAGCTTCCCCGATGAGCCGGCCGTGTCTCCGCTTCGCTGTAACCGAGGCGCGCATCAAGGCCGAGATGGAGGCACAACGGCGGAAAGACGATGAACGGCGGGCGCGCGCGAAAACCGGCCGGCACTGACAAAGAAGGAACACTCGCCACATCGACTCCGCTCAGGGGAGCATGTGAAAATTAGAAGTACGAGGATCCGCCGTCGGAGGTGCGTGAAGCTGCGCGGCGTCCGGGGGTCGATGAGCGCCTCGCAATTGTTCTGTGACAGGCCCTGCAAGGCAGGCCAGAACATGTTTTCTGAGCCCTTGACGTGCGTGATCCTACACAATTGTCCTTCTCTGTTCCTGGTATGCTGGTTAATCCGCTGGAACCGACCATGGCGGGCTCAAGTATAGTCGCCGGCCGTTACCGTATCGAAAACCCGCCGATTGGTGAGGGCGGTATGGGCGTAGTCTATAAAGCCTTCGACCATGTCACAAAACGGTTCGTAGCGGTAAAGACGATCAAAGGCGCAACCGATCCCAGCTCCATTGAGATGTTTCACAAGGAATGGGGCGTACTTGCCAGGCTCTGCCATCCCAACATCATCGACATCCTCGACATTGGCGAGTTCGTCGAGAATGAATGGCGGCAGCCGTACTTCGTGATGCCTTTGCTTCCCGGTAACACACTGGATAAGCTCATCAAGACCTCCAGCCGGCGGCTCACACCCGAGCGCACAGTCGAGATCATCAGCCAGGCTTGCCGCGGATTGCAGGCCGCTCATGATCAAGGAGTTGTCCATCGCGATATAAAGCCCAGCAATCTGTTTGTGATGGACGACGATACCGTCAAGATTATCGATTTCGGAGTCGTGCATCTCGCCGATGCCGAGACGCGGACAGGCATCAAAGGGACGCTGCAATATATGGCTCCGGAGCAGCTCGATCTGAAGCCCGCCACAACAAGATCCGACATCTGGTCCCTAGGTGTCGTTTGTTATGAGGCACTCACGGGACGTAAACCGTTTGAGGGCAAAAATGCGGAGGAAACGATCGAAGCCATTCGATCCCGGATGCCTACGCCGCTCTCCGATCTGAATCCGGCAGTAAATGTTCAGGTCAGCCAGACAGTCCAGCGGGCGCTCGCCAAAGAACCGTATCATCGCCTGCCCAGTATCCGCGAATTTTCAGATCTGCTTCAGCGCTCGCTGAGAAATGAGCGCATTGAAGCATTCGACCGGAGCAAAATTCTACCGCGAATCAATCGCATCAAGAAAGCTTTGAATGATGGCGATTACCAGTTTGCGATGGAAATTATCACGGAACTCGAGTCGGAAGGCAATATCGATCACGACATCTCGCTTCTGCGGATTCAAGCCGAGCAGGCGGCCCGGGCCAGAACGATTCATCAGCTTCTGGAAAGCGCGCGCACACGGATGGAAGAAGAGGAGTATCCTCTCGCGCTGCAAAAGGTCCAAAGTGTCCTGAACCTGGAGCCATCCAACGTCGACGCCCTGGCTCTGAAGAGCGCCATCGAACGCCAGCGAAGCGGTACCCAGATTGAACGATGGCAGCAGATCGCGCGGCAGCACATCGACAACAAGCTGTTCGGCAAGGCCCGACAGGCCGTCGAGGAGATCTCCAAAATCGATGCGTCGTGCGAGCTGGCAAAGGATATGCTTGCCGAGATTGGGCGCGGCGAGCAGCAGGCCTCGAAACTTCGGCAGGAAAAGCAGGAGCTCTACGATTCGGCGCTGAAGTCGTACCGGAATGGAGAGATCAGTACCGCCCTCAATAAGCTGGAGCGAGTGATTGAACTCGGCAAGGCGGCCCCGGGGCATCCTAACACCGAGGCCCAGTATCTGGCCTTTTACGAACAAATCCGCTTCGAGCGCGACGAACTGCGAAATGCCTACAACGAAGGGAAGACGGCGCTGGAGGCGCGCGATTTTGCACGGGCGCTCGAAATCTGCCGCGCTGTCCTCAGCCGCCGTCCCCGCGAACCGCTGTTTCAAGCGCTGAAGATCGAAGTCGAAGATCTGCAGCGGCAGGAAAGCTCCGCCAGTGTCGCCCAATTACACAGCCGGATCGAAGCGGAACCGGACCTAGACAGGAAATGCGAGCTGCTGAAGGATGCCGCGCGCCAATTCCCGGAGGAACAAACCTTCCAGCATTCTTACAGAATCGTGAAGGAACGGCGCGACCTCGTGAATTCGATTGTAAGCAGGGCGCGTCACTACGAATCGCAAGGACAATTTCTTGAAGCATCCAACCAGTGGGATGTACTGCGGAGCATTTACAGCCAGTATCCGGGCCTCGAAGCCGAGATACAACGGCTGGCTCGAAAGCAGGAAGAGTTCCTGCGGGGCGAATTACAGGTAGGCCGGGTCGAGAAGATCGATCATGCGCTTGCAGCCGGCGACTATACTGCTGCCGAGACGTTAGTGGCATATGCGTTGAAAGAGTCCCCGGAAGATTCGCAATTGATGCGGCGCAAAGCGCAATTGGAAGAAGCGCTTCAGAGGAGAGGGCAGACAGCCGATCTCCCTCACCAGGCAGACGCGCCGGCAGCCGCTGAGGCGCCGAGTTTCGCCACCACTCCATCGACTCGGTTGCCTGCTGTCGAACCGCCGCTTTTTTCGCCGTCGAGTCCCGCAGGTTATGGCCGGACTCTTCGTATCCCGATCGATAGCGAGGTGACCGGGCAGAATGGGGCAGCCCTTATTCGGCGAGTTGATACCCGTGATCGGCTTGAGCGAGGTGTTCTTCCAACCAGGAAGGTGGTTATAACAGCGGCTACCCTCGTTCTGGTGACCGCGGCGGTCTTCTTCATTTGGATGATCCGTGGAAATGGCGGTTCGTCGGGCCGGTCGATTCAAACACCGGAGGCCACAAATCATGCATCACAACAACAGGCGCAGCAATCCAGCACAGGCGGGCAGTCCGGCAGTACAAGCGTCATGCCGGATAAACAGCCCTTACCACTAGCCCCTCCCATGACTCCTGCCGCGTTGCGATCGGGAGAGACTACCTTTCCGGTTCGTTTCGCGAGCAGTCCGGCAGGGGCTCAGGTAGTTGTTGACGGAGATCAGAATCTGAACTGCGCTACGCCTTGCGAGCTGCCATTGCGCTCCGGCCGCCATACGTTTACTATCTCCGCGCCTGATTATGAAGGGACACAAGGAATCATGCAGGTTCCAAATGATAAGGAACGGTTTGTCCTGCTTACAAAAGACCTCGAGACAGTTCATATCTTTTCCATACCGGACAAGATGAGCATTAGCGTCGATGGTGAATCGAAGGGGCAGACGCCGCTCACGCTGCGGCTTCATGCGGGAGAACACAAGATCACCTCGACCGGCGATGCCTCCTATCAGAAAACGATCGACGTTGCGAGACGCGGCATGAACATATTCACTATCAACGGCAAAGCTGCGCTTCCGTCGCATGGGGGCGCTCAAGGCGACGAAGCGGCGCCGCAAGCCACACCCCATTGAGAAGTTTTGTAGGGATAGGGCATGCCCGATCCGACTTCGAAATGACCCTGACGGTTCACTAGTCAAAGACGATTGTTTTGTTGCCGTAACACAGAACCCTGTAATCCAGGTGCCACTTTACCGCGCGTGACAACACGATGCGTTCGAGATCGCGGCCTTTCTGAATGAGATCTTGTACTTGGTCGCGATGCGAGATGCGCGCAACATCCTGGTCGATAATCGGTCCGTCGTCTAATGCTTCCGTAACGTAGTGGCTCGTTGCGCCGATCAGCTTTACTCCGCGGTTGAATGCCGCATGGTATGGGCGCGCGCCGATA
>DATBHS010000144.1:0-10113 GCA_036557345.1 Bryobacteraceae bacterium
CCGAACTGTGCGAAAGCCTCGAGATTTCGATACTGGGCTAGCTCCAGGCGCAGGCTGCCGGCCACACTACGCATGGCTTTAATCTGCGCGCTGCCGCCAACACGGCTGACCGAGAGGCCGACGTTAATCGCGGGGCGGATGTTCGCGTTGAAAAGATCCGTTTCAAGATAGATCTGGCCGTCGGTGATGGAGATTACGTTGGTCGGAATATATGCCGAAACGTCGCCGGCCTGGGTCTCGATGAACGGAAGCGCGGTGAGCGAACCTCCACCCTTCTCGTTCGACAACTTGGCGGCGCGCTCGAGCAGACGGCTGTGCAGGTAGAAGACGTCTCCGGGAAAAGCCTCGCGTCCCGGCGGCCGGCGCAAGAGCAGGGAGATTTCGCGATACGCGGCGGCGTGCTTCGACAAGTCATCATAGACGCAGAGCGCATGGCGCTTGGAATCGCGGAAGTATTCGCCGATGGAGCAGCCCGCGTACGGCGCAATGTACTGCATGGGAGCCGGATCAGACGCGGTTGCGGCGACCACGATGGTGTAGTCCATTGCTTTGTGTTGTTCGAGCGTCTTCACCACCTGCGCCACCGTCGAGCGCTTCTGACCGATCGCCACGTAGATGCAGATGAGATCCTGCCCGCGCTGATTGATGATAGTGTCGAGCGCGACTGTCGTTTTACCGGTTTGGCGGTCGCCGATGATTAATTCGCGCTGCCCGCGCCCAATCGGCACCATTGCATCGATGGCCTTGATACCGGTTTGCACAGGCTGTTTTACCGGTTGGCGGTCGACAACGCCGGGAGCGAGCCGTTCCAGCGGATTGAATTCAGTCGTGTCGATGGGCCCCTTGCCGTCGATCGGCTGGCCGAGGGCGTTCACAACGCGACCGATCATAGCCTCGCCCACGGGAATGGACATGATGCGCCCCGTGCGGCGGACCTGGTCGCCTTCCTTGATGCCGCCATAGTCGCCGAGCAACACCGCGCCGACCTGATCTTCTTCCAGGTTCAGCGCGATTCCCACCGTGTCGCCGCCGAAATCGACCAGCTCGCCGGCCATGACGTTTTCCAGGCCGTAGATGCGAGCGATACCGTCGCCAACGCTGATAACGTAACCGGTTTCAGACACATTTGCGACAGCGTCGAAATTCTTAATCTCCTGTTGCAGTACACGCGTGATTTCATCTGCTCTGATGTGAGCCATAACGTTTCTATTCCTTCTTAAAGGTGCGCTACCAGGCGCTGGCGCAGGCTATCGAGCTTGCCCCGGATGGTCGCGTTATACTCTCTAGACGCAACGCGCGCCCGCACTCCGCCAATGAGTGCGGGATCTACCTTATACTGGGCCCGGATGAATTTTCCGAGCTTTGTTCCCAAGACTCTTTCAATTTCCTGACGCTCGCCCGGCGCCAGTTCTCTCGCGGAGGCAATCTCAGCGGGGATCCATCCCAGCCGCTCGTCTACGATGAGATCAAAGTTGTTTTGAATTTCCTTCAGGTTGCGCGTTCTGCGATGCGACACAACCACCAGTAGGAAATTGCGAATCAGCCGGTGAACGCCGAGCTCGTCAATCAACCTGGTGATGACGGCCTGCTTCCGCGACTTGGAAATCGCGGGAGAGAGCAGGGCAAGCTCAAGGTCTTTCGAACCGGAGATGAGTGAGGTGACGGCCTTGAGCTGCTCGACGGCCTGTTGCGGAGTCAGGCCGGAGTCGGGTGCAAAAACGACATCGGCTAGGGCGCCGGCATAATGTCGGGTCACCGCGTCAGCCATTAATTTCTGCCCCGTTCTACCAGGTGAATGAATTCATGCAGTAGCTCCTGGGGCTCGCCGGAGGCAAATCGCTCCTGAAGGCGCCGCTCTGCCAGGCCGAGCGCCAACTGGGCCGTCTGCCAGCGAACCCGCTCCGCGCCTTCCTTGCGAAACGCCTCGCTCTCCGCCGCAACGTTGCGATTGATGTGCGAGATTTCTTCCTGCGTCTGCTGCAAGACCCGCTGGTGCTCGCGCTGCATTTCCATAGCGGCTTCTTCGCGCAGCTTCTTAACGGCTTCGGCCAGGGTCGCCATTTTCCGGTCAATTTCCGAATAGCGGAAGTCTGCCTCGATTTTCAGGCCGGTAGCATCCTTAATCGCCTTCTGGATATCTGCCGAACGCGCGTTGAAGAACCGGGGCGAGTATTTGACGAGAACGTATCCCAGCCCGATGGCAAACAAACTGAAATTGATAATTTTCCAGCGTCCGACGCGATCGAGCGCCGCCTTCTCCTCAGGCGAAAGCTCATCGGCTCGCGCCCGTGTGCCGCCAGCCACGCACAGCAGCCCTGCAAACAGCATCAACCAAAGCATGCGGCGACGCACTATGCCGCTCTCCGTGCCGTTACCGATTGTACAATCTGCTCACCCAGCAGCTCCACCTTGGCATCGAGCGCGGCCTCTGCCCGTTCCACCTCGAGAGCGATCTGCTGTTTTGCCAGTTGAATTCGCTGATCGGCGTCGGCGCGGGCTTGGGCAATAATCTGCGCCTGCTCGTCGGACCACTGCCGTCGCAGGGCCTCGTGCTCTTGATGCAGCTCCGAGCGAGCAATCTGGAGCGCGTGCTCGAATTCCGCGTTCTTTTTGTCTGCTGCCTCGAATGCCTGGCGAGCCAGTTCCCGGACGCCTTCGGTCGCCTTGCGCCGCTCCTCCAGAATACGAGCCAGCGGCCTAAAGAAGACGTGCTTCAGGTAAACGGTCAGAAGAATAAAGAAAACGATGGTGGGAATCGCCTCAACCAGCAGGTCACCAAGCTCCTTTAGGGTCTTATCCATGCAGACTTTAAATAGGGTAGGAATTAGATCAGCCGGGCGGCTTTGGCCAGCCAAACGCACTACGACTGTTGCCGGACTTCCTAAAGAAATACGCTAGCATAGCGGGTATTTAAGGGTCAATTTTGACCGGTCAGCTTTCGGCTTTTCAGCGCTCAAGGATAAGTCCCGGGACTGGCGGTCGGCAAGACAACCGTTTTCGTTGCTTAGTGTTTTCAAAAAGAGGCGAGACGGAGTTTGGGGATGTCCTTAAAATCCGCAGTATTGAGTGTCCACAAACCAGCATTCCTCACGATGGCGCATGCGGCAATTGCCAGATCGATCTCGCGCCCGCGCGAACGGTTTACTGTGCGATAGAGTTTTGCGCTGAGTGACACTTCGCGCGGCCCAAAGACTACGGCTGAATCCGTCGGAAACAGGGCTTCCTGGACCGCGACTTCCGACGGCAAGCGTGGTCCGCGAAGCCATTCATAAAAGCACGAGAGAAGGAACCAGCAGACGTTCGCCGCCTTCGATGGCGGCGCGGAGGCCTTTAGCTGAACGTTTCGGTCCAGAAAGACTGTCGATCAGCACCGACGTGTCGAGACGACCTCGCTTTTGGACAGGGCGAGACGGTCCGCCGCATCCTGTAGTCGGTCGATTGAGGTTCGATCGACACCATACAACCTCCGTTCTTATACGGGGTCGGCAAAATCGATGCTTCCGTCCTGGCAGCCTTCCTGGACCGGTCCGACAGTTATCATTCTCGTGCCGTGCCGCCTCCGATAAAGCTCTGTCGTAATCCGCTCGGAACGGTTGCGCTGACGAACGCCAAAATGGATTCGTCAATGCAGTCGTGCTTTCCCGTCGCTGGGCCGCACTTTTAGCGTCTCGTCTCGTCCCCAACGTACAAACATTTTAGAACTATGCTCTAGCCGCGGCATCATATTGCGGAATGGTCGTGTTGCGGAACGTATGTGGGAACCGTGCTGACTAATGCGGCTTCGAGCGCTGCGTTTGCGGTGGAGAGGGGCTCGCCGCATCCGCTTGGGGCAAGTCCGGGACAGGGAGGGGTAAATTTCTCCCTCTTTTCGATACATGCTACCGGGGTGGAATTACTGCTCTTCGCAGCGCCTGACGCGCGTGAGCCTTCTCAGGTGATTCGGCTCGATCCATCTGTCAACAAGAGCTTCCACTTCTGGCACGTATTCGTACCTGGGCTTGAGGCAGGAGCACACTACGCGTATCGAGTGGATGGGCCATTCGATCCCGCTGCGGGTCAGCCGTTCAACCGGAACAAGGTCCTGATTGATCCGTACGCCCGCAGCAATACCGACACTATGTGGAAACGTTCTTCCGCCTGCGGACCGGGCGATAACGTGGCGACTTCAATGCGCTCAGTGGTCATCGACACAGCCGGCTACGAATGGGAGGACGATCGTCCGCTGAATCGTCGCATGGAGGACACCATCATTTATGAGATGCACGTCAGGGGATTTACCCAATCGCCGTCCTCTCACGTGCAGCATTCCGGAACGTTCGAGGGAATCATCCAAAAGGTCCCTTACCTGAAGGAACTCGGTGTGACAGCAGTGGAACTGCTGCCGGTATTCGACTTCGATGAGACGGCCGTCCTGCGCGAGGTCGACGGGCGACCCTTGACGAACTACTGGGGTTACAGCACGGTGGGCTTCTTCGCGCCTCAATCCAGTTATTGTGTGAGCCCCGAGAGCGGCGGCCACTTGCGGGAATTCCGCGACATGGTGAAAGCTCTCCATCGGGCGGGAATCGAAGTGATTCTCGATGTAGTGTTCAATCACACTGACGAAGGAAATCACCTTAGACCAACCTTTTCGTTCCGGGGAATTGATAATCGCACCCATTACTTCCTCATGCCACGGGATCTGCAGTACTACATGGACTTCTCGGGTTGCGGAAATACGTTCAACTGCAACCGCCCGATCGCGCAAAAGCTGATCGTCGAATGCCTGCGCTATTGGGTCCGGGAGGCGCATGTAGACGGTTTCCGATTTGATGAGGGATCTATCCTGTCGCGCGGTGAGGACGGGACGCCTAGCGCACATCCCCCGGTGGTCTGGCAAATCGAACTGGACGATGAATTGGCGGACTCGAAAGTGATCGCGGAGGCCTGGGATGCGGCTGGGCTATATCAGATTGGACATTTCCCAGGTGATCGCTGGGCGGAATGGAACGGTCGGTACCGCGATGATATGCGCCGCTTCGTCAGGGGCGACCCGGGAGTGCTCGGGGCTGTCGCGTCACGGCTGACTGGAAGTTCCGACCTTTATCAGCCGAAGGGGCAGCTGCCAGTAAACAGCATTAACTTTGTGAACTGTCACGACGGCTTTACCCTTAACGACCTGGTCTCTTACAACGAAAAGCACAACGAAGCCAATGGGGAAGGCAACCGCGACGGAATCAACGAGAATCTGAGTTGGAATTGCGGGGTAGAGGGCGAGTCGAACGATCCGGCGGTGGAGGCGCTTCGGAATCGGCAAGTGCGGAACTTCGCGGCAATTCTGCTGCTCTCTCGCGGTATCTCTATGCTCGTTGCGGGGGACGAGGTGCGCCGCACACAGAACGGCAATAACAACGCCTACTGCCAGGACAACGAAACGAGTTGGTTCGATTGGACCCTCGTAGAAAGGAACCATGATCTGTTCCGCTTCTGGAAACGCATGATCGAGTTCCGCAAAAGGCATCCGGCACTACGCCGAGGGCAATTCTTTACGGGCACCATGAACGAGCGCGGCTTGATGGACATTGCTTGGCATGGAACGAAGCTCAACAGTCCCGGATGGCTAGATCCTGGTGGGCGTGCCTTGGCCGTGACGTTGGCTGGTTTCAAAGGCGACGGAGATCTTCACATTATGCTGAACATGTACTGGGAGAGCCTGGATTTCGAGCTGCCCTCAATACAGCGCAGGATTTGGCTGAAAGCCGTGGACACGGCTCAACCCCCACCGTTCGATATAGCAGATTTTGGCGCAGAGCTTCCTGTCGCGGGGAATTTGTACCAGGTAAATTGGCGGAGCGTGGTCGTGTTGGTTAACGCCCAGATGACATGAGTTGAGAGGCCGATGCGTTCCCCAGGCACTGCAAGTTAGATATTAATTATTCAGATAGGCGGTTCGACGATGCAGATTTCCGATGAACACTTTCGAGGACGGACGGTAATTGCGGCTGACGGGCAGACAATCGGCGAAGTGGCCGCCCTGGTTATCGATACCTCCGCATGGACTATCGTCGCGTTGCATATCAAATTGAGTAAGTCGGCTGCCGAGCAGCTTGGTGCCGCCCGAGGCCTGCTCCGCGCTGCCACCTTTGAGTTACCTGTCCGAATGGTCCAGTCAGTAGGGGATACCGTTCTCTTATCCGTTCCAACGGTGGAACTGCGGCAGACTCTTCCGGACACCGACGAGCGGCACGAAAACAAGTCTTAACTCCTGAACGGTCGTCATAACCGGAACTTGAGAACGGTAAACAAAGTTACCGGAGTGTTGGTTTGTACGCCTCCCCTAATCCAGCGGCGCTTCGTAGCAGCGCCTCTCTGGTCCGCACTGGCTGATGTGCACAAAGTGCTCGTCCGGTCCCGCGGGTCCCATGGTTTTCAGGCACCAGAATGAGGCGCTCGACGCTACGCCATCCTGCCACGTTTCGAAATCCGCCGCGAAATTACCGTAAATCGTTTTGGTGCGAAGGCATTGGCACGTTTTAACATCCGTGTCCTGTTTGGCGATGCTCATACTTCACCTCCTACCGCGCTGCGGTCGCGCCCCATCATTCCGCCCGCGAACAACACTGTCCGATAAATCGCTGTATGGAACAGGCCGATTTTGTATCCGTTATGCGCGAGGGGCGTGGCTCCCTCCATCGCGGCTTTTCCTGCCTGGCGCGCTACCCGCTCACTGAGGACTTTTCCGTTCAGCACCGCCTCCGCCGCCGTCGCGCGCATGGGCGTGGGAGCTGCCGCCCCCAGCACGATAGATGATTTTCTGATGGTGCTCCCGTCCATTTCGAGAACCACGGCGGCATCCGCGATCGGCCAGTCGTGGCTGTCCTTCTCAGCGTACTTTTGATATGCGGACTTCGTATTTCGGGATGTCGCTGGAATCAGGATCGCTGTCAGCAACTCGCCGGGACGCAGCGAATGCTCACGGGTTACGTTCTGTTCCGGCGTCAGATAGAACTTTTCCAGCGGGACGGTACGCTTTCCGTCCTTCGATGTCAGCTCTAGCTGGGCGCCCAGCGCAATCAGCGGTACCGCCAGCGTCGACGGCGCGACGATGGCGCAGGTGTGATTGTCGAAAATAGCATGATACTGATTTTCTCCGTCCTGAGCGAAACAGATCTCTCCGCCCTTCCTCCTGCAGGGAAATTCAGCATGCCGGAAATACCAGCAGCGGGGCCTCTGCAGCAGATTCCCGCCAATGGTGGCCACATTCCGAATTTGCGGCGTGGCGGCATGAGAAGCCGCGTGGGAAAGGGCCGTGTAGTCCCGCTTCACTGCTTCGTGTTCTGAAACTTCAGCCAGTGTCACCAGAGGACCGATCCGGAGTCCATTCGAAACCTCAATACCGCTCAGTCCCTGGACATTACGGATGTTGATGATCTTCTCCGGCTGATCCAGACCTTCTTTCAACCGATCGAGAACGTCGATTCCGCCTGCCTTGACCTCCGCGCCTGCGCCAAGGTGTCCCAGCGCATCTTCGACGCTTGTGCAATCGACAAATGAGAAGCGATTCATGCCAGTGTACTCCCGTTCTTGCCCAACGCGGCAAAGACGTTCGACGGCGTCATGGGCAGTTGCCGGATGCGAACACCCGTAGCGTTGTAGAAAGCATTCGCGATGGCGGCCGAGGTCGCCATCGTTGCGGGCTCGCCAATGCCGTAAGCATCCGTCGAGCTCTGTCCTTGATAGTCCTGGATCACGAAAACCTCAATCTTCGGCGTTTCGACAGAACCGACGACTTTGTACTGCTCGAGATTCGCGTTTACCATGAGGCCCCTCGCGTGGTTCAAAACGCGATTCTCGTAAAGAGCGTACGAGATGCCCTGCAACACGCCTCCGTTGATCTGGCTTTCGAGAGCCAGAGGATTCATGGGACGACCGCAATCTTGAACCGCCAGCACACGCTCGACATGAACGCGGCAGGCTTCGGTATCGACCGATACTTCCGCAAAATGCACGCCGCCGAGTGTAGTCGCCCCTGTTCGAGGCATCTTTCCGCTGTAGTCAGGAATCCGGTTAGCCCGGACGGATAGCTCCTCCGTTTTCATTTTGCCAGCGGCTTGCCGAAGGCTCAGCGAAAGCGACGAACTTGATTTGGATCGCAACGAACCATTGGAAAAATACAGATCGTCAGGCGATGCGTTTAGAGCAGGAGCTACCGCTTCGAAAAATTCACGCTTCAATCGATACGCTGCATTCCGAGCCGCCGGCGTAATGGATGCAGTGGTCATACTTCCACCCGACGGCGGGCCAACCGGATAGCGGGTGTCGCCTATTCGGATCATGACCTCATCAGGATTCAAACCGAATTCCTCAGCCACCACCTGCGCCAGGACCGTTTTAATGCCGCCGCCGATGTCCTGCACTGCAGACATTAACTCGATGGATCCGTCTTTGCTCAATCTCACTTCGGCCGCGGAATCCAGGTTCACAATGCGGTACCAGACTGCTTGCGCGACTCCTATGCCCCGTTTTACCGGCCCTGAATCGGAGTTCGGCCTTCGCCGCTCCGACCATCCAAACTTTTCTCGGCCTAGCTTTCGTTCCACTCTCCGCTGCGGATTTGCGTCAATCTTGTCGCGCAAGTCCAGTGGGTCTATATCAAGCCGTTCGGCAAGTTCATCGATGGCCTGTTCGAGCGCGAAGCAACCTTGCGGATGACCCGGTGCGCGAAACGCCGCGCCGGGACCCGCGTTTGTAAACACATCGTACTCTCGTGTCCACTTGTTCTTGCACTCATACATGTTGACTACCGGGCCAGAGCATCCTGCCCCGGTACCTGTGCCCGCCGTCCCATAGCTCACCAGTTGCATCGCGGTCAGAGTGCCGTCTTTCTTTGCGCCAATCTTCAGCTCTTGATCGGAATCGGGCCGGTTTCCGACGGATAAGTGCTCTTCTTTGCGGTCGAGCATAAGCCACACTGGCGCGTTCGCTTTCTGGGACAAGTAGGTAGCTACCACTCCAGGGTTACCTGCGCCGAACTTCGCTCCGAAACCGCCGCCCATGTACTCCGTGATTACGCGCACTTTGCTCTTGGGCAGCTTGAAGACATAGGCCAGTTCCTCGCGCACACTGGACGTACTCTGGGTTGAAGCGTACACGGTCAAGCCGTCCGGCTTCCAATCGGCAACAAAACCGTGTGTCTCGAGCGCGGAATGCGTTTGAACCTGTGTTGTGAACCGCGCTTCTACCGTAATTTCAGCGTCAGCGAAACCTTCTTTGACGTAACCCACCTGTTTTTCTGCAGGTCCATGGACGTTTCCCACCTGCGGGACATTCTTCGGTCCGCCTCCGCCACCCGCGGTGCCTGCCTGGTCGGCTGGTCCCGGATAAACCAGCGGCGCGTCTGCCTGCCTCGCCACGTCGCGATCGATGACGAAGGGAAACTCCTGATAGGCTACTTTGACCAGCTTAGCGGCGTCGTCGGCAATCTGAGGAGAAACTGCCGCCACCGCTGCGACAGGCTGGCCCGCGTAGCGCACGATTGGGTACTGAGACCGAATCTCCTTGCTCTTGTCTCTCAATTCGGCATTGCCGTCTATATGAGTAATCACGTAGACAGCTTTCACGCCCGGATATCGTTCCGCGGCGCTGGTATCAATCGAAAGCACCTTCGCGTACGGTACGGAGGCGTTCACCATCCTGCCGTAAAGCATTCCCGGGAGCCTGATATCCGCTGTGTAACGGGCCGCACCCGTTACCTTCGCTTTCCCGTCCCAACGTCTTGTCGGCTTCCCGATTACATTGAGATCAGCGTTGGGGCCAAGCGGTGGCGGCTCTGTCGCGGGGACATCCCTCTGAATGGTTTTCAGTTGTTGCTCGGCGATTCCGACGTGCAGCGTTTCATTGCGCACGGGGCCGGCCGGTTTCGAGTTCTGTTGACCTTCTTGAAAAGCCATTTTGCACCTCGCCTTTCCTATGCGCCCTTAATATTCACAACCCCAGCGCTTCCCCGAACCTGCGCTGCTTCGAGAGTTGCCTCGAAAACTTTTGGATATGTGCCGCACCGGCACAAGTTGCCGCTCGTTGCCCGTTTCACATCATTCAAATCAGGATTCGGATTACGTTCTAGCAAAGCCGCGC
>DATBHS010000145.1:0-26960 GCA_036557345.1 Bryobacteraceae bacterium
TCACTGAACTCTATCTGCAAAGAATTGAGGAAGTTGACCGGCGCGGACCCGCATTGCGCTCCGTTATTGAAACCAATCCGGATGCGGTCGCCATCGCTCGCTCGCTGGATGCCGAGTACAAAGCCAAAGGGCCGCGCGGGCCGCTGCACGGCGTTCCGGTGCTTATCAAAGACAACATCGATACCGGTGACAAGATGCAGACGACCGCCGGGTCCCTGGCCCTGAATGGAACGCCCGCTCCGAAAGACGCCTGGATTGCTGAGCGTTTGCGGGGCGCCGGGGCAGTAATTCTGGGCAAGACCAATCTAAGCGAATGGGCGAACTTCCGCTCTACACATTCCACTAGCGGGTGGAGCGGACGCGGCGGCCAGACAAAGAATCCGTATGCATTGGACCGCAATCCGTGCGGGTCCAGCTCCGGGACCGGCGCGGGCATCTCGGCGAATCTCGCGGTGCTGGGAATCGGAACGGAAACGGACGGATCGATCGTCTGTCCCTCTTCGATGTGCGGCATCGTTGGGATCAAACCGACGCTGGGCTTGATCAGCCGGGCGGGTATTATCCCGATTGCGCACAGCCAGGACACCGCGGGACCGATGGCACGCAGCGTTCGCGATGCTGCGATCCTTTTAAGCGCGCTGGTGGGCATCGATCCAGGCGATGCCGCTACAAAAGCGAGCGCAGGAAGGAGTTTCACGGACTACACTCAATTTCTCGATCCTAACGGGCTCAAGGGCATGCGCATCGGCATGGCAAGGCAATATTTCAACATCGGACCGGCCGTTAGCGACGTGATGGACCAGTGTATTGAGCTGATGAAGAGGGCAGGCGCGGAAATCATCGACCCAGCGGATCTTCCGAGCTATCAAAAGTGGGGCGACACAGAACTGGAAGTCCTGCTCTACGAGTTCAAGGCGGACCTGAACCGCTATCTCGAAGCGCGTGGAGCGCCCGTCAAGTCACTGGCAGAATGCATAGACTTTAATCGCACGCATCGATCCGAGGAGATGCCGTACTTTGAACAGGAGCTGATGGAGCAGGCGCAGGAGAAGGGTCCGCTGACGGAAAAATCGTACAAGGATGCGCTTTCGGCAAATCACAAGCTGACGCGGAAGGAAGGCATTGACGCTGTTTTTGCAAAGTTCAAGCTGGACGCGATTGCCGGCCCCACTTCCGGCCCCGCGTGGGTGAGCGACTTGGTGAATGGCGATCGCGCAGACAGCGGCTGCGCTTCACCTCCCGCGGTGGCGGGATATCCGCACATCACGGTTCCTGCGGGATTCAAATTCGGGCTGCCGTTAGGAATTTCCTTTTTCGGGACAGCATGGAGCGAGCGGAAGCTGATCACGATTGCTTATGCGTTCGAGCAAGCGCGCAAAGCGCGGCGAAAACCGGAATTTCTGCCGACGGTCAATTTTTATGCCTAATCCGTGAGATATCGCGCATCCTAAAAGTGTGGAGTTGGAATGACGGATAGAAATAGGGTTGTCATTCTGGGCGGCGGATTCGGCGGCTTATATGCTGCAAAAGCGCTGAAGCGAGCGCCGGTTGACGTCACGGTGATCGACAGGCGCAATTATCACCTATTCCAGCCTTTGCTCTACCAGGTTGCAACGGGTTCGCTATCCCCCGGTGAAATTGCAGCGCCGATCCGTGGCGTTTTGAACCGCCAGAAGAACACGCGCGTTTTGCTCGGAGAAGCCGTGGATATCGATCCAGTCTCCAAGCATGTGCTGCTGAAAGATGGAGCACGGTGCGCATACGATTCGTTAATCGTTGCGACCGGATCGCGGAGCGCGTACTTTGGACACGATGAATGGAACAAGTGGGCGCCCAGCTTGAAGAGCATCGAAGAGGCGACTATGATCCGGCACAAGGTTTTGGTGGCATTCGAGGCAGCAGAACGAATCAGCGATCCTGTCGAACGGAAGGCCTGGCTGAGCTTCGTAATTGTCGGTGCCGGAGCAACAGGCGTAGAACTCGCCGGCGCGCTGGGCGAGATCGCTCACAACACGTTGAAAAATGATTTTCGGTCGATCAATCCGGCCGATGCGAAGATCCTGGTGATTGACGGCGGCCCGCGAGTCCTGGCAGCGTATCCGGAGGACTTGTCGCAAAAGGCGGTGAAATCCTTAAACCGGCTCGGGGCGACCGTTCGTACCGGTGTTCTGGTAACAGAAATTGATGCGGACGGCGTCACCGTAAAGACCGCTTCCGGCGAGGAGCGCATCGCGACGCACACGGTGATCTGGGCAGCCGGCGTGGCGATGTCCGATTTTGGGCGTCAATTGGCGAAACGCACCAATTCGGAAATTCAAAGGCCGGGCCGGATTAAAGTGAACCCGGATCTCACGATTCCGAATTATCCGGACATATTTGTGATCGGCGATCTCGCCTACGCCACGAAGAGGGACGGCACACTTTTGCCTGGCGTGGCCCAAGTTGCCATGCAAGGAGGCGCGTATGCCGCGAAAACGATCGTGAAACGCCTCGAGGGTAAGCAGGAAACGAAGCCATTCCATTACTTCGATAAAGGCGACCTGGCTGTGATTGGACGCGGCTCGGCGGTGGCGAACATCTTCGGGCTGCACCTTTCGGGCCTCCCCGCCTGGCTGGTCTGGCTATTTGTTCACTTGCTCTACATTGTCGAATTTCAGAGCCGGCTGCTGGTTTTTGTCGAGTGGGGATTTTTGTATTTGACATGGAATCGTGGCGCCAGACTGATTACCGGATCGACTGCAACGGAATCGGTGGAAGAAGTGAAGCCGCTGGCAACCGCCGCGCATGAGTAAATCATGGCGCGATGCGGTGTCGCCACGGCCTTATGTCTGGATCGTTCCAATGGAGGTCGTTTCCCCTTGTTGAGCTTTGGGTCCGAGCACGTCGCGCATCACGATAGCGAGATCCCGAAGCGCCTGTGCCCCATTTCCGTAGTAGGTCGAGCCGTGCATGATCGCAAGCGTCTTCGGTTCATATTCCGCTAACGTTTCGAGCACGCGCCCCGTGTGGTGCGTGTATGGCACGTAATTGGCAAACGGCCCAGCTTCCGTTTGTAGCAGCGCATCCTTACACCGGTCCATAACGTCGTTTGAAGTGGCCGGTTCACGGTGGCCCCACTGATGAAACAGGTCGGAGCAGAAGAGCGTTCGCTCCGATTCTTCAAGGAGCACTCCGGCATCCCACCCGTGTGGCACGTGCGGTGTAGGAATGAACCGAAAACGATAGCGGCCAGTGGACAGGACATCGTCTCGGGTCAAGACACGGGCGGGCCGTATGGAAAAATCATTGACGCTCACGAGAGCACCTACTAATCCGCAGAGCGGTTGCGCGGCCGGCGCCAGTTCGAGCCAATGGTTTAACCCCCCGCACTCGTCGGACTCGAAATGACTGAATCCGATATGCCTGATTTTCGAGATGTCGATCAGACGCGAGACCTCCTCGCGCAGCACGGGAAACATGCTCCGCAGCCCTGCGTGGAAGAGCAGCGGCTCGTCGTCCTTTACCAGAAAATGACTGAACTCCAGATTGATTTCGGGAACGAACACTGAAATGCGGTACACGTCCTTTGCAACTTCTGTCGTACTCGGCATATTTCCTCCTTTACCGGCATAGCGTCGATTATATGCAGGGTCAGAGGGTTGTTGTTGCGAGCCACGATTCTTCCGGCTCACTTTTGTGAGCGAGCCATTCGTTTGATCCGAACCGAGATCATCTCGGAGAGCCCGATGGCGACCACGCCGATCAAAAAGTGGATAACGCGGATCGCCTCGTGAGCGCGCCCCGGCAGCCAGGTCCCCATCCTCGTGCCAAAGATGAAGACCAGAGCGCCCCATACAATGGCTCCAATGGTTAGCACCGGATTCACTCTGGACGCCATGCCAAAGATCGCCAGGATCCAGAGCAAGCCCACCAGGCTGATGCCCAGCCGCATATGAAGCGGAACGAGGCCGTACGAGTGCCCCGTCCAAAACATGAAGCCCAGGACGATCAAGATGATGCCCAGGATCCTGACGGCATTTTGAAGGAGGACGATTGTAGTTTTCATATGCTAGCTTAAGATTCGCAAATGGAGTTACTGATTTCCGGGCCCAATGGCTCCCCGACACGGGTTGAACTGCGAAATGTAACTCTCTCTCTCGGACGATCCGCGGAAAACGATCTCGCCTATCCCGAGGACCCCTGGCTGTCTCGTTACCACCTCTCTTTTGAGCAGAATGCCGGCAACTGGTTCGTCAAAGACTGCGCCAGCCGCAACGGCACCGTTGTCAATGCCACCAACCTCAAAGGCTCCCATAAGATCAACGCCGGAGACAGGATCTATGCCGGACACCTGACGATCGAAGTGCGGGAATCTGCGAGCGAGCCGCGAAGACCGGTTATCTCCTTCGTTCCGAAAGAAGAGGAAAAGATCACGCGTGAGGCGACGCTGCTCACCAGCCTGGACAAAGTCCTCGATAAGGCCGCAGCAACCGATCGCGAGGCGCAGGACACATCGCTGAACACCTCACGGGTAGTGCGCGCTCTGATTCATGCCGGACAGGAATTGGCCGGTCATAGCCCGCTCGAGAAGCTGTTTACAGTGATCCTGAAACTGGCGCTCTCGGCGGTAGAAGCGAAGCGCGGAGTCATTCTAACCCTGGAAGACGGCGAGTTGATGGTGCGAGCGAGTGAAGGAGCGGGCTTCTCCATCAGCACCGCTGTCCGCGATCGCGTGTTGTCCGAAAAGTGCTCGCTTCTCATTAGCGACGCTCAAGTGGATGATGCACTGCGCCAGCAAAAGAGCATCGTCATGCATCGTGTTCGCAGCATGATGGCGGTGCCGCTGCAGACCGGCGATCGCGTAATCGGCTTGATTTACGTGGACAACAGCACCTTCATTCGTCCGTTTTCACAAGAGGATCTCGACTTGCTGACCGTGATGGCGAATGTGGCAGCGATCCGCATCGAACATGCGCGGCTGGCTGAAGTAGAGCAGGCCGAGAAACTAATGGAGTTGGAGCTAGCCCAGGCGAGCGAGATTCAGCAAACGCTGCTCCCCACAGAAGCGCCGGAGTGCGCGGGCTACGATCTTGCAGGGTATAACCTGCCGTGCCGCACGGTTGGGGGCGACTACTACGATTTCGTTCCCTACAAGGATGGGCGCCTTGCCTTGGTGGTGGGAGATGTTTCCGGCAAAGGATTGCCGGCTGCCCTCTTAATGTCAAGTCTTCAGGCGCGGGTCCAGATGCTGCGGGAAACGAATCCCGACCCCGGAACCGCGGTCACTACTCTGAATCGCAGCCTCGCCGAGCGATGTCCCTTGGGCAAGTTCATCACGTTTTTTTACGCGCTCCTCGACACGCAAACCGGCACACTGCGATACAGCAATGCTGGCCATAACTACCCGCTGTTGCTCCGCGCCAACGGCAAGATCGACCAACTGACCGGAAGCGGAATGGTGATGGGACTCTTTCCTTCCGTGTACTACGAAGTCAGGGAAACGAAACTCGAGCCCGGAGACCTTCTGGCGCTGTATAGCGACGGGGTTACCGAAGCGACGTCAGTGGGAGGCGTAGAGTTCGGTGAAGAAGGTCTGGCGAGATTCTTGTCGGAGAAGCAATCCGAGGCATGCTCGCAGATCGTCACTTCACTCGCCGATCACGTCAGGAAGTGGCGGACCAGTAACTCATTTACGGACGACTTCACGATTGTTTTGGTACGGCGGCTCTAATACGTGTCCTCCATTTATGAGATTTCGCATTACTTACTACGTGATTGTTGCTGGTTTTTTCTTCTGTGCAACTGCTTGGGCGCAGAACTCCGGACTGAATTCTTCGCAGGTGGATAGAAAAATAGCCGGAATGCGTGCTGTTTTCGGTGTGCCCAGTGTCTCGGTGGCGGTCGTCGAGAGTGGACGGGCGGAGTACGCAAAGGCCTTTGGAAACGCGGGTTTGGCGCCGGCTCGGCGGGCGACAACCGAGACCCGATACGCGATCGGTTCCATCAGCAAGCAGTTCACAGCGGCTGCGCTGCTGCTCGAGCAAGAGAAGGGCAAGCTGTCGCTGGACGATAAAGTTGCCAAGTACTTTCCTGAACTGACACGGGCGAACGAAGTTACGATTCGCGAGCTTCTTTCGCACACCTCAGGTTACGAGGACTATGCGCCGCAGGATTATTTGATCCCGGAATGGACGCGGCCCACAACTCCCGAAGAGATCTTGAACCGATGGGCGAGGAAGCCGCTGAATTTCGATCCCGGGACAAAGTGGCAGTACAGCAACACAAACTACGTTCTGGCTGGAAAGATTTTGGAGAAGGTATCGAGGATGCCGCTGCTTACATTCCTCGAAGAGAACTTCTTTCGGCCCTTGGAAATGAGCTCTGCTGGCGACTGCGAGATGAAGAGCCCGGCCGATGCCACAGCCTACACACGCTATGCGCTTGGGCCGCCTCGACCGGTTGGCCGGGAAGCGAATGGCTGGTATTTCGCGGCCGGCGAGCTCTGCATGACGCCGTCGGATCTGGCGAAGTGGGACATTTCCTTCCTCCAGGAGCGCATACTCTCGCCAAAATCATATGACGAGTTCACGCGCGAAGTGAAATTGAGAGACGGCAAGCCGACCCATTATGCACTGGGTCTTCAGGTCGGCGATATTCGTGGCAGGGCGACTCTCTCGCATGGCGGCGAGGTATCAGGCTTCCTTGCCATGAACACGTTAGTTCCTTCGAAAAAGGAAGCCATCGTCGTGTTGACGAACGAGGACGGCGTGAACCTGATTGGGCCACTCACGCAACAGATTGCCGGTATGCTTCTCGACGCGGAAGATGCGCCGGCAGAAAGGCGGGACCGCCAGGTTCGAGCCATTCTGGAAGGCTTGCAGGAAGGGCATATCGATCGTTCACTATTCACCGATAATGCGAATTCCTATTTCAATGACGTTGCGCTGCGCGACTATCAAAGCTCCCTCGCTCCCATGGGGAAGCTGGAGGTGCTGAGCCGATCAGGGTCGCAGGGCCGCGGCGGCATGACTCACTTGAGCTATCGCGCTCATTTCGAGAAAAACAGCGTGCTTCTCAACCTCTACGTGATGCCGGACGGGAAGTTCGAGCAGTTTTTAGTGGAGGAGCAGTTTTAAGTCGCCGCTTACTTACGTGCGCGGCTCTGTTGCGAGAGCGGTTCTCACTGCGTCAATCACTTGGCGTGTTGAACTAAACCCTCCCAAGTCGGGCGTGCGGACACGGCCTTCAGCCAGAACCCTTTGGACCGCTTGATCCATGCGAACGGCAGCGTTCGACAACCCAAGATGATCGAGCATCATGGCTGCCGAGAAGATCGCAGCAAGGGGATTCGCAATTCCCTTCCCTGCTATGTCAGGCGCGGACCCGTGAACCGGCTCAAACATGGATGGAAATCTTCGCGAAGGGTCAAGATTTGCGCTTGCCGCAAGGCCAATGCTGCCGGTGATGATAGCCGAAAGGTCGCTCAGGATGTCGCCAAAGAGGTTGGACGCGACGACTACATCAAACGTCTGCGGCCGCCGGACGAAGTTCATCGCCGCCGCATCCACGAGGAGCGATTCAGTCTCGATTTCCGGATATGCGGACGCGACCCGGTTGAACACGCGGTCCCACAGCACCATGCTGAAGCCTTGCGCGTTCGATTTCGTGATCGACGTTACCTTTCGCTTCTTGTTCCGGCGCCGGGCGAGATCGAAGGCATATCGAATGATGCGCTCAACGCCATGCCGCGTAAAGACAGAGGTCTGGATGGCGAGCTCTTGCTGATGGTGCTCGTGAACGAAGCCGCCCGCCTGCGCATACTCGCCTTCGGTGTTCTCACGGACCACCACCATATCGACATCGCCGGCTTTTAGCGCCTTGAGAGGCGATTCGATACCGCGGTAAAGAACGGCTGGCCGTATATTGGCAAACTGGTCGAAGCCGCGGCGAATCGGCAGCAGGAGGCCGTTCAACGTTACGTTGTCAGGAATGTCCGGGTGACCAACGGCGCCCAGCAGGATAGCGTCATGAGAGCGAAGCGTTTCGAGCGCATCCACCGGCATCATGCGCGCATTACTAAAGAAATAGCTGCTGCCCCATTCATAAGAAGTCGCCTCCAGCACCGCTCCCGTATCCGAAGCGACTTCGCGGGCAATCTCGAATGCAGGAACAGTTACTTCCTGGCCGATGCCATCGCCAGGGATGAGAGCGATTGAGAAATTTGCCATCCGGCCGTTATCGGGAAGCGGCCCACATAGGCACTTGTGGGATGGCTTCCCCATCGGCCCGGGGGTCGGAGGCGCCGAAATGAACGCCGGTCCCGTTCTGCATAACGGCATTTCCACGGCCCATCTCCATGGAATACGGATCGACCACTTGCAATTTGTGCCCCTTCGAGGCCAATTGATCGCGAACTTCCGCAGGCACCCGCGATTCGATCAGCAGATAGCAACCTTCGAAGGTGGGCTTTGTAAATCGAGCCGCGCTTAACGCCGCCTGGATGTTCATTCCAAAATCGACCACGTTCGAGACAAACTGCGCGTGGGCCTGCGCCTGGTTGAAGCCGCCCATAATACCGAAGCCGATGGTCTCGTCGCCCTTCTGCATGAAACCTGGAATAATTGTGTGCAACGGACGCTTGTGTGGCGCTAATGAATTGGGTTCTCCCGGCTTGAGCGTGAAGAGCTGTCCGCGGTTCTGCAGAGCAAAACCCGTGCCTGGCGCTACCAGTCCGGTGCCGAACCCAGCGTAATTGCTCTGGATGAGTGAAACGATGTTTCCGTCCTGATCGATGGCAGTCAGGTACGTCGTGTCATGACCCATTGCATTCAGCCGTTCGCTCAGGTCCGAGGGAAGCACGGAGCAATGTGCCCGCCCGGGGTCAATCGAATCCGCCCGCCTCCTGGCCAGATCCTTGGAGAGCAACTGCTTTACCGGGATATCCGAAAACCTCGGATCACCGATGTATTTGATCAAATCGGCGTAGGCAAGCTTCTTTGCCTCGATCATGACGTGCAGGGCTTTCGCGCTGTTGTGCCCGTAATCCTGCAATGGGAATTGTTCCATGATGTTGAGCATGCTGAGCGCCGCGATACCTTGTCCGTTTGGCGGGAGTTCCGATACGGTCCAGCCATGGTAGGTTGTCGAGATCGGATCCACCCATTCAGGTTGAAAATCCGAGAGATCGCCTTCGCTCATCGTGCCGCCTTGTTCATGAGAAAAGGCTACGAGCTTTTGTGCCAGTGGGCCGCGATAAAAACCATCGCGCCCGTGAGCCGCGATTAGCCCCAAAGAATTCGTCAGATCGGGATCGCGGAAGACTCCTCCTGTTTGGGGGGCATGGCCTCCGGGAAGAAACGTTTCCGCAAAACCGGGCTTATCCCTCAAACTATGTTCGCTCCCCTTCCAGACG
Source organism: Bryobacteraceae bacterium (assembly GCA_036557345.1). Taxonomy (GTDB): domain Bacteria; phylum Acidobacteriota; class Terriglobia; order Bryobacterales; family Bryobacteraceae; genus Bog-105. The sequence goes on from DATBHS010000145.1 coordinate 9,392, forward strand.
CCGGCCACGAGCTCGGCGATCGGAACGCCATTTTTTGCGTAGAAAATGGCTGGCTCCAGGACACGTTCGAGTGGCAGCTTTCCAAATCGAGCGTGCAACGCATCCCAGCCGGCAACCGCTCCCGGAACCGTTACCGATTGTATGTTGCGGGGAATCTTTCCGGTGATGCCCTTCGACTTCAGGAAGTCGATAGTCAGACCCCGAGGAGCCCACCCACTGGAGTTCAGACCGTACAACTTTTTTGCCTTCGCGTCGTACACGATTGCGAACAAGTCGCCGCCGATGCCATTCATCATCGGCTCGGTGACGCCGAGGACGGCATTAGCAGCTATGGCGGCATCGACAGCACTGCCACCCTGCCTGAGAATCTCCGCGCCGGCGGCGGATGCAATAGTCTGGCTGGTCGCAACGATCCCAAACCGGCTCACAACCATCGAGCGCCCGTAATCGCGGCCCGATGCCGTCTTTTGAGCGGGGAGGGATCCGGCGAACAAGAAGGCTCCTAAGAAACAAATGGCGGCTCGCATTGTTAACCGATCTATTGTGTCAAAACGAATATTTGGAAGCCCCTGAAAGGCTGGAAATCGCTCGCCCGGTAAGATCGAATTGTGAGCGCAACCCAGCAGGGCGCTATCGCGGTCCCGCCAAAGAGACTATTTAGCTCGCCACTTGTTCCGATTTTCCTGATTGTAGCGGTGGACGTTCTCGGATTCACAATCATCCTCCCGCTACTTCCGTTTTATTCAGAAAGGTTAGGCGCTTCGCCTACGGTTGTCGGGGCAATTGTGTCGATCTACGCCGTCGGCCAATTGCTTGCCGGTCCTATTTTAGGACAGATTTCGGACCGGATCGGACGGCGCCCGGTCCTGCTCCTTAGCCAGGCGGGGACATTGGGCGGCTTCCTGGTTCTTGCTTTTGCCACGCATGTGTGGATGGTGTTCGTATCGCGCGCCATAGATGGCCTTACCGCGGGAAATCTCAGCATCGCGCAGGCCTATATCAGCGATGTCACCCGGCCGGAGAACCGCGCCAAGTCGTTCGCGATTATCGGAGTGGCTTTTGGCTTCGGATTCCTCATAGGCCCGGCGATTTCTGGGTTTTTGGCGCATTTCGGCTATCAAGCGCCGATCTTCGCCGCCTGCGCTCTCTCACTCGCCAGCATCCTGTGCACATTCTTTCTGTTGCCGCGTCGCGAAGGCGTTCATCTGGAGCGGGCGGAAGACAAGGAGTCGAATACAGGACCGGGTGGCAGGCGCTTGTCGTTAATCTCGTGGGGCCAGTACGGGCGCTATTTTCAGAATCGCGAACTGGCGCGCTTATTGGCGCAATGGCTTTTATTTGCACTTTCGTTTTCGACATTCATCTCTGGATTTGCATTATTTGCTGAGCGACGTTACCTGTGGAATGGCCGCCCGGTTGGAGTGCGTGAAGTAGGTTATATTTTCGCGTTCAACGGATTTATCGGAATCATTATGCAGGGGGGCTTGGTGGGGCGCATGGTCAAGTTATTGGGAGAAAAGAAGGTGGTGCAGATAGGCTTTGCTACGAGCTTTCTCGGCTACGCCGCGGTGGGATTTACTTACACGGTGGGCCAGCTTCTCTGGGTACTGGCGCTTTCTTCCATCGGCGCGGCTGGCTTGCGGCCTGCGCTCACCAGCATGATCACACAGAGGGCGGGCAAGCGCGAGCAAGGCGTGATCCTGGGGCTAACGCAATCGCTCACCTCGATCGCGCAGATCGCGGCGCCAGTTCTCGCGGGTTATCTGATAGACCGCAGATTACTCACTACGTGGGCTATTTGGGCCGGCATTCTATCCGCTCTGGCTTTGCTCTTTCGGGCTCGGGTCGCACACTCACACCCAGCAGTCGTGTAAACCGAAAGCGATGCGCTGGCTTAGACTCAGGAGCTCAGAGTGGGTCCTCACGGCCTTCTTTGGCTACATCGTCGCAGTAACACCGTTCTTTCCGGACCGGCCTCACCTTGGGTATCAACCGGTGATCTTGCTTGCCGCCGTGTTCATTCTCTTCTCCGGCCTGGCGCACAGCGAAACGACTTTTCATGCGAGAGCACGAGAAATGACGCGGGACTGGCTCCCGATTCCACTGACATTTGTCGCTTTCCGCGAGATGGAATTGTTTGTACCAGCGCATTACACCCACCAATATGAGCGCGGATGGATCTACTGGGATAAGTTACTGCTGGAGGGATGGCATCTGCGCAGCCTTATACAAAGCTCAGGCGCTGTTTTACCAACGTTTCTCGAGCTTTGTTACTTCTTTGTCTACGGCGTAGGCGCTTACTGTGTGGGTCTTTTGTATCTTCGCGGACACCGCACGCGGGTGAACCGCTTTCTCACAATTTACCTGCTGGGAACGCTCGGAGCGTATGCCCTGTTTCCTTACTTTCCTTCGCAGCCTCCGCGGTTTGCATTTCCTGCTGTCGCTCCGTCCGCTACCACCTGGGTCCGGCAACTGAACTTATGGTTCTTGCAACACGCGACCATTCACTCCGGAGTCTTTCCGAGCGCCCACGTGTCGTCGGCATTCTCGTGTGCCTGGGGCATGTTTCTCGTCTTTCCTGAAAAGAAACAATACGGCTGGGGCTTGCTGCTGTATGCCATCAGTGTTTCCGTTGCGACTGTCTACGGGCGTTATCATTACGCTGCTGACGTCATCGCAGGATTCGGAGTAAGCCTGATCGCGGGCGCCGTGTGTGTCGTTATGGCCGCGAACCGGCCGGCACAGTAGGCGGCTAAAGTTCTATCTTTTCGTGCTCCTGCCGGTACGGATCTCGTCACCGGAGTTTGTCGTGGTCCAGTCCTTATTATTCTTTGACTCGAGCTGTTCGAAGTGAATCCGATCCCGGCCAGTGAAGGTGTTGATTGTCTTGTAATACGTGGTAGTGCCACCCTGATTCCAGGTGGTGCTATAGGTCCAGCGATCGCCTTCAATCTCCAGGTCGCCACGTCCAGTCGCACGTCCGTCGAGGCGCACGTTCTGCGTGTAATAATGACCGGGCTTATTGGCCGGAACAAAAACAAGCAGCGCACCGGTCTCTCCGTTCACTGTCTGCTGACAAGTGAAATATTTACCCACGAGCGCGCATTGATTTACCAAGTCGTCCGGCTTTGCCCCGGGCGCGAGGTTCTTCCTCGTGACCCGCCACGATCCGTTATAGAGCCACAGCGGCGTATACGGGTTATGCGCTGCGTCAGCAGCGAATATTGTGTGGATGACCAGGAGAAACGTCGCAACACCGAGAGCGCGTGCGGAGCACATCTAAAGATAAGATCACATCCATTCGGGTTCATTTTTCGTCTATTCGCCGCACCAATCCGGATATTTGCGAGGCAGCATGCTATCGTGCAATTTCAAGCACCCGGCGCTCAGTACGTGGCCATGCCCACCTCCACTGGAACAGAATTTACAGTCGAAACACAGATCGTCACCTTCCCCTCTCTGACACTCGATTGCGGCATCACGCTGCTGGACGTCGATGTTGCCTTTGAAACGTACGGCACACTGGACGCGAACCGCAGCAACGCGATTCTGGTGCTGCACGCATTTTCCGGCGACGCGCATGCGGCCGGTATCAGCAAAGAGACCGGCCAGCCCGGATGGTGGTCACAAATGATTGGCCCCGGCCTGGCATTCGACACGGATCGCTATTTCATCATTTCGTCCAATGTGCTCGGAGGTTGCCGCGGCACCACCGGCCCAGGTTCGATCGATCCTGCTACGGGGCAGCGATACGCGATGCGGTTTCCTGTGATCACGGTGGGCGATATGGTTCGGCTGCAGAAGATGCTGGTTGAGCATCTTGGCGTCGAGCGGCTTCTGGCCGTGGTTGGCGGGTCTATGGGCGGCATGCAGGCGCTTGCCTGGACGGTAGCCTATCCCGATTCGGTGGTTGCCGCCATACCGATTGCCGCGACATGCAGGCATAGCGCCCAGCAAATTGCGTTTAACGAAGTAGGGCGCCAGGCGGTCATGGCTGATCCGGAATGGAATGAAGGCAACTACTACGATTCAAAACCGCCGGCGCGTGGTCTAGCTGTGGCTCGAATGGTAGGGCACATCACCTACATGAGCGATGCCTCGATGCGCGAGAAGTTTGGGCGCCGATTACGGGATAAAGACGCGTTCGGATTCGACTTCTCGGTCGATTTCGAAGTAGAGAGCTATCTGCGCTATCGCGGCAGTCAATTCGTGAACCGCTTCGACGCAAATTCATATCTGTACATCACGAAGGCCATGGACTACTTCGACTTGGCGGCAGGCCATCCTTCGCTGTCGGCTGCCTTCGAGCGTACACAAGCCCGCTTCCTGGTTTTGAGCTTCACCTCGGACTGGCTTTATCCCACATATCAGTCGCTCGAAACCGTAAGCGCGCTTCGAAGCTGCAATATTGACGCGGCTTTTTGCGAGCTTACGTCCAACTACGGCCACGATGCGTTCCTGGTGGAAACCGGCGAGCAAACCGACATGATTGCCGGCTTCCTCGACAGTGTCTATCGCGATCTGGCGAGCGGCATACACAACAAAGCCAATCTGTTGTCCGGAAGTGAATCGAATCAAGCTGAAGTCGGCGAACAGTCGATCAGTTCGCGGCCCGATTACGCGATGATCGCCGAGCTCGTCGAGCCCGGCTCTCGCGTTTTAGATTTGGGCTGCGGCGAGGGTGACCTTTTGGCATGGCTGCGCGACCACAAGGGGATTAACGGACGTGGTGTTGAAATCGATCCTGCTAAGGTTCGTCGGGCCATCGCCTGCGGCGTCTCAGCCTATCAGAGCGATATTGATCAAGGTCTTGCAGACTACCCCGACGCGAGCTTCGATTTCGTCATCTTGAGCCAAACGCTGCAGGAGACCCGCTATCCCTTGCGGGTGCTCCGCGAGATGCTTCGCGTGGGGAAGCACGGTATCGTGGCTTTCCCAAATTTTGGCCATTGGTCTACTCGCGTCTCACATCTCTTCAGCGGGCGAGCGCCGCGAACCCATCTGTTTCCGTACGACTGGTATCAATCCCCGAACCTGCACTTCCTTACGGTGCACGATTTCATCCTGCTTTGCCGCGAGCAACATTGGACAATCGAGAAACAGATCTTACTGCGTGGGGATCGCCAGGTGCGCAGGCTCGCCAATTTGTTTTCGGAAACGGCTGTGTTCTCTATCCGTGCTGCAGAGGCTCCGGCTCGCTAGCAGCATTGGCTAGACCCTCCCTGACCGGTCGGGTCCGTTCAGCGGTTCCTATACTTAGGGAATGGCTTCCGCCGTCGATGCATACATCCAGCAAAATGAGCCGCGCTTTCTGGACGAATTGCTCGAGTTCCTGCGTATTCCGAGTATCAGCACGCTCCCGGAACACAAGGCTGATGTTGCACGAGCCGCTCAGTTCGTTGCCGATAGCCTGAAGCGCGCCGGCCTCGAAAACGTCGGAATCATCCAAACGAATGGGCATCCTCTGGTTTATGCCGACTGGCTTCACGCGCCGGGCAAACCTACGGTGCTCTGTTATGGCCATTATGATGTTCAGCCACCGGATCCGGTTGAACTGTGGAAGTCTCCTCCTTTTGAACCCAGCATTCGAGACGGCAATATCTATGCGCGGGGCGCATGCGACGACAAGGGCCAGATGTACATGCACGTTAAAGCGGTCGAAGCACTGCGCACGACGGACGGCACTCTGCCGCTAAACGTTAAGTTTCTGATCGAGGGGGAGGAGGAGGTTGGCGGGGAATCGATCTCCGAGTATGTCCCGAACCATCGTGAAAAGCTGAAATCGAACGTCGCCCTCGTTTCCGATACGGAACTGTTTGCCGATGGTGTACCGACGCTCTGCATCGGCCTGCGGGGGCTCATCTATCTCGAGATCGAGGCGAAAGGTCCGGCACGCGACCTTCATTCTGGCATGTACGGCGGCACCGCCCCGAACGCCGTCTACGGGTTGATCGAGTTGTTGGCGAAGGCAAAAGATGCGGATGGGCGCATCCAGATACCGGGCATTTATGACGATGTGATACCACCCGATCCCGCTGAAGTCAAAAGCTGGAAAGATCTTCCCTTTTCCGAACAGGACTTTTTGCGGCACGAAGTGGGAGCAACACAACTGACCGGTGAACCTGAGCAGTCCGTACTGGCGCGCATCTGGGCGCGACCAACGTTTGAAGTACATGGAATCGCAGGCGGCTTCACAGGAGCTGGAGCGAAGACCGTCATTCCGGCCCGAGCGGTTGCAAAGGTGAGTCTGCGGTTAGTACCGGATCAGAAGCCGGATCGCGTCCTCGATGCGGTGAAACAGTGGGTAAAGGACAGCACACCGAAAGGCATTCAAACGGAGATAAGGGTTCTGAGTGCCGGACCCGCGATCTCGGTCAATCCGGCAGATCCCGCGATACGCATCGCGGCACGCGTGTTCAGCGAACAATTAGGCAAGCCGACTGTCTTCATCCGCAGCGGTGGCTCGATACCAATTGTCGGCGAATTCGCAAAACATCTCCGAATCCCTACAGTGCTGATGGGTTTCGGCCTGCCGGATGACGGACTGCATTCGCCGAACGAGAAGTATCGAGTCAGCAACTATTATCAGGGAATCAAAACGATCGCGCGGTTCTTAGAGGAGTATGGCGGACAGAATCTGATGTAGGGCGAGGCATGCCGCGCCCTCGGGCCGGGCACGCCCGGCCCCTAATTGCCAACGCCACAGAATTACGCTTCTTCGGCGCCCATGGCTTCTTCGCCGAGATCTTCGGAAAGTCCGCCACTATAGATCCCCGGAGTTTCCTCCGAGTAGTCCTGCAGACCATCCCCGAACGCCACTTCCTGTTCGGGTAGGGGCTCCTCTTCGACCACGTCCTCGCCGGCGATTTTGACGCGCCGGTAGAACTCCATGCCTGTTCCGGCAGGAATGAGCCGTCCCATGATGACGTTCTCCTTGAGACCGCGAAGGTAGTCCACCTTGCCGTTGATGGCGGCTTCGGTCAGAACACGCGTCGTCTCCTGGAAGCTCGCAGCGGAAATGAACGAATCGGTCGAGAGCGACGCCTTGGTAATTCCAAGCAGAATCGGTTTACCCGTTGCCGGGCGGGCGCCTGCGTCGATCACGTGGGAATTCTCTTCACGGAACTTGAACTTATCCACTACTTCTTCGGGCAGGAACTCGGTATCGCCGATATCCTCGACTTTGACCCAGCGCATCATCTGACGTGAAATCACTTCCAGGTGCTTGTCGTTGATATTCACGCCCTGGAGCCGGTAGACTTCCTGGATTTCGTTTACCAGGTATTTCTGTAGCTCCTTTTCGCCGAGCACCGCCAGGATATCGTGCGGGTTGCGCGGGCCGTCCATCAGAGGATCGCCGGAACGCACGCGCTCGCCCTCCTGAACGTTGATATGCACGCCGCGCGGAATCGAGTATTCCTTCTGCACGCCGTCGTCACCCACGATATACAGCTTACGCATACCCTTGGTGACTTCGCCGTATTTTACGGTGCCGTTGATTTCTGCAATGACGGCCGTTTCGCGCGGCTTGCGAGCTTCAAACAGCTCGACCACACGCGGCAGACCGCCAGTGATGTCCTTGGTCTTAGTCGTGGCGCGCGGAATTTTTGCGAGCACGTCACCGGCGTGCACCTCCTCGCCATCCGTCACCATCAAGTGAGCGTGGGTCGGCATCAGGTACCGCTTCTCTTCCGAGCGGCTGCTCTTGCCAGGCGCGCTACCATCGGGCCGAACAATGACCGTCGGGAAACGCTTCTCGTCGGAAGATTCAGTGACCACCACCTGCATATTGCCGGTGATCTCATCCACCTGTTCCTGCGTGGTGATCCCATCCACCAGGTCTTTGAAGTGAATAACGCCGCTGACTTCGGTAAGGATCGAGAAAGTGTACGGATCCCATTCGAGCAGAATCTGGTTGGCCTTCACAGGCTTACCGTCCTCGACGTTGATCTTGGCGCCGTAAACCACCGGATAGCGTTCGCGCTCGCGATTCTTTTCGTCGACGATGATCAAGATGCCGTTCCGGTTCATCGCGATCAGCTCGCCCTTGTTATTGCGAACCGTGTTGACGTTACTGAACTTGACGAACCCGTCACTCTTCGCATCCTGCGTAGACTGTTCGCTGACACGGGTGGCAGCGCCGCCGATGTGGAACGTACGCATGGTAAGCTGCGTGCCAGGCTCGCCGATCGATTGCGCCGAAATGATACCGACGGCTTCGCCACGCTCTACCATGCGGCCCGTCGCCAGGTTGCGTCCGTAGCAAAGCCGGCATACGCCGCGCTTCGATTCGCAGGTCAGCACGGAGCGGATCTTCACGCGCTCGATACCGGCCGCCTGAATAGCGCTTGCTAACTCTTCGGTAATCTCCTGGTTTACGCCGACAATGATGTTGTTCTCATAGTCGCGCTGATCTTCGAGCGCCACGCGGCCGACAATACGGTCGCGCAAAGGCTCGATAATTTCGCCCGATTCGATGATCGGTTCGACGTAGATTCCGTCCGTGGTTCCGCAGTCGTCTTCGGTGATAATGACGTCCTGCGCAACGTCGCACAGACGCCGCGTGAGGTAACCGGAGTCCGCCGTCTTTAGCGCGGTATCAGCCAGGCCCTTACGCGCGCCGTGCGTGGAAATGAAGTACTGCAGCACGTTCAGGCCTTCGCGGAAGTTGGCAGTAATCGGAGTTTCGATGATCTCGCCCGAGGGCTTGGCCATCAGGCCGCGCATGCCCGAAAGCTGGCGGATCTGTTGCTTCGAACCACGAGCGCCGGAGTCGGCCATGATGTAAATCGGATTGAGAATACGGCCCGTGCGGTCGTCCTCTTCCATGTTCTTGAACATCTTGTCGGAGACCGCTTCGGTGACCTTCGACCAGATTTCGATGATCTTGTTGTAGCGCTCGGATTGCGTGATAGCGCCTTCCTGGTATTGCTGCTGTACCTCGATGACTTGCTTCTCGGCGTCGCGAACCAGGCCGCTCTTCTCTTCCGGCACAACCATGTCATCGATACCGATGGAGATGCCTGCGCGGGTTGCGTACAGGAAGCCGAGTTTCTTGACTTCATCAAGCATCTGGACGGTGATCTGCAAGCCGAACTTCAGGTAGCAGTATTGAACCAGTTGCCCGAGACCCTTCTTCTTCAGGAGGCCATTGATAAACGGCATCTCCTTCGGAAGCACGTCGTTCAGAATGACGCGGCCGACGGTGGTGTCCATGTACTGCTTGTTGAACTCGATCGGCTCCGTGTACATGATGTTCTGGTTATCGAAGGCCTTCGAAAGATCGATAACCTTTCCGGTATAGCGGAGCTTGATCGCCGTCAGGGTCTCTACTTCGCCCATTTCGAGCGCGATCAGCACATCTTCAATCGAGGCGAACGTACGGCCCGAGCCCTTCGAGTTCGGGCGCATCTTGGTCAGGTAATAGAGACCAAGAACCATGTCTTGCGTCGGAATCGCAATTGGCGCGCCATGAGCGGGCGAAAGAATGTTATTCGACGCCAGCATCAGAGTGGCTGCTTCAATCTGCGCCTCTGGCGACAGTGGAATGTGAACGGCCATCTGATCGCCGTCAAAGTCAGCGTTGAAGGCCGTGCAAGTCAGCGGGTGTAGCTTAATGGCCTTACCTTCAACCAGTACCGGCTCGAACGCCTGAATGCCGAGGCGGTGCAGCGTGGGCGCGCGGTTCAAAAGAATAGGGTGGTCCTTAATGACTTCTTCGAGAATGTCCCAGACCACGGGATCCTGCTGCTCGACCAGCTCCTTCGCTTGCTTGATGGTCGTGCAGTGGCCGCGCTGCTCAAGACGGTGATAGATGAACGGCTTGAAGAGCTCGAGCGCCATCTTCTTCGGAAGGCCGCACTGATGCAGCTTCAACTCGGGGCCGACAACAATAACCGAGCGGCCCGAGTAGTCGACGCGTTTTCCGAGCAGGTTCTGCCGGAAGCGCCCCTGTTTGCCCTTGAGCGTATCGGACAGCGATTTTAGCGGCCGGTTATTGGCGCCACGCAGGACGCGGCCGCGGCGGCCATTATCGAATAGCGCGTCTACTGCTTCCTGCAGCATGCGCTTTTCGTTGCGCACGATCACGTCCGGAGCATGCAGCTCCATCAGCTTCTTCAAACGGTTATTGCGGTTGATAACGCGCCGGTAGAGGTCATTCAGATCGGAAGTCGCAAACCGCCCGCCATCCAGCGGCACAAGCGGTCGAAGCTCCGGCGGAATGACCGGAATGACATCCAGGATCATCCATTCCGGCTTATTGCCCGACTTGCGAAAACTTTCGACTACGCGCAGACGCTTAGCATGCTTCAGCTTTTTCTGCGCCGAGGTCTCCGTCTTCATCTTTTCGCGGATTTCCTGGCTGAGGTTCTCGATATCGATCCTCTTCAGCAGTTCCTTCACGCCTTCGGCGCCCATCATGGCGACGAATTTGCCGGGGAATTCCTGATCGAGTTGGCGCTTGCGCTCGTCACTGATCACTTCGCCCAGGTTCAAGCCGGTAGCCTCGCCCGGATCGATCACGACAAAGGCTTCGTAGTAGAGGACACGCTCCAGCTCGCGGAGGGTAATATCCAGCAGATAGCCGATACGGCTTGGCAAACCTTTGAAAAACCAGACATGCGAGGATGCACTGGCGAGCTCGATATGGCCGAGACGCTCGCGGCGCACGCGTGAAAGTGTGACTTCCACGCCGCACTTATCGCAGATCACGCCGCGATGCTTCATACGCTTGTACTTGCCGCAGAGGCACTCCCAGTCGGCGACCGGTCCGAAGATCCGGGCGCAGAACAGGCCATCGCGCTCAGGCTTGAACGTGCGGTAATTAATGGTTTCCGGTTTGGTGACTTCGCCGTGTGACCAGCTCCGGATCTTTTCAGGAGAGGCCAGACTGATTCGAATCGAATCAAAATCGGCGATCAGATTGGCTCTATCGTACGGAGAGGAACGATACATGAATTGTCCTTAAATGCCTTTTCAGTACGGGCCCGGTTTTAAACCTCGCGAGCGGGGCGTGGGGCACCCGATGTGACGCCCCGTTCGCAACACTGACTTGTTTCTCAATCCGCGGCATGCGCCAGATCCTGCATCTCGCGCGGCTTCTTCATGAGCTCCACATCGAGGCAGAGGCTCTGCAACTCACGGATCAACACGTTGAATGACTCGGGGACGCCCGGCTCTGCCGCGGCCTCGCCCTTGACGATGGCTTCATAGATCTTGGCCCGGCCGTAAACATCGTCGGATTTCGCTGTCAGCAATTCCTGCAGAATGTACGCTGCGCCGTATGCCTCTAGCGCCCAAACTTCCATTTCGCCGAACCGCTGCCCACCGAACTGCGCCTTGCCGCCGAGCGGCTGTTGCGTAATGAGCGAGTACGGACCGATCGAGCGCGCGTGAATCTTGTCATCTACCAGATGGCTCAATTTGAGCATGTAGATATAGCCGACCGTAACCGGCTGCTCAAACTCGGCGCCCGTCATGCCATCGAAGAGCTGAACCTTACCCGAACTGGGCAATTCCGCCTCGATCAGGCGCGCCTTGATATCCTTCTCGGTCGCCCCGTCGAACACCGGGGTAGCGAAGTGCAGACCGAGCTTCGCCGCCGCCCAGCCAAGATGCGTCTCGAGAATCTGGCCAACGTTCATACGTGAAGGAACGCCAAGAGGATTCAGAACGATCTCAACCGGAGTGCCATCCGGAAGATAGGGCATGTCTTCTTCCGGCACGATGCGCGCGATGACACCCTTATTTCCGTGCCGTCCGGCCATCTTGTCTCCAACCGATAGCTTGCGTTTCATGGCGATATAGACCTTCACGAGCTTGATTACGCCCGGCGGCAATTCATCGCCCTTGCGCAGCTTGGCGACCTTTTCTTCGGTGATTTTTTCGAGCACCGCGATTTGGCGCGAAGTCATCTCTTCGATCTCATCGATCTGCTCGTTGAGGCGAATATCTCTGGCATTGAGCCTCATGCGCTTGAGATCGCGAGCCCGAAGCTTCTCGAGCACATCGCGGGTGAGCGGCGTCTCTTTGGAGAGCAGCTTCTTGTTCGTCTTCTCGTCGTGCAGGTCGGCCAGGATTTCTTTGCCTCTGAGCAGTTCTTCCAGCCGTTTGGCGCGCTCGTCGCTCAGGATTCGCTTTTCGTCCTCCAGGTTGCGGTGCAGACGCTCTTCCTGGAGCTGTAGGATCAGCTTCGAACGCTCGTCCAGCTCGGCACCTTTGCGCGAGAACACTTTGCAATCGACAATGGTGCCCTCAATTCCAGGCGGGCAGTAGAGCGAAGCGTCCTTTACATCGCCGGCCTTCTCGCCGAAGATGGCCCGCAACAGCTTCTCTTCCGGAGTGAGCTGTGTTTCACCCTTCGGAGTGACCTTGCCGACCAGAATATCGCCGGGCTTCACCGTAGCGCCGATGCGGATAATGCCGCTCTCATCGAGATTGCGGAGAAACGACTCGGCGATGTTCGGGATGTCGCGCGTAATTTCTTCAGGGCCCAGCTTGGTGTCGCGGGCTTCGATTTCGAACTCTTCGATGTGAATCGAAGTGTAATAGTCGTCCTTGACCAGCTTTTCGCTGACCACAATGGCATCTTCGAAGTTGTAGCCGCGCCAGGGCATGAATGCCACCAGAACATTACGGCCCAGCGCCAGTTCGCCGGCCTCCGTACAGGGACCGTCAGCGAGGACGTCGCCTTTCCGAACCTTTTGGCCCTGATAAACGATGGGCTTCTGGCTGATGCAAGTGTTCTGGTTCGAGCGCTTGAATTTCGTGAGCTGGTAGATATCGGCACCGACTTCGCGCGACATCTGGCCCTCGTGAGCGCCGCCTTCGACTCGAACGATAATACGCTCGCTATCGACCGAATCCACTACGCCCGAGCGTTTACAGATAACCACGGCGCCGGAATCACGGGCCGTTACCCGTTCCATGCCGGTTCCCACAAACGGGGCTTCGGCGCGCAGCAGCGGCACTGCCTGCCGTTGCATATTCGAACCCATGAGCGCCCGATTCGCATCGTCATTCTCGAGAAATGGGATCAGGCTGGCCGCTACCGAAACAAGCTGTTTCGGGCTGACGTCCATGTATTCGATTTCGTCGCGATGCTTTAGTACAAAATTACCCGCCTGGCGAGCGTTCACCAGGTCGTCGACGATCCGGCCGCTATCGTCGATGGTCACATTCGCCTGGGCGATGATGTACTTGTCTTCCTCCCAAGCGGAAAGATAATCGGAGTGCGCCTCGTACTCGGCATGCTGCTTTTTCGCACCGAGCGCGGCATTCGCTTTCTCGATCGCTTCCCGTGAAACCACCTGGCCCACTTTGAAATCTGTGTCGCCGGGATTCAGCAGTCTCACTTCGTCCACCAGCACGCCTTCGCGTACCCGGCGATACGGGCTTTCGATGAAGCCGTACTCGTTAATGCGGGCAAAGCAGGACAGAGACGAGATCAAACCGATATTCGGACCTTCCGGTGTTTCAATCGGACAGATACGCCCGTAGTGGGTCGGATGCACGTCACGGACCTCGAATCCGGCACGCTCACGTGACAGGCCGCCCGGACCAAGCGCCGAGAGCCGCCGCTTGTGGGTGATCTCGGAAAGCGGGTTCGTTTGATCCATGAACTGCGAGAGCTGGCTGGAACCGAAGAATTCGCGAATCGCCGCCATGACGGGCTTCGCGTTTACCAGGTCGTGCGGCATGGCCGTCGACATTTCCTGGTAAACCGACATCTTTTCCTTGATCGCGCGCTCCATGCGGACGAGGCCGATCCGGAACTGGTTTTCGAGCAGCTCACCGACGGCTCGCACCCGGCGATTACCCAGATGGTCGATGTCGTCTACCGCTCCGATGCCTTTGCGAAGCTTCAGCAGATATAGGATCGTGTCGGTAAAGTCGTTCTGGTCAAGCGTGCGCTTGTCAAGCGGAGTCGCATCCGCCTTGTCGTACAGCTTGATATTGAACTTCATGCGGCCGACGCGGGAGAAATCGTACTTGCGCGGGTCGAAAAACATCCCTTGGAAAAGCTGCGTGGCGGTATCCAGCGTCGGCGGGTCGCCCGGACGCAGTTTCCGGTAAATTTCCAGCAAGGCGTCATTCTGGCTTTTGACGCTGTCCTTGCGCAAGGTAGCGGAAATGACGTTGCCCGCATCATCGCGGTCAGGGAAAAAGATTTCGAAGCTTTCGATGCCTGCCTCGGCCAGCTTCCCGATCCCGGTCGCCGTCAGCTCGTGATTGGCTTCGATCAGGACTTCGCCGGTAGACATGTCGATCACATCCGCCGCTACATAGGCGCCTTCCAGATCGTTTGAGGCGACTTCCACCTGCTCGATCTTTGCTTTCTGAATCTCGCGGTAGACCGAGTTGGTAATCTTGCGGCCCTGCGGGACCACTTGCTCGCCGCTCTTGTTGTGAATCGCGTGCGAGAGCTTCATCCCCACCAGGCTGTCGTTTACGCCCCAAAAAAGCTTGTTCTCTTTGAGAGAAATGGCCGAGAGCTTATAGAATGCCCGGATGATGTCGGCATCGGTTTTCAGACCGAGCGCCCGCAGAAACACCGTGCCATAGAATTTGCGCTTTCGATCGATCCGTACGTACAGCAGATTCTTGTTGTCGTATTCAAACTCCACCCAGCTGCCGCGATACGGGATGATCTTGCCGAGAAAATATCCCTGCGTCTGTACCCGCTCGAAAAACACTCCGGGCGAACGGTGTAGCTGAGAGACAATCACGCGCTCGGTGCCATTGATGATGAACGTGCCGTTCTCGGTCATCAGCGGAATTTCGCCGAAGAATACCTCTTGCTCCTTGATGTCGCGAACAGTCTTGTTTCCGGTTTCCGCATCCTTGTCGTAAACCGTCAGACGGATGGTGACCTTTAACGGCGCCGCGTACGTCATGCCGCGTTCTTCGCATTCCGGCACGTCGTACTTGAGTTGCAGTGCGACCGGATCGCCGCAACGGTTACAGAACGTGACGATGTTCTTGTTAAAGGTCCCGCATTTGTGGCAGAGCACGTCGCCGGCGTGGAAGGGATCGGTGCGAATTTCCGCGCCGCAATTTGGATTGCGGCAGATCGTGCGGAGGTGATGCAGGCCTTTCAGATTGCCGCATTTGCACTCCCAGTTGCCGATCGAATAATCCACGAACTCGAGTTGGCTCAGGCCACGAAAGTCCGAGATCGGGAACACGGAGCTGAATACACTTTGCAGACCCGCGTCGTCGCGCTCCTTCGGAAGCAGGTCCATTTGCAGGAAGCGCTCGTAAGATCGCTTCTGCACCTCGATGAGGTTTGGGATGGGAATCGAAGTCTTGATCTTCGAAAAATCTACTCTCTCGCGGAGAGATCCTTTTAACACAGTGGGCATCTATGCTTGACCTTTAGGAAACCAATGACACAATGACGACATTCAGCAATTCGCAATGACGAAGCCGAAGCGCAGCACCAGGCAGCGACGGCCATCAGCGGGAATCAGGCGATCCGCCGCCAAATGCTTGCGCGGCACTTTCGAAAATGAGCCGCGCGGAGAGAAAAGCACTGTTGAACAAGTTCGGAACTGACGATAATACGTTTATAGCCTGAGACTGCGGCCCTGCCGGGCAGTGAGGTGCGAAAAACAGATCGTTGGCAGAAGAAATAAATTCGGACATGCAAAAGCCCCGCCGACCCACACAGGTCCGCGGGAGAACTTTATCGAGCTGAAACCACAAACTGGATGCTGGACCGTCCCGGCTTGACGTCTGTTTCAGGATAGCACAAGACGAGCCATTCCCGTCAACAAGCCAGGCTGCCTTGCGCTTCCCAATTTTCCTTAAGTCCCAATACTTCCGTTATTTTACCTCTACCGTGGCGCCTGCGTCGGTGAACTTCTTCCGGATCGCTTCGGCTTCTTCCTTGTTCACGCCCTCTTTGATCGGCTTTGGAGCGCCGTCCACCAGATCCTTCGCCTCCTTCAAACCGAGACTTGTGACCTCGCGGACTGCCTTGATAACGTTGATCTTATTGGCACCGGCTGCAGTCAGAACGACTGTGAACTCGGTCTTTTCTTCGGCTGGAGCGGGCCCGGCTGCGCCGCCGCCGGCTGCCGGCGCTGCTGCCACCACTGAAGCGGCCGCTGCCGAGACGCCCAACTTTTCTTCCAGCAACTTCACCAGCTGAGAAGCCTCGAGCAGGGTCAGACCCTGAATCTGTTCTGCAATTGCGTTAATATCCGCCATTCCTCTTCCTTAAACTCCCTTAAAACGTCTTTGAAAATAATCTTGTGGCCCAACTGCGGACGGACCGCCTAACCAAATCACGCCTGAAACTTATTCTCTTTGCCGGCCTGGTTCAGAACGACCGCCAGATTTCGGCCGACCCCGTTGATCGAGGTCACCAACCGGGAAGCCGTCGCGTTCACCATGTACAAAAGCTTCGCGTAGATCTCTTCCTTGGGCGGCATCGCAGCCAGTTCGCCGATGGCCTTTATGTCGACCACCCGCCCTTCCACCATCCCCGCCTTGAAGGTGAAAGCCGCATGTTCCTTGGAATACTTGGTGAGGGCCTTCGCCAGTGCCACGGGGTCGTTCGCCGTATAAGCGAGGGAGGTCATTCCCTTCAGGTCCTCCAGTAAGGAATTCGCCGGGGTGCCCTCGGCCGCTTTCGCAGCAAGGTTGTTCTTCACCACGCGATACTTGCCGCCCGCTTCCCGGATTGCTTTGCGAAGCTGGAAGTCCTGGCTCACCGTCAGCTTTTCGTAGCTGGTGACAAACAGGTTCTTGTTCTCGGCAATCGTCTTTTGCAGATCCTCGAGTTCCTTCTTCTTTTCGTTCTTGTCCTTCATGATGTGCTCACATTCAAGATCGCTTATGTTCCCGCCTACGATTCCACTCTCCGCCTCTATGCGGCCTTGGCGTTAAACGGAGTCACATCCAGCGACACGCCCGGACCCATGGTCGAGCAAATGGTCGCGGTCTTCACGTATTTACCTTTGGCAGCCGACGGTTTCGCTTTGATCACCGCCTGGATCAGGCTGCTGGCGTTCTCGAGCAGCTGATTGCTAGCGAAGCTGACCTTTCCGACCGGGGCGTGAATCACGCCGGTCTTGTCGACGCGAAATTCCACTTTTCCAGCCTTGATCTCCTGAATCGCATTTCGGACATCTGTCGTCACCGTACCCGTCTTTGGGTTCGGCATCAAACCACGCGGTCCAAGGACTTTGCCTAGCCGGCCTACCGAGCGCATCATGTCAGGCGTGGCAATCACAGCATCGTAATCGATCCAGTTCTCGGTCTGAATTCGGTTTACGACATCCTCTCCGCCGACGAAATCGGCGCCCGCCTCCTGCGCTTCACGGACCTTATCGCCGGAAGCAATTACCAGAACCCGCTTTGACTTGCCCAGTCCATTTGGCAGCACGACGGTACCACGGACCATCTGGTCGGCGTGCTTAGGGTCGACACCCAGACGAAGGTGAACTTCGACGGTCTCGTCGAACTTTGTGAACTTGATTTTCTGGACTAAGCTGACGGCCTCAGCAAGCTGATAGGATTTCGCTTCGACCTGCTTAGCCGCAGCTTCATACTTCTTACC
>DATBHS010000146.1:0-11990 GCA_036557345.1 Bryobacteraceae bacterium
AGCGCGATAGAAAATGAGGTGAAGCGGTACGCGCAGGTAAAAACACTCGGCGCGCTGGAATCCATAACGGAGGATTTCTACGCCGTTTCGGCGGAGCGCAAAATCAAGCATCCGGCGGTCGCCATCATCACTGAAACGGCTCGGAACACACTATTTGCAGCGTAACGTTTTCACCGGCAACATTCATAGGCAATTCCGATGGATAACGGTCAAACTTTCTATTTTTCTTGGACGCGGCCCGGGTGATAGAAATGGGGCGAGGAACGAAATGCTGATTTCTATCGCAACTCACGGCATAGAAGTGAACAACCGGCTCCGGAAACGAATTGAGTATCGCGCGCGATTCGCAGTGATGCGCTTCGAGTCGCACCTGCGCGAGTTTGCGGTTCATCTCGAGGACGAAAACGGCCCCCGCGGAGGTGTCGATACCATATGCAGACTGACCGCAACGTTGCACGATGGCGGAACCATTCGTATCAAGGAGAAACATACCAATCTTATGGGAGCAATCAGCCGCGCCGCCAAGCGCTTTCGCAACGTCATTTCCCGTCGAATGGGCAGGAGAGAAACGAATCGCGGCATCATTCCCTCGACGGCAACGGAGATCTGGATCGGCTGATTCCGCTCCCATCTGTTTAATGATCGCTTTTCATCCTGCTTGCAACAGATCGCGATAGCGTCCGGGCAGTTTTGCCGGGCGCCAATCGTGATTGAGCCAGAGATGGCGAGTCGAACCGTGCGCCAGCACCCGGTCAGGAGCGGCTGACCGGATCTCGTAACCGAACTCGACGATTCGAGGGCTGGACTTCATTACCTCGGTAGCGACGACGATCTCCTGATCGTATCGGGCCGGGTACAAATAGCGGCAGCATGCTTCGATGACGGACAGGTAGAGCCCTTCGGTTTGCTCCAGGCTTTTGTAGTCGAAACCGCGCGACCGCACGAGTTCCACGCGCCCGATCTCCATCCAGATCAGATAGTTCGCATAGTAAACTACCCCCATCTGATCGGTTTCGGCATAGCGCACCCGGAAACGGGTTTCGTGCTTTGACATCCTGCCCAATATAGCCGCGCTTTGCTCTGGAACCGGCGCCTCCAATGCCTGTTAGCATTTGGACATGCGCGTCAGGGTGCTCTTTTTCGGGATCCTGAAGGACATCGTTGGAAGGCCTGAGGAGACCGTTGAGATCGGATCCGGATCGACCATTGCCGGCCTCTTCCAGCAGTATGCGGAACGCTTTGCAACCCTGCGCGACAGGCGTTCGTCGATTGTATTTGCAAGAAACAGAGAATTCTCGTCAGTGGATACGGTGCTTAGCGACAATGACGAAGTGGCGTTTTTGCCGCCGGTGAGCGGCGGCTCGGATCACGTCATTCGCAGCTCAGCCGGCCACCTGTTTGCGATTTCGCGGGAAGCGATTCACACCCGGCGGCTGGTCGAGGAGTTACAGCGGCCGGAAGACGGAGCCGTCGTGGTGTTCGAAGGCGTGGCACGCAACAATACCAAGGGACGCGCGACAGAGCACCTCGAGTACGAGTGCTATGAAGAAATGGCGATCGAGCAGATGGCGCGCATCGGGAACGAAATTGCCGCGCAGTTCGCCATCGGCCATCTAGGCATGGTCCATCGTCTGGGCCGGTTGGAGATCGGTGAAGCGAGTGTCGCAGTGGTCGCTACTGCCCCGCACCGGAAGCCGGCATTTGATGCCGCCCTGGAAGGCATCAACCGCCTGAAGCGCGAAGTGCCGATCTGGAAGAAGGAGTTTTTCGCAGACGGGGCGGTGTGGGTCGACGGCGAATGGGACGAGCGGCTTCTCACAGGCTCGGCTGAGCGATGATGCGCGACCGTTTACACGGAATGCGCCCTGCATTGCCGCTCCTATGCCTTTCGGCTCTGTCCTGGGCACAGTTCAAGCCGGCTGAGCCCGTTTCTACGGAATCGACGCAGCAGCCGCATCCGCAGAAGCCGACCGAAGGACAGCCGACATTTTCCATCAAAGTAAACCTCGTACGGCTGCTGGTTTCCGTGCGCGATAGGGCGGGGGTTCTGTGCACGAACCTGAGAAAGCAGGATTTTTTTATTAAGGACAGCGGCACGCCGCAAGAAATTGCCGTGTTCGAGCGCAATACGTCGCTGCCATTGTCAGTGGCCATCTTGATCGATACGAGCGGCAGCACGCAAAAGGACCTGCATTACGAAGAAGACTCGGTGCTCCGATTCATTCCGGCTCTGCTCGATGCAAGCAACCCGGACGATGCCTTCGCGCTGTTTAGCTTCAATTGGCGCACAAACCTGGAGCTAGACTACTCTCGCAACCGCCGCCGCGCCGAGCATGCTCTACGCACGCTGCATGGGGAGGGCGGAACCTCGCTTTACGACGCCGTCTATCTGGCTAGCGACACGCTTTCCGGACGGGAGGGGCGCCATGTTTTGGTTGTAGTAACCGACGGCGGAGACACCACCAGCTATAAGCATTATCAGGACGCGCTAGCAGCCGCGCAGCGCGCCGACACGGTGATTTACCCGATTGTCGTGATTCCGATTCCTGGCGATGCGGGACGGAACACCGGCGGCGAACACGCGCTCGCCACATTGGCCACTTCCACCGGTGGACGGATTTTCTACCCTGAAGGATTCGGCCGCCTGGACGAAGCCTTTGCGGATATTCTTCGGGAACTGCGCACTCAATATATGCTCGGTTATTATCCGCGGAACGTGCTGCAGGAGCCGCGGCGGTTCCATCCGGTCGGGGTCGAAGTGCACGACCCCTCAATGAAGGTATCGGCGCGGAGCGGATATTACGAGCCGTAAATCTCACTTCCTCACCTCGCCATTCCGCTTTAGCCCGCATCCGCCTTATGCTGAACTAAAAATATATGGCCAACTTTCTGGATGCGGCGATTGAAATCGCGCGTGAAGCCGGCGAGGTCCTGATGTCGCATCGCGGCGTCGGCTTCGAACTGAAGGGTGCCTTCGACCTGGTGACTGCGGCAGATCACGCCAGCGAACAGCTCATCGTGAAACGGCTGAAAGAGCGCTTTCCGGAGCACGGCATTGTCGCCGAAGAGGGAGGCCGAGCGGAGATGAATGCCGAGCTGCGATGGTATGTCGACCCGCTGGACGGAACCACAAACTTCGCGCACGGATTCCCTATGTGGAACGTAACGCTCGCGCTGGCACGAAGGGGCGAGGTCATCGCGGGCGTAATCTTCGATCCGCTGAACCGTGAGCTCTTCACGGCCGAGCGAGGAGCGGGAGCGCGTCTGAACGGCGCGCCGATTCGAGTGAGCACGGCGGCCTCCCTCAACGACTCACTGGTGGCGACCGGATTCCCGAGCCGCAAGCGCCATCAGAACGTCAACATTCATTTTTATTACCAGCTCGCCATGCTCACTCATGGCGTCCGGCGGGGCGGCTCGGCGGCCATCGACCTCGCTTATACAGCCTGCGGGCGGCTCGAGGCATTCTGGGAATTCGGCCTCAATCCATGGGACATGGCCGCGGGCACTCTGCTCGTGGAGGAAGCCGGCGGCGCGGTCTCCGGCATGAGAGGTGAGGCCCTCGACCTGCACGGCAGATATGTGCTGGCTGATAACGGACTGATCCATCAGGAAACGCTAGATCTCTTCGAAGACGTTTTCCGAGGACGCTATCGTTACGATATGCCGGGCCTGCCTGCGCCTCAGTGGGAGATGCAGCGTGGCTGATCTACCGGCAGTTCCATTAACGCTCGAGGGTTCCTATGTCCTGCACCAGATGTTTCGTATCCGCCGCGGAGCATGGCGCGGACTGGCGGCTCCTCACCGCGAGCAGATGATCGAAGAAGCGGTACCTGTGCTGGCCGGGTTCGAGGCTGCAGCCAAGGACGGCCATCCCAACCAGTCCGCAGCGTACTCGCAGATCGGCCATAAGAGCGACCTGATGCTGCTCCATTTTCGCGATTCGCCCGAGCAGTTACATCGGGCAGAACTGTCGCTGACGCGGCTAGCTCTTTTCGACTACTTGGAGCCAGTCCATTCGTATCTTTCTGTTATCGAGCTTGGACTATACGAGTCGTCTACGAAAACCTATGGACAGTTAGCGGAGCGCGGCCTCGAGCAACATTCGGCGGAGTGGAATGCGGCTATCGCGGACGTTGTGGCGCGCCAGGCTGCTGCAATGGCACCGCGCCTGTTTCCGGAAATTCCGAGATCCAAGTATCTATGCTTCTATCCCATGGACCGGAAGCGCGCCGAGCAGAAGAACTGGTACACCGTGCCAATGGCCGAGCGCCAGCGCATGATGCACGAGCACGGAATGATAGGCCGGCGCTATGCCGATTGTGTCCGGCAGATCATTACAGGCTCTATCGGATTCGACGACTGGGAATGGGGAGTAGACCTGTTTGCCGACGATCCGCTGGTATTCAAAAAGCTGATCTACGAGATGCGGTTCGACGAAGTGAGCGCAGTTTACGCACTCTTTGGGTCCTTTTACGTTGGGTTGAGAGTGGCTGCTGCGGATCTGGCCGGGATATTCGCCGGCGAGTTGCCATAGCGGCAAAATTGCGGCCGCTGCGCGTCGTCCGACACGGTTCAAACCATTGAGAATGGTACGCTTAGTATTCGTAAATGCGTACTGTCGACCTGATTCATCGCAAGCGGGACGGAGAAGAACTTGCCGTCGAGGAATTGCAATTCCTCGTGGACGGCTACACGCGCGGCGAAATTCCCGACTATCAAATGTCAGCTTTTCTGATGGCTGTTTATTTCTCCGGCATGTCCGATCGGGAAGTAAGCGTCATGACCGAATCGATGGTGAGTTCGGGCGTTACCGTAGATCTGTCCTCCATCCCTGGCATTAAAGTCGACAAGCACTCGACCGGTGGTGTTGGCGACAAAACGAGCCTGATTGCGGCCCCTCTCGCGGCGTCGGCAGGGGTCATCGTACCGATGATTGCCGGCCGCGCACTTGGCCACACCGGGGGCACGCTCGACAAGCTGGAATCGATTCCAGGGTTCCGCACTGATCTCACGGTTGACGAGTTCCGGACACTTTTGGGACAGTACAACCTCGCTTTTATCGGCCAGACACCCGAGGTGGCCCCGGCGGACGGCAAATTATACGCTCTGCGCGATGCCACGGCGACGGTCGAATCCATCCCGCTGCTTGCCAGTTCCATTATGGCCAAGAAGCTCGCGGTCGGACTGGATGCGCTGATTCTGGACGTCAAAGTCGGATCGGGCGCGTTCATGAAAAAGCAGGTAGATGCGCGGCGGTTGGCGCAAATGATGGTTGGCATCGGCCGACGGCTGGACAAGCGTGTTCAGGCGCTGATCACGGACATGAATCAGCCGTTGGGGTACGCTATCGGCAACGCGCTCGAAGTGATGGAGGTGTCGCAAACCCTGCAGAATGCCGGGCCGGCGGATTTGACTCGCATCTCTCTGGAACTCGCGGCGCGAATGATCTATCTCGGCAGGATTACCAAGACCTTGGACGAGGCGCGAGAACTGGCGCAGGCCAATCTGCTCGACGGCTCCGGCTATCGCAAGCTCAAAGAGGTCATTCAGGCGCAAGGCGGGAACCCACAGGTGCTGGACAGGTTCGAGCTGCTGCCGAATGCCACCGGAGCGCAGGAAATTTCGACGGCTCGCGGCGGCTATGTCAGCGCCATCGACGCGGAGCTGATTGGGCAGGCGTCCGCCATGATCGGCGCCGGCCGGAATACGAAAGAGGATTCGATTGACCCGGCAGTGGGTGTCATCCTCGAAGTGAAAGTAGGTCAGAGGATCGACGCCGGCAGTATTTTGTGCCGCATTTACTACACCAGCGAAGAGCATCTCGAAGAAGCCGCGGAGCTGGTTGAGGACGCCTTCAAGATTTCACAGCAGCCGGTGGACGAGCGCGACCTGATTTTAGAAGTCGTCAGCTAAATTCCGGCGCTGGATGGCAAGATTCGACGGGATTGTCGGGCTAGTCACCATCCTCGCTTGCGCGTACCTGTGTTCAACCCGCCGGACGGCAATTCAGAAGCGGGTGCTCGTGTGGGGAATCGTTCTGCAGTTCGCTTTTGCTTTGTTGTTGCTGAAAACGGCTGCCGGCCGGCTCTTCTACGGCGTAAGCATCTTTGTAAACGCGCTGCTGAACTATACTGTTGCGGGCTCCAGCTTTGTCTTCGGGGACAAGCTGGGCGTGAAAACCAGCCAGTTCGGCGTAATCTTCGCGTTTCA
Organism: Bryobacteraceae bacterium; assembly: GCA_036557345.1. Lineage (GTDB taxonomy): Bacteria > Acidobacteriota > Terriglobia > Bryobacterales > Bryobacteraceae > Bog-105. The sequence goes on from DATBHS010000146.1 coordinate 6,214, forward strand.
GGTCCTCCCGATCGTCATTTTCATCTGCTCGTTCTTCGCCATTCTTTACTATCTCGGCGTCATGCAGCTCTTCGTGAAGGCGATGGCCATCTTCATGCAACGTTTTATGGGGACCAGCGGTGCCGAAACCACGTGCGTGGCGGCGAGCATCGTCATGGGCCAGACGGAAGCGCCGGTAACGATTCGTCCTTACCTCGAGAGCCTGACGGAATCCGAGCTCTTCACGGTAATGGTGAGCGGGATGGCGCATATATCCGGTGCTGTGATGGCCGCCTACGTTGCAATAGCGGGAGTGTCCATCGCGCACTTGCTGACCGCTGTCATCATGACCGCTCCCGCGACTCTCATGCTGGCGAAAATGTTTGTGCCGGAGACGGGAGAGCCCGTCACACGCGGGACCGTGAAAATCGAAGCCGAGCGGCAGGGTGTCAATGTGATCGATGCGGCCGCGCACGGCGCCTATGATGGCCTGTACCTGGCGTTGAATATTGCCGGGATGCTGATCGCCTTTCTGGCGCTGATTGCCATGATGAACGGCGGGCTGGGCTGGGTTCATTCCTACGTGCCTTGGGTTCCGCCATCCATGCAGCAGATCCTGGGCGCTCTGTTCGCGCCCGTTGCCTGGGCGCTGGGTGTGAGCTGGAATGATTGCGCCTCGGTGGGCCATCTGCTGGGGACACGCATGATTTTGAATGAATTCGTGGCGTTCGTAGATTTGGGCAAGATGAAAGCAATGTTGGAGCCGCGCTCGTTTGTTATCGCTACGTTCGCCTTATGCGGTTTCGCAAATCTGAGTTCGATTGCCATCCAGATTGGGGGAATCGGAGCGCTCGCTCCGAGCCGCAAATCGGACCTGGCGCGACTCGGTTTGAAGGCTATGTTCGTCGGCACATTGGCGAACTTCATGTCGGCCTGTATCGCGGGGATTCTGCTGTAAGACCTCTTTCAGAACGAAACCATGAAGCGCAGGCGCGCGCGTAGATTACTCGAGGATCGCGGACTTCTCAGCCCAGTGGGGACTTTACAGCGGTCGTAGCGGTAAAATCCTGCCATGAATGCGGAGTACACCTGTCGAAGAACCGCATCTAAGCCCCCTCTCAGCGGTGCCCTCAATGATCCGGCGTGGCATGCCGCCGAGAAGTCTCCGCGATTCGTCGACATGGTGTCAGGCGAGCCCGGTTTCTACGACACCCGCGCAGCCGCGCTCTGGGACGACGAATCCTTATACGTAGCGTTTTGGGCGGAGGAGCCGTTCGTGAGGGCTAGCCTGACTGAGCGCGATTCTCTAGTCTTTCTGGAGAACGATCTCGAACTATTTATCGATGGCGGAGACTGCTATTACGAATTTGAAATCAACGCTCTTGGGACCGTATACGAAGTGTTTTTCATTTGGAAAGATGCGTTCGGCAAGTTTGATGCTAGGGAGTGGGACCTAACCCATCGCAACGTACTGTCGTTTGCTGGAAATGACGATCGGGACGCGGCAACATTCTGGCGGGGTACGCACCCGCGTGGTGCTAGGTGGGCATTCCTCGATTGGGACCTTCCGGGCCTGCGATACGCTGTGCACGTAAATGGATGCATCAACGACGACTCGGTCGCAGATCGCGGCTGGACCGTAGAGTTGGCCATCCCTTGGTCCGGAATGGCGCCCTTAGCCAACAATCGATCACTGCCGCCGCGGGAGGGCGACGTTTGGCGAATGTTCTTTGGCCGGTTCGAAAAGTTGAAGTCGGCCGGTGTGGAAATACAGCCGCACCCGGCATGGGTCTGGACTCCACACGGCGTATACGACACGCACCGGCCAGAGTGCTTCACAACCATTCGGTTCTCAAACGAAGTTGCTATCTGAGCGTCTAGCTACATAACTGCGCGATGACTGGAATAGAAGCTCATACTTTCGCACGGGATTGGATTGCGGCATGGAATTCACACGACTTGGGCGCTATCATGAGCCACTATGCTCCGGAAGTCGTCTTGACCTCGCCGGTTGCCGCACGGCTGTTGGGCGATCCATCTGGAACCGTAGCCGGTAAAGAGGCCCTGCTCGGTTATTTCAGAAGAGGACTGCAGGTCTACCCGAATCTCGCGTTCATGCTCTTAGAAGTCATGTGGGGTGTTTCGAGCATCGTTCTGCACTATCTGAATCAAAACGACATCAGATGCGGCGAGTTCATGGAAGTCGCGGCCGCGCCCGCGTGTCCTACGCCCTCGTGGATCATCGCGCCAAGGGCGTACGCGATGATGCCAATAGATGAAAGGGTCAGAGCGTCGACGAGCGTTCGCAGAGATTGAGCGGTTGTGGATGTCACTCAACTAGTCCCCTTGGTCGTTTACGCCACGATCACTGATGCCTCTTGGAGGCCCGGCGTTACGGTGGACTATGGATATCCCAAGGGATCTCTCCGATCTTTTTCAAGTGGTGGCCACTGACTTCCCTGCAATCCTTCGAGGTAATCTCGTGGGCATCTATCTATGGGGCTCGTTGACCTACGATGCGTTCGACGAGACCTGCAGCGATGTCGATTGTATCGTCGTAACCCGGCGAGACCTCGACGACCGTGAATTTTCCAGGCTGGACGAATGGTTCAACGACAAAAAGGAGGAACACCGGTGGGTCGAGCGGATCGACATGCGCTTCGTCATCGAAGGTGAATTTCTCGACAAGCGCTCGCGATGCTGCGGTTTCTACCACCACACTGGAAGACTCATTCGGCATGGATCGGATGGAAACCCGATCATCTGGATGAATATCGCCCAGTCCGGCACGACCCTATGGGGCACAGAAGCTAAACTCATCGCGCCTCATGTGTCTGCCCAATGTCTCAACGAAGCCCTGCTGCTGGAATTGGATTATCTGAAGGAAGATCTGACGTCCAATGCCGGGGATCGATCCGGCAAGGCATTCGTTCATAACGCCTACGCAGTGCTTACCGCTTGCCGGATCCTTTATTCGGCTTCTCATGGGGTACTGGTTTCAAAGCACGAAGCCTGCAACTGGGCAATGGACAGAGTCCCGCCCGTGTGGCGACCGGTCATTCGAACTGCTAGAGCTAACCGGCTGAAGAATGGTGGGGGCTGTACGACTCCTCAGTCAGAACAGGACGCGATCCGCTTCGTAGAATTCGTAACGGGTGAGGTCAGCCGGGTTAGTCAGAACATCTAGATCATCACGCTCGTTATACTTTGCTGCGATGTGCATATTTGGTTTGATCTGTTCCATTGTTGTGGTGGCGGGCGCACAGGATCTGAACACACAAAATGACTCTTGAGCGTATGCACTTCGACCGAAGATCTCATTTGGCCGGAGTATGCGCGAGCAATCCGTGACTGGATAGCGGTGAGCTCAGTGGTTGGCCTCCGGCACGCCACCTATGATTCGCGTGTGCTCATAGCCCGATAAGCGGAGGTGAACGAACCACTCGCGATAAAGCAGCCGGTCGGAGTTTTCGAGCAGGGTCATCCGGCGGCCTAAAGGCCTACTCTACAAAGATTTGAAGTTGGTGGATTTTGGCGGTGGGGACGCTTAGTTCCGGCGAAGAAGCAGCGCGGAACTGAACTCGATCCAGCTTTCACTTGCTCGCAGCCGACCGTTCGGTCACCGGCTTTTGCCCTGGACCGGGCAATTCGGTTTTCGTGCCTCCAGCGGCTTCGCCCTCAAGCAGAGCTTGCAGATTGGGGTAAGCATATATGGTCGGCGCATGGTTTTGCATCAGGCCACCGGTGTCCGCAGTCGGACCATAAATGCTGTGCTCGTCACGGCCGAGCATACGGAGCAAGGCCAACTGTTGACCCCGGTGATGGGCGGTATGCGTAATGCGGCGCGTCATCACCCAGGCTCGCGATCGCCGTACGTCGAAAAACGCCGTCACTCCTTCCCACCACCTGTCATCCTTTTCTCGAAGCACGGCCAGGCGCTTTCCGCTGTCCTCGGCATAGCGCCGCATGAATTCCAGTCTGATCTCGTTTTTCGGCAAGGGCGGCGCTCCGACATCAATATCGAGCATTGTGCGAAACCAGACGTCTTCGCTGACACATTGATGCACCATATGCTCGTGGACACTGCGTCCGCGCGTGTCGGTTGGGTGAGGCCGGACGGGGAGATCCCGGTCCGTGAACATGCTCCAAGCGCTGATTACTTTGATGCGCTCGGTCTCGTAGGTCTCGATCAAGAAGTCGTATCTCATTCCTCTTTCAAACTTGCCTGCCATTCACATGGTGGCCCGAAGTGATCCCGAGAAAGCGCTCAAAAGCGGGTGCTTTGACCAGAGTATCCGGCTTTGGGGGCCTGGTAACGTGAGCTCAGACCGGCCCAGAAGCCGCGCGAACCGGACGTAGCGGTATTTCGCATTTAACGTGTACTAATTTATGGTGGACACGCTCTTTATAACAAATCCATGTCCGCCGACCGGTTTCACGAAATCGAAAATATCGCCAAAATGCTGGTGGAGGCAAGGGAGAAGCTGGAAGAGCTTCAATCCTCAGGGAATCTGCCAGGAACTGACGCGCTGCATAGCGCAATCTCATACGCGCACTGGCTCTGCTATTGCATTTGCTGCAATGCGCCATCGGATACCGCAAGAATTCTTGGATCAGTATGCCGAAATTGAGCGGTTCCCTCGCCTATCCGAAGAGCTGGTAAGCGGCTACAGTAATTGGGCTCTAGCTCGTTAATGGGGGCAAGCCTGCAGTTCTGACTGATAAAACATACTTGCGAGGTAATGTTTTGATCGAGTCAGAAGTGTTGTTGGGCTTGCCCGAATATGAGCTTACGGCGGTGGAGGAAAGAGCTAGACAGATCCATCTGCGGGCGCAGTTTGTAGGCAGGATTTCGTGCGCGCACTGCGGGGAGGGGAAGCGGCGGGCGAAGGACCGGCGCACCCGCCGTTTGCGGCACGAAAACTGGGGAATGCGGAAAACGGTGCTGGAGTTGGAGACGCGCAAATGGCGCTGCCGGGCCTGTGGCCGCAGCTTCTGGTAGCGCTTCCCCGGCATCCTGCCGCGCTTGCGTGCGACCGAGACGTTCCGGCGTAGCGTGTGCCAGAAGCACTTCGACGGCATCAGCCGCAGTCGTTTGGCACAGCGCGAACGCCTCTCCAGCGCCACGGTGGAGCGCTGGTTCCTGTGGTATCTCGGGCCGCTGGCGGGCGAGCGGATCAGCCGCGAATGTCCCCAGTTTCTCGGCATGGACGAGCACTTCTTCACCCGCAGGCACGGCTATGCCACTAGCTTCTGTGATCTGAAAAATCACAAGATACAGGATGTCGTGCTCGGTCGCAGTGCGGCCTCGCTGGACGGCTATCTGGCGAAGTTACCGGGCAAGCACCTGGTCCAGGTGGTCTGCATCGATCTGGCGGCGCACTACCGCGCTCTCGTCCGCAAGCATTTCCCCCAGGCCAGAATCGTCGCCGATCGTTTCCATGTGGTGCGCACCGTCCATCATCACTTTCTGGCCTGCTGGAAGGACCTCGACCCGATCGGATGCAAAAATCGGGGTCTGCTCTCGCCGCTACGGCGCCACCGGCACAATCTCACCGCCCCGCAGCAGGAGCGCCTCTCGGCGTACCTGCGGCAGCACCCGGCGCTGGAGGCGATTTACTGCTTCAAACAACGACTCTGTTATTTGCTGCTGGAGAAAAGGCCAGACGCAGAAACGCTGCCGCCGCTTGGCGAACCGTTTTCTGAGGGACATCGCGGTGCTCCGTGGTTGCGGGCTCGCCCCACTGGTACAACTCGGCAACACGCTGCATGCCTGGCGCGAAGAGATTGCCTGCATG
>DATBHS010000147.1:0-34209 GCA_036557345.1 Bryobacteraceae bacterium
CCGATCAGTTTTTTGCCTCCTGCGTGCTAACGTCAAGCAGCTTATGTCTACGCAGGCTCAAGTCGATGCCAATCGACGCAACGCTCAGCTCAGCACGGGTCCCACGTCGGAATCTGGTAAAGCCAAGTCTTCTCTCAATGCCGTCAAAACCGGTCTGACCGGCCGCACGGTTCTGCTCCCCGGCGATGATGCCGCTCGCTACGAAACGCATGTGGCGCGATTCATCGCGCGCTTTCAACCTTCCGGCGAGGAAGAACAAAACCTGGTGCAATCTTTAGCGGATACCGAGTGGCGTCTTCTCCGGATTCCTTCTCTGGAAGCCGGCATCTACGCGCTCGGCCGGCTCGAATGCGCCGAGCTCTTCCCCAGTGAAGACGAAGCCGTGCGCCAGCAGCTTATTGAGGCGAAGATCTTCCTCAGCTATCAGCGCCAGCTCAACAACCTGAGTATTCAAGAAAATCGCCTTCGCCGCCAGCGCGAGAAAGACACATCCGCCCTGCGCGAGCTTCGGGAAAACCGCAAGCGTCAAACCAAAGCGCGCCTGGATGGAGCCGCCCGCCAATACATTAAGGCCGTTCAGGAAGGCCGTCACGACGAATGGGAGCCGGAGGATTTTGGGTTCGAATTTTCACTCGAGCAGGTGGAAGTCCGTGCGATCGATCTCGAACCGAATCTATTTACCGGTTGGCATCCCGACTCCGAACAAGAGGTAGCCTGATCGTATTAAAAACATCCAGATTTCTTGCCAGCCTGCAAGGATTTGTATGCGTTGGCCCTTTGGCGCGCGGTAGTCCGCCGGATGAAAAAGTAAGTCACCCCGTTTCGGTCAAACATCTCTTTCCTGATTCATCTGCAAACGAAACTCATGCCCACAAGAACTATTGTCGAGGTTGCGGAGCAGAAGCGCCTGAACGCCGCGCGCGAGGCTGGAATACCGTGGAAAAAGTGGGGGCCCTACCTGAGCGAAAGGCAATGGGGCACTGTACGCGAGGACTATAGCCAGGACGGGAATGCGTGGGACTATTTCTCGCATGATCAATCCCGATCGCGGGCATACCGGTGGGGTGAAGATGGCATGGGAGGAATCTGCGACGACCAGCAGCGCCTGTGTTTTGCCTTGGCCCTCTGGAACGAGCGGGATCCGATCCTGAAAGAACGCCTGTTCGGGCTGACCAACAGCGAAGGCAACCATGGCGAGGACGTGAAAGAGTACTACTTCTACATCGATAGCACTCCAACACACTCGTACATGAAGTACCTCTACAAGTACCCACAGCGCGAGTTTCCCTATCGCGATTTGGTGGAAACGAATCGAAGGCGTTCTCGGGAGGAATTCGAATACGAGCTGCTGGACACGGGCGTTTTCAATGATGATCGCTACTTCGACGTGTTCGTGGAGTACGCCAAGGAAGGTCCGGAAGACATCTTCATTCGCGTTACTGTTTACAATCGCGGGCGCGATGCCGCGCGTGTCCACTTGTTGCCCAGTCTTTGGTTCCGGAACACGTGGTCATGGGAGACTCCGAACGCAAAACCTTGGCTTCGCGCAGTCGCGCCGGGTGTGATTCACGCGTCTCATCCAGGTTTAGGCGATTACTGGTTGTATTGCGATGGCAATCCCGAACTCCTGTTTACTGAAAACGAGACGAACATGCAGCGTCTCTGGGGACAGCCTAATGCTTCTCCTTATGTGAAGGATGCATTCCACAGGTACCTCATCGCTGGGGAACGCGCGGCGGTGAACCCCGACCGGGCAGGAACGAAAGCTGCAGCCCGCTATGCGCTGGAAGTGCCTGCCGGCGACAGCAAAACAGTACGGCTACGGCTTACAGTGGCTTCAACCGGCGATGCATTCCAGAACTTCGAAACAACATTCGAAAGCCGAATCGCCGATGCAGACGAATTTTATAACCGGATCACTCCTTCTTCGCTTAGCGATGATCAGCGCAGGGTCCACCGCCAGGCGTTGGCCGGGATGCTGTGGAGCAAACAATTCTACTACTTCGATCTCGAGCTCTGGCTCGACGAACACAAGAGCAATCCGCTGCTAGAACCTAACGGGCGCCACACGCGGAACATGGAATGGTTCCACATGCTGAATGCTGACGTGATCTCGATGCCCGACAAGTGGGAATACCCGTGGTACGCCGCCTGGGATCTGGCGTTCCACACGCTCTCGCTGGCACTGGTGGATTTCGATTTCGCCAAGGAACAGCTGGTGCTCATGACGCGCAGTCTCTACATGCACCCAAACGGGCAACTACCCGCCTATGAGTGGAACTTTAGCGACGTCAATCCTCCGGTGCACGCATGGGCGACACTGTTTCTGTATAAGATGGAGCGCGCGCTTGACCGCGCCGACCTGCGTTTCCTCGAACGAGTGTTCCAGGCCCTGACGCTGAACTTTAACTGGTGGGTCAATCGCAAAGATCCTTCCGGCCGTAATGTCTTCGCGGGCGGCTTCCTCGGTCTCGATAACATCGGCGTATTCGACCGCAGTGCCCAACTCCCAACCGGCGGATCGCTCGAGCAGGCCGACGGGACTGCGTGGATGGCTTTTTACTGCCAGTGCATGCTGGAAATGGCTCTTATCCTGTGCGATTACGACCCGATATACGAAGAGGTCGCCTTTAAGTTCCTGCAGCATTTCGCATGGATTGCCTATGCCATGGACCGCCTGGGCGTTCATCACGACGAGATGTGGGACGAGGAGGATGGCTTCTTCTACGACGTACTCCGCCTTCCAAACGGCCGGGCTACGCGCCTGAAGGTTCGGTCGATGGTTGGGCTGCTGCCGCTATGCGCATCCACGTTCTTTGAGGCTGAGGATGTGATGGGACATCCCAAACTGATTCAGCTGATCGACCTGTTCAAGCAACGCCATCCGGAACTAATTGCCCAATTGGCGTCAACGGGGCAGGGTTTCGTGGGCTACAAGGAAAGGCGACTGCTTTCGCTGTTTAACAAAAAGAAGCTGCACCGTGTGCTCGGGTATCTCCTCGACGAAAAGGAATTCCTGGGGCCTTACGGAATTCGTGCTCTTTCTCGATATCATTTGGATCATCCGTTTTCGTTTTGGGTTGGCAATCAGGAATATAAGGTGCAGTATTTGCCGGCCGAATCGAATACCGGTATGTTCGGAGGTAACTCTAACTGGCGCGGGCCCGTCTGGATGCCCGTCAACGGGCTCATCATCCGAGGCTTACTGAACTTGTATTGCTTCTTCGGCGATGATTTCAAAGTGGAGTGTCCGACCGGATCCGGCCGCTATATGACCCTTTTCGAAGTGGCCAAGGAGATACAGAGGCGGTTGGCGAGCACCTTCTTGCGCGACGCGAAGGGCCGGCGACCCGTCTACGGCGGAAGTAAGAAGTTTCAGGAGGATCCGCATTGGCGGGACCTGATCCTGTTCTACGAATATTTCCACGGCGACAACGGAGCGGGGCTGGGCGCCAGCCATCAGACCGGATGGACCGGAACAATCGCCGTCTTGATGGATATCTTCGGGCGCTTGGATCCGAGCGAGGCGTTGGAGTCTCCCCGAGGGCGAATACAGACCCGGATCGTAGTGGAACAGGGCGGAGGAGCGCCCTGAGGCGTGCCGGGAAGCAACATCTTCCCTGCAGACGAAAGAAGACCGACATGCCAAAAGCAAGAATCAACGGAGCGAAGCGCATCCGTGATCGTAAGCGAGCCGAGAAACCCGGCACGATATTCGCTGCGGTCAGGAATAGTATTTGTTGTTGCTTGCTCCTGATAATCGCCCACACGACAGTCTGGGCTCAACACCCCGACAGCGTAGTACCGGCTGATCAGGCCCTAACTAGGCTTATGGAGGGGAACGCACGCTACGCGGGCAACAAAGAGCAGCACCCCGATGAGACCTTGGCCCGGCGTAGAGAACTGGAGACCGCTCAACACCCATTAGCCGTCATTCTGAGCTGTTCCGATTCCAGAGTCCCACCGGAACTAATATTCGACCAAGGTTTGGGCGACTTGTTTGTCATCCGCGTCGCCGGGAACATAGTCCATGACGATGAACTGGCCAGCATCGAGTATGCGGTCGAACACCTTCATACGAAGCTGATTGTGGTCCTTGGGCACGAGAAGTGCGGCGCGGTCACGGCCGCCGTTCAGGGCGCTCACGACCCGGGGCATCTCAAAGCTGTGACGTCCGCCATTCAGCCCGCAGTAGAGGATACCCGGAATGTTTCCGGCGACAAGGTCCATAACTGCATCCTCGCGAACGCTCGCCGCGTAGCGCTACAAATTCGAGGGTCAGAACCGGTATTACGGGAACTGGTCGAGAAAAGATCCGTGAAGGTGGTGGCAGCAGATTACGCTCTGGATTCGGGGAAAGTCACGCTGTTGGAAGACGCGCAGCCCCGAAAGTGAAAAACGACAGCGACTGCCCGCTGTTTTTATGCTTTCGTCAGTTCGCGGTTGCCTTCGCTCAATCCGCCAGGTCCGTCGTGTCTTGCTGCTGAGATGCCACTTTGAGGAGAGCGGGCGGGCGCAGCGTACCACTGCTCTTTGGGCACGATCTTCGGTTGATCCGGGTCACCCTCATAGGCCGGCACCATGATCTGTATCCCATATTCGTTGAAGACATCGAGAATGTTCCCGTGGAGCTCGGTGTAGAGGGAAGCCATTTTTTGTGGCGTGTCACAGTACACGTTGATTTCATACGTGACGTAGAAATCCCGGAGCTCTTTCTTTAACACGAAAGGTGGGGGCTCCGGGCGCAGTCCCGGTGTGCGCGCCGCGGCTTCAAGCAAGATTGCCTCCACCTGCCTCCATGGCGTGTCATACCTGATACCCACCGTCGTGTGCAAGATTAGGCCGGGGTTCCGGGCGAGCGAGCTGTAATTGACGACTTCGTTGCCCAGAATGGTCGAATTCGGCACGACCACTTCCTCGTTCTTTATCGTGCGCAGATGCGTCACGAGAAGTCGAATTTGCTCGACATCCCCTATCTGATCCCCGATTTTCACCCGGTCGCCTAAGCGAAAGGCACGGCGATACGTCATGCTGTAACCCGCAATGAAGTTCGAGATAAAGGAAGAGGAACCCAACGAGAAGATGATTCCAATGAAGAGCGAAACTCCCTTAAAAGCCCCGGACTCGGAGCCGGGGACGTACGGGTAAGCGACGACGATGGCGAACACAATCACGAGCATTCTCACCAGCCGGTAGGTGGGTCCGGCCCACTCGGGGTCAAACCCCTTCAGAGTCACCGTTCCGCTGCCGACACCGTCGAAGAGGACCCGGATCATCTTCAGCACATAACGTATGATGACGGTGAGAATCGCTAGAAAAACCAGGTTGGGAATCATGGCAACCAGTCCGGTGCCTATGGTCCGGAGCGGATCGATAGCGATTATGTACAGGTGGTTGGCGAACCCCCGCGTCCATGGAAACAGCGCCAGGACGTAATGAAGGTAGGTGTAGGCTGCCACCGCGAGTGCCAGGCCCCACGCGAGGTTTAGCAGACCCGTGAGGGCTCGCCAGATCTGCTCGACTTTAACGATGTGGTACGCCCGGCCTTCAAGCCCCTCGATACGCGCGCGGTAACGGCGCTCAAAACCGGCGCGCAAAAAAGCAACTAAGCGGCGGCCAAATCGCGCGAATGCGAGCAGTACGACGGTCGCACCCAGCGCGTAGAGTGCGTGTAACCACAGCAAGGCCGGTTGCCTGGCCCGCCGATACGCCTCGATCGCGTGCGCTATGCGGGCCCGATAGAGCGTTGCGAGGGGGTCGCGAGAGATGTCTTCGATCGCTGCGTCTTCGTCGAGCACAGCCATGATGCGCTGGCCGCCGGCAAGGAGCCAGGTCGCTCCCGGGTGTTCTTCCAGTCTTAGCGACTCCGGGCCGATCTTCGAGTTTGCGGCAAGATCCCGGATCTTATCTGCGATCTGCTGGGCACGACGCTCCGCAGGGTGTGCTTTGACGCCCCGCACGGAGAATAATGTTTCGCCGTCGATGACGACATCCGCTGTCTGCACATCACTATCCGCGTCTTTGTTTGCTCCAGGGGGCTGGCCGCGCTCCTGGGCAAACCCGGATGGGCTCACAAGCAGGACCAACGCGGCGGACAGTGACAGAACAGATAAGATTTTCGGCATGGTTCCGCTCCCTGGGACGGGCGGACGGGACGTAACTCATGATGCAATCTGGCAAGTATTCGATTTAATACTTTGATGGAAGCGAAGACCTCCTGGAGTATCGCGAAGTTTGAAAAAGGTAACAATAGGGCATGCCCCTCTCGGCCCGAAATCAATTACCAGGAATTATCGACAGTGTTCACCTTGGTGAGGTTATGGCGCGTATTGTTGTGAATGTCGGCGGTAACGTTGTTGAAAGTGTCATCACGCGGACAAGTGCTGAAGAATTACAACTCAAAAAAGGCGATGCTGTACGTGTGGTGATCAAGTCCACTGAAGTCATGATTCAGAAGGATTGAACGTCGGAGTCATTACCTCACTGCCTTTACAATCACTTCCATCAATGGCGCCGGCACTCTACGATTTATTCGAACTGCAGACCCTCAATAGATAACCGCGCTGGCGAAAAAGCAGTAAAATCGCCTGACAGAGAGGAGGCGATATGGACAAGCCTCGACAGCAGCAATCCGGCCCGGCATGATCAGCGCTTCGCAGATTCGAGCGGGCATGGCAATCAGGTACGAGGGTCAGCTCTATAAGGTCCTTGCGGCGGATTATCACCCCGGACAAGGCAAGATGGGTGGAGTGAATCACCTTCGCCTGGAAAATCTCCACACGGGAACGCTTTGGGAGCACAGCCTGCGCGCCGATCTGAAAGTAACGGAAGCTCCAGTCGAAAGGCAAACGCTCGAATATCTCTACAACGACGACTCCGCTTGCTTCTTCATGCATCCAGTCTCCTACGAACAGACCGAAATTCCGAACACCTTACTTGGTGAACGGGTCAAATTTCTCGAACCGGGAATGCAAGTGCCAGTCGAGTTTGTAGACAGCCGTCCCCTCAGCGTTGTGTTTCCGGACTTTGTTGAAGTAAAGATCGCGGACACAGCGCCGCCGACACACGGTCAAGCAGACAGTACCTGGAAGTCTGCACGATTGAGCAACGGTGTGCAGGTTATGGTCCCACCGTTTGTGAAGACAGGTGATGCCATCCGGCTGAGCCTTTCCGATCTGAAGTACATGGACCGCGCGAAAGCGAAGGGAAGTTAGACCACTCGCGGACACCGCAGTCATGGCTCGTGGTCACCGGCAACCGATCGGTTGAGAGTTCATGGGGTCGCTACCGGGTCTGCAACGGGGCGAGCGCTATCCTCTTGCTACCGATAACGTGGCCCTTCATTTGGGGGCTTGGGACTAATTAGGCTTCGTTTTTAAGGGAGGACGAAGAGGCTGCTGTCGGGTTTCGAGTCTGACTGTGCCAGAAGGCCTGCTGCGTCCTGTCACAGGCGGTCTGGCTCCTTTCCGGCTTACGATTTTCCTCGTTGTCAATTTCTGAAAGACACGGCTCGATTTTTTGTACATAGGGAAATGACCATCACTAATTTTATGGACCTCGTCCGCCGGGCAACCCCCTGGTTGCCACCCGGCGCTGGACCAACGATACTGGCCGGCTTCCCGCACAAACCCGCGCGTACTGGATTGTTTTCGATATACCGACGGATTTGCTCAAATTCGCGATCATGACGCACTTGATGGTCGTAGCTTTCCTCTTGCCAGAATGAAATTCCCGTGAGGCCCAGCATCAGGTTGGCCCGTTTCGCCGGAATGTCCTTGAGGGACTTAGTCAATTTAGCCAGAGGGATTGATGGAGTGAGCAGCAAATGCACGTGATTCGGCATGATCACAAAGGCATGGAGGGTGAAATGGCTCAGCACGTTTGCGTTGTAGATGCAAGCTTCTACGACCATGTCTGCTACAGCGGACTGGCGGAGATAGAAAGGTCCCGGAGCGCGCCTGCTCCAGCAGACAGTCAAGCGCAGCAAACTGCCGGCCGCAACTGAGCTGGCCTGAAAAGAACCGATGAGTTGGCAAACTGCCATGTAGACGCCAAGTGAGGAAGACAGGTGGCCTACTTCAGAGACATGCGGTAGCCGCCCGGCGGTAAAACGCCACGTGAGGATAGTGAAAAGCTGCGGGCGAACCTCTCGGAAGACCAGCCGACCTGAGGGTCGCCTGCGGACCAGGGGTTCCGGCCCACGCGTCGGACGTAAACCGTAGCACGACTGGGGGTCCGTCGCGGAACAGGGTTTGGCAAGCCCGGTGTATCTTGAACGAGGTATGCGCGGTTGGTGGTGGAGCGTGCTCGTGCCTGGATTATGGCTAGCGATTCCGCTGATGGTTGTCAGACATTCCGGAACGCCTTAAGTAACTCGATGGATGATCAACTTCCAGTTGCGATTTCGAAGAGCCGGCCTGTAAATCCGGGGAACGCGGAGATTCCATGGACGAGCTTATCTGATGACGAATTGTTGAAACTTCGCATTTGCGATTTGCACGTGCGTATTGAAGGCAGCGAACTGGAGCCGCGGGTGGCCCAGCTCTTAGGCGAGCTAGATTCCCGTGGACTGCCACTGAAACCCGAAACGTACCTCGCCGATGAATGGTTCTCGCCCGAGGGATCGCCGTTGATTGCGATTCCCTTCTTCCTGGCCCATCCGCGCCTCAAACAACTCGAGCTCCGCCAGATGCTCGAGGTGGAGGGCGGAACGCATGAATGGTGCCTGCAATTGCTCCGGCATGAATGCGGACATGCATACGACCACGCTTTCGGATTTTCTTCAAGGGAGCAATGGGCCGAAGTTTTCGGCAATCCGGACGTGGATTATGAGCCGGAGGCGTACCGGCCGCGGCCGTACAGCCGGAGTTTTGTGCGGCATCTGCCGAACTGGTATGCGCAAGCTCACCCCGACGAAGATTTTGCTGAAACGTTCGCCGTCTGGCTGACCCTGTCGCCGGATGAGTGGCGTGCGCAGTACCGCGACTGGAAGGCTCTGGAGAAGCTCGAATATATTGCGGGCCTGATGCAGGAAGTAGCCGAAAAACAGCCGCCCGTCAAACGGGGCGCACGCAGGTACGACGCGAGCCGGTCCCGCCGCACGCTCGAAAAGTATTATGCAGCTAAACGCAAACTGTATGCGCAGGATTTCCCGGATGTCTACGATTCGGATTTGAGAGCTATTTTTGAACGAGGGAACCCGGGTGAAGAGAGTGCTGCCCAGGTGATGCGACGCATGCAGCGTCGATTATCAACAGCAATCGTGAGCTGGACCGGCCAGCACAAATACGTCGTTGATACTCTAGTGAGAAGCTTGATTACACGCGCACGAGAATTGAAGTTGCCGGCTCCGCGCGATCAGGCCGCGCTGATGATTGACCTGGCGGCGTACCTCTCTGCGCTGGTTACGAATCATCTTCACACCGGAAAGTTCAAAAGGTTCGTCTGAGGATGAAGGTACTGGTCCTCTTCGATCTGCCGCATCCCGTAGCCCCGACCGAAACATTCACCCCTGAGATTTTACGTGAGAAGCGGGATCGCCCCACAGAGGCGGATGTCATTACCTGCCTCAAGGAGCTGGGGCATGAAGTCGAGACACTAGCGGTGTACGACAATGTCTGCTGTCTGGTGGAAAAGGTCCGCAGCTTCTCGCCGGATGTCGTCTTCAACCTTTGCGAGTCTTTCTTTAACGACCGGGCGAAAGAACCGAACATCCCCGCCCTGCTCGAGCTGATGCAGGTTCGCTATACGGGTGCCGGCCCGGAAGCTCTCATTTTGAGCAAGGATAAGGCGCTGGCCAAAACGATTCTCACCTACCATCACATTCGGGTCCCGCGTTTCCTCATATCGAAAAAGAAGCGTCCTCTCCGCCGCCTAGGCAGGTTCACGTTCCCTGCCTTCGTAAAGCCGTCAGGAGAAGAGTCGTCCGATGGAATTGCCAAGGCGTCTTTCGCCCGCAACGAGGAAGAGGCGATCGAGCGGGCACGGTTCATTCATGAGCGGCTGGATTGCAACGCCATGATCGAGGAGTACATCGAAGGCCGGGAGCTTTACGTTAGCGCGCTGGGGGATCGCAGGGTAACCGTGTTCCCGCCGCGCGAACTTTTCTTCGGCCGGATGCCCGAGAGCGAACCGAGATTTGCCACGTTCAAAGCGAAATGGGACGAGGCATACCGCGCGAACTGGGGAATCCATAATGGTCCTGCGGCGCCGTTCCCGGAAGGCGTGGAAAAGAAGGTTCTCAGTTTTGCGCGGCGCGCTTACATGCTTCTAAAGATTCAAAGCATTGCGCGACTCGATCTCCGGCTGACGCCCCCGGGCGAACTCGTCTTCATCGAAGCTAACCCGAATCCGTCACTCGAAGCAGGAGATGATTTCGCGCAGAGCGCCATCGCCGCCGGAATCAGTTATCCGGCTCTGATTCAACGCATTCTCGATTCGGCACGGCAGGTGTAAGGGCGAAGCAGAGCGGCCGGTTGGAGCGGCCGCTTACTGACGTGCGCAGCTCAGTTTCTTTTTCTGCCTTCCGACTGCGTCAAAGTTGGCCGGATCCAGCCAGCACTCCAGCGCCGTCTTGCTGGACGGCCATTCTGAATCGAGCATGGAGTACCAGGCTGTATCGCGGTTCCGGCCCTTCACGATCATGTGCTGGCGAAAAATACCTTCGAACCGGAATCCGAGCCGCAGCGCGGCTTGGCGCGAACGGGAATGCAGGGCGTTACACTTCCACTCATAGCGCCGGAAGCGCAGGTCTTCAAAGGCATGGCGAGCCATGAGGAACATGGCTTCGGTAGCGCCGGCGGTTCGTTGCAGCGCGGGTCCATACAGTATGCTGCCCACTTCCATCGAGCGATGTTGCGGCTCGATACGCAAATAAGAAGCATAGCCGGCGGCGAGCCCGGATCGCAAATCAAGGATGGCGAAGAAGAGAGGGTCCTGCGAAGCGGCCTTATTCTTCAAAGCAAGCTCAAACGATGCGCGGTCAGCGTATGGTCCGTCGGATAAATACGTCCAGAGGTCTGCGTGCTTCGCGCCACCGGTAGCCTCCCAGAGGGCCGCTCCGTGTGCCCGATGATCCAACGGTTCGATCCTGACGTAGCGGCCCTCCAGGCATACAGGTTCGGGCCGCTCAGCGGACAGCGGCTGAACCTCGGCACCGAGCGGGAGGCTCATGATTACCGCTTACGAGGGGAGGTACTCTTTCAGCGGCTGAAAGAAGGCTTCTACGAACGACGTTGCGGTGTTCACGGCCTTCGCTATGTTTCCATCGTCGACGCCGACCACCACGCGCACAAGCGAGGTGTCGCTGCGGTTGTAGCGGATGGCATCCTCCACTGTGTAGATCTTGGCAGAGTACTCGCTCGCGATCACGCGATTGCGCGCCTGGTACCAGTACAGAACAACACTCTGGTTCTGCCCGCGCGCCACGATGTAGCGGTTCACTTTGATGGGCGTCGCCTCACCGCGAACAGGGATCTCGACCGTTCCCGATTGAGTTTGCGCCCAGCCGCTGCCGGGAAGGCAGTTCTTGGGCGAATGGGGGGCCTTGCCGGTCCGCTGCGTTTCGAAATAGGCAACGAAAAGCGTAGCCATCTGGCCCGTGCCGTTGTTCACATATACGCGGGAGAGAATGTCATCCGCCTTGAGGACGTCCAGCGTCTCCTGATCGAGTTGAACGTCCTGCACAACAGACCAGGAGTTATCAGACATAGAGAAATCCGCGAGGGGCCGATGCGCCGCGATTTTCTCGCTTCGGGAGAAACCATAGAAGACGGCAATCTGCCCGAGCAGCAGGAGCGTCAATATCCGCGCACTTCTGGAACCGAGCCAACTCGCCATGTCTAAGCTTTGCCTGTCCTCTTAGCTACGAAACTGATTAGTTTGTGCGTTGCGATTAACGCGATCAGCGCGACCACGAAAACAATGTACCCTTCGGTTTCATGGTACAAACCGGTCGCAAGGGTAGGATTGATCTCCGAAAGCAGGCCCGTAACGGCCACCCGGATTCCGTTCGCGCCAATCGCAATCGGCACGGTTGCGGCCAGAAGGGCCCAGCGCATCCAGACGCGCTTATCCATGAAGTATGCGTAGACGAGCGAAAGGAAACCAAGCGACAACAGTGAGCGGATTCCGCTGCAAGCTTCGGCGATATCCAGAGTTTGGCTTGGGAGCTGAAGCGTGTTGCCCGCCCGCAAAACAGGGATGCCCATAGCGGTGATCAGGACTTCGCCCAATTCGCTCGCCAGGGTCTGGAGCCTCAGCGTCAGTTGCGCGTAGATGATGGCGGGAATGGGAATCATGAATAAGAGCAGAAACAGCGGGAAAGCCAGCGCTTTGACCCACTGCGTGCCCCCCAAGTAGAGGATCACACCCACCAGCGCGATCACGAAGGAGAGCCGGGAAGTAAATAGTTCCGCTCCAAGGGTCGCGACCAAAGCCTCGCAGGCCGCGAAGACGACGAGGAATAACCCCCAGCCGTTTGGTTTTCGCGGAAGGGCAAGCAGCGTGTCGCGGCGTTGCCAGGCAATAAAGCCGGCGACGACGGGCACAAAGAATCCATGCCCCATGTTTTCGTCGGTCGCCCACTGCACACCCATCCGATATAGGATGGGCGCATAACAGGCTATGAGCAGCGCACCGAACCATGCGATGGGCTGCCAGGTGATCCTCCCCTTCGCCTGAGCCTGCGTCGGCGGAGCTGCGGGCACACTTACCATGTCCAGACTGAAACCATTCTTAGTTAATCACAGTGCGAAAGGCAGCCACCAGCATCTAACCGGTCGGATTACTCCGCAAGGAGGCATTTGTCACCGCAAAGGCCGCTCTATTTCGGATCAGAAAAGAAGGAGTTTTGCGGCTCCAAACAGCCTTACGGACGCGGTACCGGTACTCCGAACGATCGCGTTCTGTAATTTTTCTGAAAAGATTCTTACAAGCGGGGCCCGGAGGGGTCAAGAAGGAAGCGAAGTCTTACGAGTTGCTCTCCGGACCTGATTAACAAATGGTAGAGTAGGAAACCAGTTTGGGGGGCGATGCCAAGTGACTCTCAATCCGTGGAGATGGAGATCAGCCGTTCGAGCGATCTTTCCTTCGGTGGTTCTTATTTCTGTGTCGTTAGGCGGATTACAATCCGCTGAGAATGACGCGAATCCCGAGTTGCGTGCTCAAGTTTTGCAACATGAGTCCACAGGCGATCTCGCGGGGGCGCGCTCACTTCTGGAGCACCAGGCCGCAGCGAGCAGCTCCGCCTCCGAACAGCTCGCCGAATTTATGGAACGCCACGGCGATTCTGGCTGGCGCGATGCCTACCTGAAATGGGCCGGAGAAGAGCAGGATTCGGCTCAGCGCAAGCTGGCGCTCCGGCAACTTGTTCTTCTCGATTTCATGCATGACCGGAATGCAGATCTGGCCAGCGATCTGAAAGAGTACCAGGCGGCCGGCGGTGACGATCTGGTTGCTCCTGCAAAGCGCGCAAAGCCGGTTCGGTACTCGACGGTCATGATTCCCGGACCACTTTCTTCGTTCGCGCGGATGGCAGCGCTCGCAAGCGATCTGGCTCCCGAAGATCTGTTACCGGCACTGGCCCGGAACGTCGTAACCAATGGCTACGAAGCTTCCGGCAACGAGCTTCTGCAACAAACCGAGTATCTTCGCCTGCTGGTGCGGTATATCGGCCAGGCGCGCGAGCTGCAAGCCATGACGAACAGCGATCGCAAGATTGTGATTCCGACTTGCGATAGCGAAGAGACCGGGAATTTACTCAAGATATTGGGTTACCGCATGCGCGGCTCCTGCGGCGGCGATATTGTGCTCGAAACCGTCAATGCCACGCGCGCTTTTCTGACCGTCGATTCCGCTTTTCCGCTGACTCAGCTCGAGCAGGACCTCCGGGCCAACCATCGCTTCGAGCTTTCCTACGCGCCTACATCCGTCCCGGTGTTGTATACCGCCGAATACTGGATGGCGGCGCTGGGCCGCGGCGGGCAGACCGATTTCATAGACGCCTTCCTTTCCGATCCTTCACTTTGCCGGCTATATCTCGGGCTTTCGCACCTGGATCGCGTGACCGCCGAAGCACTCCGGAACCAGGCTCCTCCCGGCAAGCTCAAAGTCTATGCCCATGTGCTCGACTTTTTTGGCGGTATGTTCCAGATACGCAATGGTGCAGCAGTAGTGCCCGGCTCTCCGAAAGTGTGGGCGAGCCTGACCGGCGCGTCGCCGAGCAACCCAGGCGCATTTTTTGAAAAGCTGATCTCAACGGATGACGGCTGGCTGGCCAGCTACTTCGACGCGCTGTCGCGTGTCAGAGGCCCGGCGGCGGAGTACCTTACCCAGCCGGATCACATGAAACGCTTCTATGAGGCGCTGCGCGGGAAAATCACAAGCCCCGGACCGGCGCGCCCCGTATTTCGATCGAGCACCGAGCTGATGCTGCTTACCACCTCGCTCCGGCTTGATACGAACGGCCAACCGCACATTCCGGGAGATTTGGACGTGTGGCGCACGCTATTCATCAAGCATCCCCACGGAAAGTACGACGGAAGGCTCACCCGCTCAGCAGCGACCTGGCGCACCGGCGACGACCTGATCGAGGCGCTCTTCGCGCTAAGCCGCAAATCGGTGGAGAATGAGCCGCTGAAGATTTTCCTGACCTTGAACGATATCGACCGCGGCCGCTCGAAGCCGATCTCGGCCGCGCTGGCGACCAAGCTTGTATACGGATACAAGCTTTACGGCGCGCAATACGTCGTTTTTGCGGATTCCCCCAGCCTGAGTGAAGAGTCGATCGAGCATTATTTGGATGCGATTGCTGCAACGGGTAGCGTGCACGACGTGCTCGTCAGGGCCGACGCGATCGGAACCATGCAATCGCTGGTAGAGCTGTGGCGCATTCTCTGCAGGCAAGGCTCAATACCGGCTGCATCACAGGATGCGTCGTTCGCGAAGTTGATTAGCCCGTTTGAGCACATCAAGCAGGAGACGGAAGTGTTTGACGCTGGCCGTGCCGGCATCGACCTGCTGCTTGCCAGCTCGAAATCCAACCCCACGGGATCGCGCCAGGAGGGAGTTATGCGGGAGCTTGTGGGCAGCGTACAAGGTCCTAACAGTTCGTTACCCGGCGCTCCTGCGGAGACCTTTGTGCGGGTCTTTGATGCACAACGGCTGATCTCCCTGGACGCAATTTTTAACGCGGCGGATCGATTTGGAAAAGGGCCAGTGGATGCCAAAACCATCAGGGGCCTCACCGGACAGCTAGACCGCCTGGAGGAAGCAGAGACACTTCGCGGCTCCCTGTCAGCCCCGGAAAGAAACTCTTACACTCCGGGTTACTGGGGCGAGCGCCATATCATGCAGGAGAGGAAAGTAGATTTTGACGATCTGGCCAAAGGGAACGATAAGCGTGAGCCACGCGGAGTATTAGCCCCCTTTTTGCGGGACTCGCTGGTTGGCATTCTATATGCCTACTACGCACCTGATGGCGCTCAACTCCTGCTGGCGAATCCATTGTTCGTGCGAAGCCACGATTTCATCGGAGCGGAGAGCACGCCCGCCCAATGGCGTGCGACCCAGGTGGGAGGCAGTGGCTGGCCGGAGAGCGGCGGCGGCCGATTGGTCGGTTCTCTCGTTTCGCTGCCCTATGCTTTGGCGGAAGCCGAACAGAACTTCCTGACGCCGAAGCGCGAGCAGGCGCTTATCTGGGGAGACCTGGTCCCACAGATGATCGTCGATGTCACGGTCAATCGCTGGCGCAACGTTTCCCCGGAACAACTCCGTTGGGTCACCTTGCATCTTGAGCGTGGGCGCACCCTGCTTGCCGCTGCTGCGTTGAGTGGAACAGTGGAAGCGAAGGTTCTGGATGCGCTGCTTCGCCATGAAACACCGGGATACACGGAGAAGGTGGATGATCATCTGCGCGCAGGTGATTTTGCGGCGGCCGCCGCTGCTGTGCAACCCGCAGTGCTGTACGCCATGGCGCAGGACCCGGCTCTGAAAGACGTTTCTCCGGACGTCCCGTCGGCGCAAATCGCCGCGCTAGAGGCGCAAAAGAATCCGGAACTGGCCCCTGCTGCGATCGCGCGCGTTTTCGGAACTCCAAAGCCGACGCTCACGCACTCTTACCGGCCAGGATTGCTGTATTTGCGCACGTTTCCGGCGCTCATGGGATTTTCCAGCCGTATTCTGGCAGAGACCTGGGAATCCAACAATCTGTACTACGCTGCCTTGGCTGATAAGGCTGGCGTTCCTGTTTCCCAGTTGGACGCCTACGTACCTGAATGGAACAGATCGGTGGTGGAAAATATCTTTGCCACGCACTTGGAAGACTGGCCGGCTTTGCTCCGCTCTTTGCATATGGTGGCCGGCAGCGTGATGCATCGTGGCAGCCAGGCCTCGGCGGTGACGAGTTCGTTGGATTAGGAAGGACCTCGTGCGTAAACTTCTAAAAATTACTGCTGCTCTGGCCGTGACGGCCACGGTCACATGCTTCTGGCTGCGCGCTGAGGATCAGGAACAGACCACCTTTCACGTGAAAGTCGATATGGTGGTCCTCAGCTTCACCATCACCGACAACAAGGGCAAATATGTAAACGGTCTGAGGCCGAAAGACTTCAGGGTGTACGAAGACGAAATTCTGCAGAAACCTGCGACCTTCGCCGAAGGGAATCATGCTCCACTTCAGGTTCTGGACGGTGGTGAAACACGGCCGCTGCGCACATCCGGCACGGCGGATAACGAACGCGCCGGGTCTCCGCCGAATCCCGCCATCTCCGATCTGCGACAGGATGCAACGGGCACAAACGTATTTGTACTGTTCGATACCAGCAACTATATGTATCGCGGTTTCGTCTACGCCTCGGACGCAATTGCAGATTTCATTCGCGGCCTCGACCGCGCAGATTCTGTCGCTGTGTACACATATAGCCGAAACCTCAACCGTGCTGTGCCGCTGAATCGGGACCGCGTCGCAGCCATCGCCGGTCTAAGGAAAGCAGTAGCAGGCGATGATTCCGCCCTTTACAACTGCCTGCTGCTCACGCTTCGGGATGCGGCCCGCGTGCCTGGTCGCAAAGTCGTCATCGTTTTTTCGAACGGTCCTGACAACGCGAGCATGGTGGCGCCAGACGATGTCCGCGCGGTGGCCGAAGACGAAGGCATACCGATTTATGTGATCTCGACCAGCGAAGTCAATAATGACCCGATCTCTTCGTCAATTTTCCGCCGTATTTCGACCAATACGGGCGGGAAGAACTATTTTGCGAAGACCTGGCAAAAGCAGGTTGAGGCATTCGAATCCATTCGCGAGGATCTGGGGAACAGCTACACGGTCACTTACTATCCGCAGCCGAATCCGAACGAGGGATTTCGCAAGATCAGGATCGAACTCACCTCCGAGGCGATGAAGAAGTATAAGATCCGCGCGCGCCCGGGCTATCGTCCGCAGAGAGGATTTTGACAGCGATCTGGAACTGTGCGCCTTTGACAGCTCATCCGTTTTCGGCCTTCGCTCCCGGGATCCTGCTTTTCAGCAGGCTGATCTGCCCGCTGTGATGCGATTCGTGCTCGCATACGTGGAACCATTTACATAGGTTATTGGTGGGTCCCCAGGGCCAGCTTTTATCGACCGCGAGAAGCCACTTGTCATCGCGTTTGAGGAATTCGGCAAGCGTTTTCTCACGACCTTCGCGCAGAAGATTCAGGTAATAGTCGAGGTTGTGCCCTTTGATCGTCCGGCGAGCGGGTTCGCCCAGTTCCATGGGAACCGCCCAGTCTTTGAATGCAGCGCTCTTAAAAAGTTCATCCGGCCCGATCTGGTCAAACGTGTTCAGCTGATACAGTCTCTCAGCGGCCGCGAGATGAAACAGCAGTGCGCCGACGCTATTTGCCTTCTTGTCGAGCAGAAAGTCGAGCTGCTCAGTTGTCATGCCCTTGACCGGACCCAACACGGCTTGCCGCATCCAGGTCATTTCGGAAACCAGGGTACCAATCTGCGGGGAGTAGCCCGTCCGAGGCCCGAGTACGTTCTCTTCTTCCTTCGCAGCGCGTGCGGAAGGAAGTGAGACGAGCGCCGAGGCAACGGCGGTTTGAAAAAAGCGTCTACGGCTCGGCCCGGACAGATCGAAGCAGTTGCTAGATTGCATGGCTGGTTCCGTGACCGATTGTAATCGATTTTCGGCGTATGCTGCCGGTGGCTGCGCAAAATGGAGGCATGGCATTGACGATTCCACGGCGCCTTGACATTCACTGCCGCAACGTTCCCGACCGCGCAGCGTGGCTCGCTCGGCTGCCGAGGATTCTGCACGACCTGGAGCGGCGTTGGTCGCTTACGTTGGGTGCTCCGTTCGATGGTGAAGAGGTGAGCTGCTCTTGGGTGGTTCCCGTGAGGCGCGCGGATGGCACGCGCGCCATGCTGAAGATCGGCATGCCCCACATGGAGGGCGAGCACGAGATCGCAGGCCTGCGTTTCTGGAATGGCAATCCGACGGTGAGGCTTCTGGAAGCGGACGACGATTTCGGTGCTATGCTACTGGAACGCTGCGAGCCGGGCACCGTGTTGCGCACGCTTTCGGAGCCGGAGCAGGATCTGGTGATCGCGCGGCTGCTGCGGCGTCTGTGGCGCTTACCGAGTGCGCCGTATCCATTCCGTCCTCTGTCAGTGATGACGGAATACTGGAGCCAGGAGACAATGGCGGACACTGATCGGTGGCCGGATCCGGAGCTGGTACGCGAAGGGCTCCATCTCTTTGCGGAGTTGCCTCGAACTGCGCGGGGGGAGGCGCTGCTTGCGACCGACCTTCATGCGGGGAACGTACTTCGGGCGCAGCGGGAGCCATGGCTCGTTATCGACCCGAAGCCGTTTGTCGGAGATCCGGCTTATGACGCAACACAGCATCTGCTTAACTGCGAGGAAAGACTGCGTTTGGATCCGAATGGCACGATCCGCCGCTTTTCCGATTTGCTCGAAGTGGATTACGAACGCACTCGCCTATGGATTTTCGCCCGGGTTGCGGCCGAGCCGCGCGACGATTGGAAAAGCGACGGGCTCTTGAAGATTGCGCGGGCGATAGCGCCGTGAATTGGCTTCTTTTTTCTAGTCCTCACTTGCTGCGCTTGACAGCCAGCGGCGCATAAGCCTGCATGACGGGCATGATCGTTACCAGGTTCACATTCACGTGAGCCGGTCGCGTAGCCACCCAGTGAATCGCATCCGCCACATCTTCGGAAGTCAGAGGTTGCGTGCCTTCGTAAACCGCCGCCGCCTTCTTTTTGTCGCCTTTGAATCGCACTTCAGAGAACTCGGTTCCGCCGGCGAGCCCTGGTTCGATGTCGGTGACGCGGATAGCGGTGCCCAGGAGATCGGCACGCAGATTATTGCTGAACTGACGGACGAATGCCTTGGCCGCGCCATAGACATTTCCGCCCGGGTACGGCCATTCGCCCGCAACCGAGCCGATGTTGATGACATGTCCGCGATTCCTCGCCACCATGCCGGGCAGCAGGAACCGTGTGCAATAAGCGAGGCCTTTAATGTTGCTGTCGATCATGGCGTCCCAGTCATCCAAATTCGCGGACTGCGCGGGATCCAACCCAATCGCGCCGCCAGCGTTGTTGACCAGGACATCGACCGCCGCGAATGCGGCCGGTAAGGATGCGACCGCTTTCTCCACCTGGCTACGCTGGCCGACATCGAACGGCAAGGGCAGAAAGTTGCCGCCCAATTGCTTCTGCAATTGTTCCAGGCGATCTTTGCGGCGCCCGGTTCCAATCACTTTCGCGCCGTCCTGGGCAAATTTCTTGGCAGTCGCTTCACCGAACCCTGATGTTGCTCCGGTAACAAAGATGGTCATAGTTTCAGCATAGGAGTTGAGTTGCTTCAATTCTTGATTTTCTTTATCACCGCCTCAGTAAACTCTTCGGTTGAAGCGGTACCGCCTATGTCGCCCGTCAAGGTTTTCCCTTCGCGATACACCGATTCGATCGCGCCCTGAAGCTTTGCCGCGGCAGCCGCTTCACCAACGTGAATGAGCAGCATGACGGAAGAGAGCATCAGGGCCGTTGGATTCGCTTTCCCCTGACCCGCGATATCCGGCGCGCTGCCGTGCACCGCTTCAAACACAGCGTGAGTTTCGCCCATGTTCGCTCCCGGAACGATGCCCAGTCCCCCTACCAGCCCTGCCGCAAGATCGGAAACGATATCGCCGTAGAGGTTGGGAAGGAGCAGTATGTCGAACGTTTCCGGACGAATCACAAGCTGCATGGAAGCGTTGTCGACAATTAGTTCTTTATATTGAATCTCCGGGAATTGTTTGGCGATTTCGCGGCAACAGCGCAAAAAAAGTCCATCCGCGAGTTTCATGATATTGGCCTTGTGTATAGCCGTGACCTGACGTCGGCTATTCTTTCTGGCATAGTTGAAGGCGTAACGCGCGATGCGCTCGGAGGCGGTGCGCGTGATCACCTTGAGACTGGTTACAACGTCCTTTACGATCTCGTGTTCTAACCCCGAGTACAAATCCTCTGTGTTTTCGCGGAAGATCACCATGTCGATGCGCACGTCATCGAAACGCGTCTTGATTCCGGGAAGTGTGCGAACCGGGCGGACATTAGCGAACAGGTCGAGCGTCTTGCGAAGGGCGACATTTACGCTTTGAAAGCCGCCGGCCACCGGTGTCGTGACGGGACCTTTCAGGCCGACACGAGTTTCATTTAGGGAATCGAGCAGATATTGCGGCAACGTCTTGCCGGCCTCCAGAATGATAGCTTCGTTTAACTCGGCGCGCCGCCAGCAAATATCGACACCGGTGGCTTCAACCGCGCGTAACGTAGCCTGGGCGACCTCGGGCCCGATTCCGTCGCCAGGTATCAAAGTGCAGTAATGAGGCACGTTTTGATTCTAGTGTCCTACCGCTTGCGAACCAATCTAATCTGAAACAGCTTTGGCCACAGCTTCCCGGTGACAAATAACCGGTCACCCATAGAATCGTAAGCGATCCCGTTCAGTACGTCTGCGCCGTTAGTCAACTCCGCAGGAGTCAACAGGCCGGAGAGATCGATCCAGCCCAGCACGGTCCCATCGCGCGGGTCGATGCGGACGATCTGGTTCCTCTGCCAGACATTGGCATACAGTTCGCCGCGAACCCATTCCAGCTCGTTCAGCGCCTCGATTTGCTGCCTGCCTTCATGAACTGTGACTCGTTGCAATTCCCGGAGAGTCGCGGGATCCAAACAGCGGATCTGCGGGGTTCCGTCGCTCATGTAGATTACACGCCCGTCATTTGCCAGTCCCCACCCTTCTCCCGGATATGAAAAGTTCCGGAGCAAGCCAAACGTTCGCTGGTCATAGACAAATCCAATATGCGATTGCCAGGTCAGCTGAACGATGCGCCCATTCAGTACGGTGATGCCTTCGCCGAAGAGTTGGTCGGGAAGCGCGAGTTCTTGCAGGATCTTTCCCGTCGCAAGATCTTCTCTTCGAAGCGTCGATTCGCCGTGAAGTCCAGTTCCCTCGTACAGAAAGCCGCCGCTGTACTCGAGGCCCTGAGTGAAAGCGGCGCGATCGTGAGGGTAGGCTCGGACAATTTCGTAACCATAGACCGGTACGCTCGTGTGCTTGATCGCATTGGATGAGGCTGCTAAGCCAACGAGAAAGCTGAGAGCAGCAAGGCAGAAGAGGCGCAAGTCGAGTCCAGGTTAGCGCGGCCTCTGCCAGAATGTTGGTTTATGCCAAAAATCGAGCGCGCGCTGCTCAGCGTGACCGACAAGACGGGAATCGTTTCGTTCGCAACAAAGCTACATGACATGGGCATCGAATTGATATCTACGGGTGGAACTGCACGATTGTTGCGCGACAGCGGAATCCCTGTTCGCGAGGTTGCGGATGTAACCGGCTTTCCGGAGATGCTGGATGGTAGGGTGAAAACGATTCACCCGCGCATCGCAGGAGGCATCCTCGCAGTGCGCGCAAATACCGGGCACATGCAGGCGCTCGCGGAGCACGACATTCCGTCCATTCAAATGGTGGTCGTCAATCTATACCAGTTTGAAAAATTCGCGGGCAAACCTGGCGTGAGCCGCGAAGAGCTGATCGAAAATATCGATATCGGCGGCCCTACCATGATTCGAGCCGGAGCGAAGAATTTTCAGGACGTCGCGGTGGTTGTCTCGCCCGAGCAATACGAGCCCGTCATGCGGGAGATGACCGAAAACGGCGGTGGCCTCAGCGGCGCGACCCATTGGAGATTGGCCCAGGAGGCCTTTTCGCATACAGCGGCCTACGATTCGGCGGTTTCAGCGCGTTTGCTGCAAGTAGACGCAGGGGGGAACACACGGCTCGAAGAGTTGCCGTCAACTTTGTATATTTCAGCAAAAAGATCGGCGAGCCTGCGGTATGGCGAAAACCCGCATCAGAAAGCGGCGCTTTACCGGACGGGCAATGTAGGAATCGCGGCCGGAGAGCAGTTGCGCGGAAAGGAGCTCTCCTATAACAACCTCGTCGACCTGGATGCGGCCTGGCAGCTGGTACAAGAATTCGAGAGCCCGGCCGCAGCCATTATCAAGCATACGAATCCGTGCGGATGCGCCGAGCAAACGACGCTCGCCGACGCGTATCGGAAGGCTTTGGAAGCCGACCCGGTCTCGGCCTTCGGAGGCGTCCTCGCATTTAACCGCGAGCTCGATAACGAGACCGCTGGCGAAGTAGCGCAACTTTTCGTGGAAGCGATCGCCGCTCCGGAGTTTTCAAAAGATGCGCTTTCGATTTTGACAGCGAAAAAGAATCTCCGATTAGTCAGAGTCAAGCCGTTGGAAAAGCCCGAGCTCGTAATCAAGTCAATCTCTGGAGGGTTACTGGCTCAAACTGCCGATATCGCGCCGCTCGATGAATCCACGCTGGAAGTGAAGACCGGGCGCAGACCAACGGCTCTGGAACTGGAGGCATTGATCTTCGGTTGGAGCGTCTGCAAGCACGTCAAATCGAATGCAATCGTCTATACGCGCCCGGGTCAGATCGTGAGCGTGGGCGCCGGACAAACGAGCCGCGTGGACAGCGTCAAGGTGGGAGCGATGAAGGCCATTCTTCCGCTCGAGGGAACCGTTATCGCTTCAGATGCATTCTTTCCGTTTCCTGATGGGATCGAGGAAGCGGCCCGGCACGGTGTCACCGCGGTGATTCAGCCGGGCGGTTCAGTACGAGACGAGGAGGTAATTGCGGCGGCGAACCGCCTCAATTTGGCGATGGTGTTTACCGGAGTGCGGCATTTCCGGCATTAGTGGGCATGCCCGATCCCTACAAGCGCGACCGGCGAGATATGCCTCGCCACTTTGCTACCACATTTAATGCCGCGTCGCCATGGCCGAAGCCCAGTCTGCCGGCAAGGTTCCGAGCGGGAGTAACTGTCCTTTTTCGAGATGGCGCACGGTGCTGGCGAATTTGGCGGCATGAGGGTCGTGCGTAACCATGATGATCGTCTTGTTGAATTCCCGGTTGAGGCGCGTAAGCATCGTAAGGACGTCTTCAGCAGAGGCGGCATCCAGGTTTCCGGTAGGCTCGTCGGCGAGAATCAGGTCGGGGTCGGTCACGATAGCGCGCGCGATGGCGACACGTTGCTCCTGGCCGCCCGACAACTGCTTCGGCAGATGTCCCAGCCTGTCGCCTAGCCCTACCAGCTTCAGCGCCGTTTCGGCATGCTGTAAACGGTCCTTCTTACCCAACCGGGTGAGCTTGAGTGGCAACTCGACATTTTCCAGCGCAGTCAAGACCGGGATAAGGTTGAAGGACTGGAAAATAAAACCGATATGTTCGTTTCGCCAATGGGCGATTTGCTTGTCGCTTAATTCGCGAAGATTTGCTCCCAGAACTTCGATTTGTCCCTCGGTCGGCTTGTCCATCGCGGCGATCAGGTGCAACAGAGTCGATTTTCCCGAACCGGAAGGGCCCATCAGAGCAATGAAGTCGCCCCGGTGAATGTCAATGTCCACCGCATCGAGAGCCATTACGTGAAATTCATCGCGTATGTACTCTTTGCTCAGCTTGTTCGTTTTGACAACTACGCCGTTCACCGTATCTGCTCGTTTCTCCATTAGCTCCTCTGCTTCACTTCCACTTTTTGACCATCTTTCAGATTGGCGGGCGGGCTCACAATGAGTTCCTCGCCACCGACCAATCCGCTTTCAATAAGCACTCCTTTTTCAGAATTACCGGACGTGGTCACGGGCCGCTTACGGGCGTGCCCGTTCACGACGACGAACACGCTGCCGTTCTGAACGGCGCCCTCAGGAATCACGATGACGCGCTTTGTCTCGCTGGTAGGTTGTGCGGGTGCGGGATTATAAAAGGCAACGGTGGCGTTCATGTCGGGACGCAGATAGTCGTCCGGATTTAACACCTTCACCTTCACCTGGATTGTGGCTTTCGCGCGATCCGCTTCCGGCGAGACCTGCTCGATGGCGCCTTGATACTTGCGGTCGGGATACGCGTCGGTTGTGACAATGCCTTTTTGGCGAGGTCCTAACTTCGGAAAATCGTTTTGGCTGATGTCGAGTTCCACCTGGAGATCATTCAAGTCCGCCATGGTGACGATGTAACCCTTCGCGCCTTTATCACCGACGAAGCCGGTGGTAATGAATTCACCTTTTTCGACGTTGCGGTCGAGGATCGTGCCGTTGACGGGCGCCCTGATCACAGTATTGTCAAGCTGCGTCTGAGAGTAGGCGAGAGCGCCGCGTGCCTGTTCGATCTGACCGCGCACCTGGTCAATTTCTTCTTTGCGCGGGCCCAGAACCGCGAGGTCAAGTGTGTGCTGGAGACTGGCAACCTTCGCCACGTCTGCGTCATACTTGGCTTGCGCATCATCGAGCGACTGTTTGGCGAGAACGCCATCCGTCACAAGTTGACGAGTGCGGTCGAGCGAGGTCTTGGAATTGACGAGATCCGCCTTCGCCTCGTTTACATCCGCGCGAGCCTTTGCTATCTCCTGCGGGCGCGAGCCATTCAGGTCCTCTTGCAGCTTGGCTTGCAGATTGGCAAGTTGTCCCGTCTGCTGCGCAACCTGTGCGCGATATTCGTCGTCTTCCAGGCGGACGAGCACTTGGCCGGCCTTCACTTTGTCACCCTTATCTACGCCGATCCACGCCACCCGGCCGTTCACTTTCGAAGCAACCTCAATCTTGTGCGCAGCGATGATATATCCGGTCGCGGTGAGGATCACCTGGTCGCCAGCCGAAGAGGCGGTCATGGGCGACTGAACCTGAACGACCTGAACAGGTGTTGCCGCGTTCAATTTGCTCCATGCAAAAACCGAGGCGATGGCAGCAAGGGCAACGACGGTCGCGAGGACGATCAGTTTGGCAATCGATTTCGACTCGCCCGGACGACGCGAGGATCGATCGATCCGAAGGCTTTTCAGCTCTGTTTCCATTCAGGTAGCACTCACAAGTGATGAATCCGCTTGGCCCCGGGGACACTCGCGCGGCTCATTTAGATCTCTCGGAGCGCGGTCAGGATCTCCTTTCTGGCGGCCTGGCGAGCCGGCAGCAAACCGCCCAGCGCGCCCAAAATCAGCGAGAACAGTATTCCGATGACCATGACATCGGGACCGATGCGGAAATTGAAGCTGGTCTCACTGAAAGTAACGAAATTGCCGAGCGCGGTGGTGACGTTGTTCAACGGCAACACAACGAGGCAGGCGAGAATGCCGCCAATCAGCGATAGGAGTAAGGATTCCACGAAGAAACTCAGCAGGATGCTTCCGCGGGTGAAGCCGAGGATTCGCAACGTGCCGACTTCCTTTGCGCGCCGGGCGACAGCAGCATACATGGTGTTCATGGCAGCAAAGCAACTACCGACCGCCATAATGATGCACACAAAGAAGCCAAGAAACTGTATCGGTCGCGATGAGATGGTCTGCTCTGCGTAGTAGTCTTTCTCGCTCATAGCCGTCACGTTCAAGCGCCGGTCATCTTTGAGCGATTGCACCAGTGCGGCGGTCGTAACTTCGTCGGTAGCCTGCAGCAAGGCCGAGCTATACGTGTCTGGCCGATTGAAATCCGACGCGACTTGCGGTCCATCCGCAAAAATCTCGCTGTTGACTGCGCTATCGCCACCGTCCATAACGCCAACGACCGTCCAGAGTCCCTTTCCGAACCGCAATTGCTTTCCGAGTTGGGCGTTGGGATAACGCTTGGCGATCCCCTTGCCGACGGTCACTTCCCGCTCGCCGGGATGAAACCAGCGGCCGGCAATGATTTTGAGGTGACGCATTTGAACGCCACGGGTTGACAGGCCTCGGAGCGTGACATTCATTCCCTCCGGGCTGTCTACACTGGGCAAATTGATGACTGATACGACTTCCAAGGAAGCCATCGGCTGCCCGTCAGGTCCTGCGGCAATACCTGGAAAGACCTTTATGGTTTGAAACTGCTGCTGGGTGACCAGGCTGGTCAGTTCGGCATTTCCACCCTTGCGCATGACGAGCACATGCAGAGGGTCGCCGGTATTTGCGAACGCGGACTGGAGTCCGGAAACAAGGCCCAAAACCGCGAGCAGCACCGCTACAGTCATGGCGATGCCCGCTGCCGTCATGATCGTGGTGGTCTTTCGGACGATCAGATTGCGGAGGTTATACGAAACAGGTATAGCCATGTTGTCTATCCGGCATATCGCAGCGAATCCAGAATGTTTGTCCGGGCGGCGTTCCAGGCCGGTATGAATGAACTGACGATACCGATGAAAACCGCTACTCCCAGGCAAATCAAAGCAGTCACCGGCTGAATCGAGAGATTGTGAAGCTGCGGCATGAACGTCGCGGCGGCCTTGCCGACTCCAACCGTGAGTAGGGCAGCCAGCAGCAATCCCAGTACTCCGCCAATGAGGGCAATGCTGACCGCTTCGCCGATAATGATGCCGAGGATCGTGTCGTTGTTGAAGCCCAAGGTCTTCAGAACGCCGACTTCCTTGATGCGTTCTCGAACTGACATCGCCATGGTGTTGCCGGAAACCAGAAGAATCGTAAACGTAACGGCCGCGCAGATACTCAGCAGGAATAACTTGATGTTGCCGAGAAAAGAAACGAAACTCAAAGCAAATTGCTGCTCGGACTCGCTCTTGGTCGGGTAAGCCGACTCCTTATACATGTTGTCGATATTCTTCGCGATGCGCGGCACACTATCCGGACTGTCAGCCAGCACGGCAACGACGCTGATGTAGTTGCGTCTCCCGATCGGGAGCGCATCTCGCAAATAGTCGTAATTGAAGAACAGGGTATCGAGCGCGTCCGGATCTTCGAAAATGCCAACCACCTTCAGGTCGAGGTTTACAGGATAAATATCTCCCTGCAAAGTGATGCGATCGCCCAGTTTGAAGCCGAGCTTCTCGGCCAAGTCGCGCGACACAACGCAGCCGGTTCGATCCTGAATGAACGCGCGCCTTTGGTCTTCCGCCATCTCCATCTGGGTTCGGATCCTCATGAAAGGCTTGGGTTCGACACCCAGCCGCGCGAAGAAGTTTTTCGGATCGCGCTGGTCCTTATACGTACCGCCGAACCAGTTCCAGACCGAAACTTCCTGTACGCCGGGAACCTGGCGGATCTTTGCCTCATAGGCGACCGGAAGCGGTTGAGCCAGGGAGACGCGGTGCCTCACTACGAGCCGAAGCGCCTGCCCGGGCGTTTCTTGCGCGTAGAAAAGGGCATGATACATGGCCACCAATACGCCCAGCAGGCAGAGAGAAACCGCAATGCTCGAAATGGTAAGCACGCTACGCCGCCTGTTGCGAAGCGTATTTTTGAAGGCTAGCGAAAAGTATCGAAACAATTCCCCCTCCCTTCAAATTAGGGTACCGGATGTACAGTCTGAATGTGGATACGAATCGTTGGCGGCCGGGGTTCACGCGAATTGACGCCTAAGTGGGCGGAATCCGATGAGCGCTTTATGCGACGGGCGCTCGAACTGGCACGCAGAGCAGAAGGCGCCGGTGAGGTGCCTGTCGGGGCAGTCGTTGTACGGGACGATCTCCTGTTGGGAGAGGGATGGAACCAGCCGGTCTCCTCAAACGATCCAACCTCTCACGCAGAGCTGAACGCTTTACGGCACGCTTCTGCGCGGACACAAAATTACCGCCTTCTGAATAGCACGCTTTACGTCACGCTGGAACCGTGCGTGATGTGCGCGGGAGCAATTGTCCTGGCGCGCGTCGAACGTATCGTGTTCGCTGCGCGGGATCTTCGCTTCGGCGCGGTTCGAAGCAAGTTCCGATTGGCCGATTCCGAGCTGCTGAATCACCGCGCGCACGTGGAAGAAGGATTGTTCGCAGCCGAGGCGAGCGAACTGTTGTCACGATTTTTTCGCCAGCGGAGAAGCAATGGCTCCGATGACGCGCACCCATAAAAATGGCCAGGTATTGGGAATACCTGGCCGAACGGTGCTGCAGCTTCTGATTTATCTCTCAGGCCGCCTTCTTGAGCGGGAACTTCAGAACCTTTTTGGGTTTCGGTGCTTCTTCGGTTTCCACCTTAAAGGGTGAAATCAGAGTAACCGGAGCCTTACCGGTCCCATTAAAGTACTCGTCCAGGGGGAACAGCGCGTGAGGCTCGAGCTCGCGAAATGTCTGGCCGAGCTTTTGCTCGATCCGGTAGACGTCGTGAAAGAAATTCCCACGGTCCATATTCAGCTTCCGGCAGCATAGCTTCCAGTCGGCACTCAGTAGAAAATGATATTTGAAAATCCGATACTCGCGGTCGGTTAGCGTTCGGCGGCTGACCAGGCAGAAATCGGCGATGTACTCCTCGTCTTTGAGGCCCCAAACTGATTTTCGCTGGCGGCCGGGATTGGCTTCGAGAGAAACGCGGCTAATGTATTTCTCTTTCGAAGCGCAAGACCGAAAGCGCGCATAGCAGGCGCGGAAGATCGCGCGAAAGACGCAGTTACAAGGGGTCGACACCCCCGATCGTCCAGGCCGGAGACCGAGACCTAAGCAATGGGTGCAAGACTGCTGAGCTAGGGCAAGAGTTTCTGAACGAGTCCAATTCATTTTGTTTTTTTGTTTTCCCTCCGACCACGCTCGCTTGCGAGTCGTGGGTGACGCAGGTCTATGGGAACAACATATAGTACTTTCGCGTTCCGTCAAAAAAATCTATGAATTTTTTTCTTATTGGATCTGAGATTTCCCGGAGGAAAATCGCACAAATCCCTAGAACTCAGGGGCTTATGATGCGGTCTTCAGGTGGAATCGCAGCTTGTAAAATCGCACATATTTTTGCAAAATTAAGGGACCCTATTTCACGGTGAAATCAGTACTAAATGGAGCAGTCACGTTTGGAGCTCTTCAGGCGCGGCTTATTGCATTCGTAAATATGCGAATACAAAACGGCGAATACACGGAGCGTGGACTCGCCCGCCTCTTGGGGATCTCCCAACCTCAGATTCACCATGTGCTCAAAGGAACCCGGCGGCTGCAGCCTGAGTTTGCCGATCGCGTGATGGCGCGGTTCGGAGTAACTCTGCTCGACCTCCTGGAAGAGACGGAGCTGAGGACCGAGCTCGAGTCGCGGCAATCCAAATTGGCGGATCACAGATGGTACGCGGGTGTGTGCCGCGAGCCGGCAGGAGCGCCATTAGACGCGGTAGCGCCTTCCGGCAATCGAAAGCCACCCGGACGATGCCCGAGTAGCGCACCGGGTAGGCCAGACGATCGGCTCTTGTGGTCGGCCTAGCTCTAAGACAAATCTTATTCATTTCCTGCGAGCCTTGACGTAAGGCGCTTGTCCAACGCAGTTCCGTTTCGGAACGCGCCTGCCCGTCTCGTACCGATGTCGTGCGCGGATGCGTTTCAAAACGGGGAAATGACTGGTCTCTTGCCCTGTCGAGTCCTCAGCGTCACTCTTTCTTTTTTCGCTAAGCCTCATTAAATCCGTTCGTTACAGAACCACATGCGATGAGCGCTGTGGCTGGCGTATAGGGTGCCCCTTCTGTCCCCGACGCGGAACCGAATGAAGCGTTCCGCCAGGGAGACACACTGTGAACGCTGCTACCCAGCCAGCCCGTTGCCATTCAACTGTTCCAAAACGTTTCGCAGGCCATGACTACACCGAACGGGACCGCCTGATACTCGAGCATCTGTCGCTGGTGAGGGCGATCGCTGGTCACGTGCAGAAATCGATTCCCGTGCACATTGAACTAGACGATCTCGTCCACGCAGGCACCATGGGGCTGTTCGATGCAGCGACCAAGTATCGTGAAGATCGCGAAGTGAGCTTCGCTATCTATGCAAAGCATCGGATTCGTGGGGCGATCCTCGATTCTCTCAGGCAGATGGATTGTGCTTCCCGAGATCTCCGCAAACGCCAAAAACAGATGGAGACGGTTACTCGGGAGCTGACGGCTAAGCTCGGGCGCACGCCACTAGAGGCGGAGATAGCCGAAGCCATGGGCCTGAATAATCGGCAGTGGCAGTGCCTCATGGTGGATTTGCGCTCCATTGCCAAGGCCGCCACGCAGCAAAAAGCCAGCGAGGATCAGGATCAGTTGCCGCCCGACCCCCCTAGTTCTCCGGCGGATGCGCCCGACCGGGTTTTCGCGCGAACCGAATTACGCGCGCGCCTTGGCTCGGCGTTAAGCAACCTTTCTGCGCGCCAGCAGAAGGTGATGAAGCTCTATTACGAGGGCGACTACACAATGCGCCAAATTGGCGGGATGCTGGGCGTGAACGAGAGCCGCGTTTCGCAGATTCACAAATCAGCCTTGGCGCGGATGCAGAGTGCGCTTGCGGAACGCGGGATTCATTCGGCGGCAGCTTTCTGACTTAACCACTCTTAGCCACGAATGAACGCGAATGGAACACAAACTGAAGTGAGCTCCTGAGCGCTCACTTAGTTAAGCAGCTCTTCGATCAGCCGGTCAAAGGCACGGTTCGTTACTTTTCTGGTAACCCGGTTTCAAAACCATGACAGCCGAGGTCGGCAAACACTTTGTGACGAGGGCGGATCTATTTCTCCGTAACGCCGGGCCGGAAGCTAATCTCACCATAGCCGACGATACGTCATGGATCGGCGGAGGCAGGCGCGTTTCACAGGAGGGACTGACTCAGCCTACATTGAAAACTGTTCATCCAGCCAGTCCAAGACTCTTCGGTTCAGGAGAGAGCGATTTTTCATTTCGCAGTGATCTCCCGCGCCTTCGGCCGCAGAGAAGCGCAGCAATTGCTTAGGACAGCGCAGGGCGTCCATGAATAGTGGGGCGGACGCACCCAAGGAGTCATTCTCTGCCATTGTCAGCAAAGTCGGACACTGAATTCGTTCGGCGTTGCGATCCATCGTGAAGAGTTCCGCGCTCCTAAGATAGTCACGGAGATTTTGCGCGCCATGGACCCAGAAACCGCGTTGCACAACCTTCCAATACAGATCACGCTTGCTGCGAATGAATGCATCAAGGCGGTTCATCGTTTGGTCGTCTAAAGCGCCCAGATTGGCCGCTGCCTCCGGTGGCACACCGAGCCTGTGAATTGCCGCTTCACGAAAACCCCCAGCGATACTCCACATACCTGGATCTGCGATCAATGCCGCAATACGAGGCTCGCCGGACGCAGCGCGAGGTGCGAGATAGCCCCCTAGGCTCCAGCCGTTCAAAGCAATGCGCG
This sequence comes from Bryobacteraceae bacterium, assembly GCA_036557345.1. Lineage (GTDB taxonomy): Bacteria > Acidobacteriota > Terriglobia > Bryobacterales > Bryobacteraceae > Bog-105. The sequence continues at coordinate 31,625 of DATBHS010000147.1, forward strand.
CCGAGTCGATAATTGGCTGCTTTACGGCATAGTCCACGACCGCCGCGATCACGGTTTCCCAGTCAGGACGAAGACGAACGCCATGTTCATACAACATTTCACCTTGCCCAGGTCCGTCGAACAACAGGCAGTGGTAACCACGTTGCGACGCTGCCACTGCCGATGCGAAGTACATGTCGGTAATGGTTCCGTCGTAGCCATTTGTAAATATAATCAGTGGGCGCACTGCACGCTCATATCCTTCCGCAGGTACAAGGTGCGCGGGCATTGAGGTTTGCTCGAACGGGATGCGCACCGGCGCGATCGGGGATGGGAAGAGTGAAAGGCCGCGATTGAGCGTATCCACTTGGCTGCGAAAAGCATTCAGAATGCGGGGGTCGACCGGCTCGCCATAAAGAGGATGGTAAGAGCTAGCGTAGAAGGCACTGGCTCGCAGGAAGAGTTCGCGCGCGCTCCGAACATGACCGCTTTTGAGTGCCTCTTCGGCCCGTTGCGAAAGCCGGGAACCGGAATTGGTCCATGCCTCATAAAAGGCTGTATCATCTCCATCGGAGACTACTTCTGCAATTGCAGCAATCTCACCGAAATCTGCACCGCCATACGGGATATAGGCGAGTGGCCACGTGCCAAATTGATCGTGCAGTTCGTCCTGAAATAGCATCGCAGGTCGCTTCGAAAGAATAGAACTCTCGCCAATCATATCCGATCAACTCGCAATTTAAAGTTGCTAGCGGTCCGTACCTTTTGATTCCTCATTCAAAACTTGCGGAAAGGCAACGAACCGGCACGGATCGGTGATAATGCGCTGGCTTTCCAAATCCCTATCTTCGGATTCCGGTCGCGATTGGAACGTAATAATGCGCGAGTCGGAGATTGAGGAGAACTCTAGATCATGTGTGACGGGCAAGTATAGAGTTTCAGATCGCGTTGCCGTCAGCACCATTGACCATTCCGGATGTGAAACGCGATTGTGGAGAGGCCGCGTTTAGAACGAAACAAGTTTTTTGGCATTCTAGTTCTTTCTATGCCGAAGGTTCTCTTTCTCGACCTCCTCAAATCCACTCTTTTAGTGATCAGCGGTCTGTTTCCGATTGTGAATCCGCTCGGCGGAAGTCCGATCTTTCTTTCGCTCACTAGCGACTACACGCCCGCGGATCGCCAAGCTTTGTCGCGACTGATCGGTATGAATAGTTTCTTCTTACTGATCGGCTCCTATCTGATCGGTACGCACATTCTCTCCTTCTTCGGTATCTCGCTTCCGGTGGTCCAGGTCGGTGGCGGTCTGGTCGTAATCTCAACGGCTTGGACAATGCTGCAGCGTGGCGGCAATGAGGAGCGTAACCAGGTCCACCGTGATATCGAGCCTCAAGACCAGTCGCGCGAGGCATTCTATCCGTTGACGTTGCCGCTGACCGTTGGTCCCGGTTCGATCTCGGTTGCGATCACGCTGGGCGCAGACGCGCCGCACGTTTACCCTGCAAAACTAGGTGCCACCATAGGTGCGCTGATCGGATCAGCAGCGATCGGAGTGAGCGTTTACCTTTGCTACGCGTTCGCAGACCGTCTGGCGCGTATTCTGGGCCCCACAGCGATGACCGTAATCGTTCGGTTGTCGTCGTTTTTGCTGGTCTGCATCGGTGTACAGATCTTGTGGAATGGCCTTCGGGCTCTGCTCTCTTCGGTACCACTCACGGTCCATTGAACAGCGGGCTGCTTGCCTGGACGGCTACTAATTCGCATTGAGGCCGCTACCCGGCTTCAAGATCATCTTCCCTGACGCCGGTCGGCTGGTCACTCATGAGGCCGGCTTGTGCACCGACCTACCATGATCGTCTACAATTGTTGGTAATCTAGGCGTATGGCTAAGCCAACCGATCTTGTCCAAGGCACTCTCGATCTTTTGATCCTCAAGAGCATCTCGCTCGAACCCAAACACGGCTGGGCGATCGCCAAGCGTATCCAACAGGTTTCACAAGAAGCTCTCCAGATCCAGCAGGGGTCCCTGTACCCGGCGCTACACCGTCTGGAGCAGCAGGCCTGGATCAAGGCCGAGTGGCGCTCGACCGAAACCGGGCGAATGGCAAAGTTCTACTCCCTTACGCGTTCGGGACGGAAGCAACTGGAACGGGAATTGGCGAACTGGGTTCGTCTGTCGACGGCCATCAACATAGTGGTCCAGAAGGCTTAGCAATGCGGATTCTGGACAAAGCCCGTTTGCGGCTTCGATCGCTGTGCCGCCGTCCGAAGGCCGACTCCGAGCTCGAAGCCGAACTTCGTTTCCACCTGGATCAGCTCATTGAAGAGAAAATTTCATCCGGTATGGCGCCCGAGGAGGCCCGCCGGGCCGCACAGGGCATGATCGGAGGCATCGCGCAGTACAAGGAGGAGTGCAGGGACATGCGTGGCGTAAACTTTGTCGAGGATCTTGTACAAAACGTACGTTACACGATTCGATCTTTAGCGAAGAGTCCTGGGTTCACAGCAGTTGTCGTCGCCACGCTGGCGCTGGGGATCGGAGCAAATGTTGCCATTTTTACGATCGTGCATGGAGTGCTCCTGCGGCCACTCAACTATCCAAAACCCGA
>DATBHS010000148.1:0-7056 GCA_036557345.1 Bryobacteraceae bacterium
GGTTGCCGCCCGTTACGCACCTGCTTTTTTGACAGGCTTTTCGTTCCGTCGCGACGGTAAGTACCGAATTTCGATGTAGAATGGGGTAATACCCGCCTGACAGTCTTTTTCGGGGCGGCCGGTAGGGTCATGAAGGCCAGCAACTCTCTCTACAAAGAAAACACCTTAAACCAAATCGCGCCTAGCCTCGCGAAAGAGATCGACGTATTTGAAGCTGAGATCGCTTTAAAAAAACAAGGTAGAATCGACGACAAGGTATTCGCCGAAACACGGTTGCGCAGGGGCTGCTATGGGCAGCGCTACGACAATGGACGGCGGCACGACGGCCGGACAACCCGCGAACTAGAATACCCGGCCGGCTCACTCACAAAGGGGCCCAACACGATGTGGGATGCCCCGGGCATGCAGCGCATTAAGATTCCTTACGGTGGCCTGAACGCCACCCAATTGGAAGTGCTTGCCGAGCTTGCCGAGGAATATTCGGATAATATTGCCCATATCACAACGCGTCAGGATGTGCAGCTCCACTTCGTGCACATCGAAGATACTCCTTCTGTCATGAGGAGGCTCGCGGCGGTCGGAATTACTACCCGGGAGGCGTGCGGAAATTCGGTACGAAATGTAACCGCCTGTCCGATTGCGGGTGTGTGCCAGACGGAGGTCTTCGATGTCACGCCCTATGCGAAAGCCTGTGCGTACTTTCTATTGGGCCATCCTGACACCCAGAACTTCGGTCGGAAGTTCAAAATCTCCTTTTCGGGTTGCCGTGACAAAGCGTGTGCACTCGCCCGAATTCACGACATCGGAGCGATTGCCGCCGTTCGCGAACAAGACGGTGTGCTGAAGCGCGGTTTTGAGTTATATGTCGGCGGAGGCCTTGGACCGGTTCCCTACCAGGCAAAGCTTTTCACGGAGTTCCTGCCCGAGGAGGAATTGCTTCCGACGGCCCAGGCAATTGGACGTGTATTCGCACGCCTCGGAGAAAAGAAAAACCGCAATCGTGCGCGCATGAAGTTCGTAGTCGACAAGCTGGGCATCGAGGAGTTTAAAAGGGTCGTCGCGGAAGAACGCCTGCTCCTACCGCATGACGAGAGATGGACCGCTTATCTGAGAGACGTTCCGCAATACCAAGAGATGCCACTGAAACCCGGCGCTCCGCTTGTGCAGATCGAGCGGAGCCACGCCGAGGGTTTTACGGAGTGGCGCCAGACGAATGTTCAGAAGCAGAAACAGCCGGCGTACTCCACCGTTACCGTGGCATTGCCTCTTGGCGACATCACTGCAAACCAACTTCGTAGCCTGGCTGATATAGCTCGCAAATACACTCGCGAGACCGTGCGGAGCACGGTGGAACAAAATCTTGTCCTGCGCTGGGTGAGTGAAGCAGATCTTCCGTCCCTGTACAACGAGCTACGCGCGGTTAACCTGCACGCTTACGGCGCTGGTACCATTGTGGACGTTTCTTCTTGCCCGGGTACGGATACCTGCAAGCTCGGCATTTCATCTTCCAGGGGTCTGGCCGGGGAACTGCGGCGGCGTTTCGTTGAGAAGAATGGCAGCCTTGATCCAGCCGTCAAAAATCTGCGCGTCAAAATCAGCGGGTGCTTCAACTCTTGCGGGCAGCACCACATTGCTGACTTGGGTTTCTACGGCGTGAGCCGCAATAAAAATAAGTACAACGTCCCCCATTTTCAGGTTGTGCTCGGCGGCCAGTGGACGGAGAACGCTGGGGCCTACGGCTTGGCGATTGGCGCGGTACCTTCCAAGCGGATCCCCGAAGCTGTGGACCGTATTACCGGTAAATATATCGCTGAACGAAACCCGGGTGAATCCTTCCAGTCCTTTGTCAAGAGAATCGGCAAAGCAGAGTGCAAACGCATCCTGGAAAATTTGATGGAAATTCCGTCCCATGACGCAGATGATTCCCTCTATACGGATTGGGCGGATGCCCGGGAGTTCACGATCGGTGATCTCGGAGTCGGCGAATGTGCCGGCGAAGTGGTCTCGACTATTGAGTTTCAATTGACGGACTGCGAACGCGAAACATTCGAGGCGCAACTGCAACTCGACGGCGGAAACTATGCCGGGGCAGCGAAAACAGCGTACCAATCCATGCTGCATGCCGCTGCTGCACTGCTCGATTGGAAGTTTGTAGCGCACAGTCTGGAACCGGACAGTGTTGTGTCTCAATTCCGGAGTCATTTCTTCGACACGCAGCTCTTCTTTGACCCATTTGTCGGCGGCAATTTTGCGCAGTATTTCTTTCGAGCGCATGAGGAGGCTGATGTACCGAAGACGGCCGAGTCGGCTCATCAGATAGTTGAGGAAGCGCAGCTCTTTCTGGAAGCCTGCCACGCGTGCTACGGCAGGCTGTCCGCGGAACCTGTGAAGGTCTGAGGAAGGAGAGAAGCGCTTGTATGAAATCCGAAAACATAGATCACGTGAATGTGAAGATCTTCGCGCGGGAGCCGGATTCGATTGATTTGGGGGATGCAATCCCTGTTTTTCACCGGTGGATTCGCGATGCGGTACTCGATGAATTGATCATCGACGTGGCCGATTACCGGCATGTGCCAGACGGGCCCGGCGTGATGCTGATTGGTGACGAAGCGAACTATAGCCTCGACTGCGCTTTCGGCCGGCTCGGGTTGCTGTATAACCGGAAGCGGCCATCTGAGGGGACATTCACAGACAAACTTCTCCAAGCGTTCGGCTCCGCTTTGCTTGCTTGCAGCCGTTTGGAAGACGAGACGGTATTTCAAGGAAAGCTGAAGTTCGACGCGGGCCAATGTGAGGTGATCGTAAACGACCGGCTTTTGGCTCCGAATACCGAACAGACTTGGGTCAAACTCCGGCCTGAATTTGAGATGTTTTTCGACAGTTTGCTGGGAAGCGGGGCGTATGCGATGAAGCGTGTCGGCGAATCGCGCGAGCGTTTCCGCGTCACACTAGAGACGCCTGCTCGAATCGACAGCAGCTTGCTGCAAAACACCGTTGCAGGAAATTCGACACCCCTCAGAGCGTAGATTGTAGCCGCTACGTAAAGCGAACCGGGCCTCGATTGCGCTGGGCCGTCTCCGTAAGTGAGCAGGAGTGCCCAAAAATCAATGCATCACCCAGCCGCCATCCACATTCAGCGTTTGGCCTGGCATGCCGTCGCTTAATTCTGAAGCGAGAAACAGACACAGCCGCGCGATATCAATCGACGGGATCCGACATTTTAGCGACTGAAGCTCGGTAGAAGGCGGATCGGGCGACGACGGGCCCGCGATGAGATACGAGCGATTGGCGAAGTCAATGGCGACGTGCTCAAGTACGGAGCGCGAAGCTGGCGTACGAAGACCATCACCGCATTATGAGGAGGGTGGCGAGGCAACCACCGCTCATTCCTCGCGAAGCGCTACTATCGGATCGACTCGCATAGCACGTCGGCTTGGAATCCAGATTGCCAATGCCGCCACGACCGTCAATAACACCGGGGCACCGAAAAACGAGAGCGAATCCCAACGGCTGACACCGTACAGAAGACCGACAATCAATTTCGTTAACGCCGCCCCTGCGGTGAGTCCTGCCATAACGCCAGCCACTGTCATGAGAGCACCCTGCTGAAAAATCTGGGAGAAAATCTGCGCGGGACGCGCGCCGAGCGCTACACGCAAACCAATTTCACGAGTGCGCTGTGACACGTAAAATCCAAGCACACCGTAAAGCCCCACAGCCGCCAGCAGCAAGGCAGAAAGTCCGAAGAGGCTCAGCAGGACGGTTTGCAGCTTGTGTTCGGTCATTCCCAACGAAAGCTGCTCATCGAGCGGCGCGATGTCATAGACCGCGCGCGCTGGCTCGATTCGTTTGATTTTTTCGCGGAGGGTATTGGCGAGCGCCATCGGCGGTCCCTGCGTCTTAAGGAGGAAGATCGGGTCGGGCCAAAAACCCGGCGCCGTGCACCAGTAGGCGACGGCCTCCGGTTGTTCAGTGCGGTTTGTGTCACGCGCGTTCTCCACGACTCCCACGATCAGAGTAGAATTAGTCGCCGCTCCCCGGCCGGTTTGAAGAATGTGGCCGATGGGGCTCTCATTCGGAAAGAAGCGTTCCGCAAACTGACGGCTGATAACGGATTCCTGCGGGTTGGTATCGATGTTGTCGCGGCACGCGCGTCCGGCGAGCAGCGGAATTCCAAGCGTGCGGAAGTAGGAGGAACTGACCACCGGAGCGTTGGTGAGGAGCTTTTCGCCGGGAGCGTCGGTGTTTCGTCCGGCAATATGAAATTCGAGATTGTAGTTGGCACCGGCTCCTGGAATATTCAGGGAAAGAGCCGCAGATTCTACGCCAGGAATATTTTCGAGGGCTTCGAGAGTCTGCTCGAGCCGGTGCTGCACGCGCTTGTAGTCGCGTTTCTCTCCCCAGGAAGCGCTGATATGGAGCATCAGGATGTTGCGCGTTTGGAACCCGAGCGGGACATGCGCCAGATTGCTGATGGTTCGAATCAAGAGCCCGGCGCTGATGAGCAGCACAATTGCCAGAGCGACCTGGCCCGCGACGAGAAGACCCAGAAGAGCCTGGCCCGAGCCACCGGTCTGAGTTCGTGAGCTGCGGGCGAGGGCGGGCGCCGTATCGGTGCGAGTCGCCGCGAGGGCGGGAATCAATCCGAAAAGAAATGTCGTGGCGACGCTCAGCGAAAGGGTAAACCAGACTACTGGCCAACTGACGCGGACCTCGTCTCCTCGAGGAAGCTGGTCGGACGCGACGGCGCGCAGGAGGTCGGTTCCCCACGAAGAGAGCAAGAGGCCCAAAATCGCACCTGGCAGGGCGACCAGGAACGCTTCCACCAGAAGCTGGCCGATGAGTTGCCTGCGCCGCGCGCCGAGAGAAAAGCGGATGGCCATTTCACGGGCGCGCCGCTGTGCTTGCGTGAGCAGCAGACAAGCGATGTTGGCGCAGCCGATCAGAAGCACTAGCGTGACCGCACCGAACAGAGTCCAGAGGCCGCGGCCCGAACTGCCGACCGTGACTTCTTTGAGCGGTTTGACTACCGGAGTCCAGTGGGCGTCCGTCGCCGGATACTGCGCGGCCAGGCGGGCCTGCAGAGTTTTCAGCTCGGCTTGTGCAGACGCGATCGAGGTACCCTTTTTGAGCCTCGCAACAGCCTGATAGAAGCGCGTGTCCCGGTTGTCAAGGATGTCTTTGGGAAGAGCCGCGGGAACCCACACCTCCACGTCGGTGTTCGTCATGGGCACCCGGAAGGATGAGGGGAGAACGCCGACGACCGTGTACTGCGTGTCATTGACGCGCAGTGGCCTTCCGACGGCGTTCGGCTGGCCTGCAAAGCGGCGGCGCCAGAGGGCTTCACTGATAAGCGCTGCGTGTGGACCGCCGAAGAGTTCTTCGTCCGGCGTAAATTCACGACCGAGGAGCGGGACGATTCCAAGAACGGAAAAGAATCGCGGCGACGTGCGCGCGCACAGCAGTTTTTCGGGCAGCGCGCCGGAGGTTTCGGTAATGTTCTCCGTGTAAACGCCGCCAATGCCGTCGAAACTCCGATTCATGCGATTCCATTCATCGAGACGGCGCGGCCCGACAGGAACCAATCCGGTTTTGAAAGAAGGGTTGGTCTCGAAGAGCGCCACGAGTTGCGAAGGCGCAGCGTAGGGCAGCGGCTTCAACAAAACAGCGTCGATGAGGGAAAAGATGGCGCTGTTGGCGCCAATGCACAGCGTCATGGTGACTACTGCGGCAAGGAAGAAACCGGGCCGGCTGAAGAGAGAACGGTAACTCGACTTGATCGCGTGCATAGTCGTGAACCCGGAACGGTGCACCTCGTGGACCAGACCTCAATCGATTCGATCGAACAGCATACGGCGTTAGAGTGACAACACAAGTGCATCAGGAACGGGAAATCACTGTTCGAGTTTGGATAATCTCATGGGGCGCACCCCTGGGTTGCCGTACCCTCCGACACGTATCGGCGCGCTGTCGAGCGTCACGCCCACAGCGTCGCTCAAATCCGAGCCCATCCGTTAGGTGGAATCCTAGTTATTTCGAAATGCGCCGGCCTTGCCTTCCCAGTGCCCTACGTACACGATAGCTCCTGGTTTGGCGTTACGAAGCCGCTTGGCGCCTTCTTCGGTAACAGACGTTCCTTTTAAGTCTGCCTCTCGCAGCGCCGGCATCGAGATCAGCGTTGCGACGGATTGGTCGTTCACTCGCGTGCAGCCCTGCAACTTCAGCCGCTCCAGCTTTGGTAGCGCTCTTATCTGTTCAAGCCATTTCTCGGTTACGCTTAGCGTACTGACCTCTCCAAGCTTCTTGCCTTCAATACCCACTGAGGTCGACACGCACGAAAAGCGCAGCTCGCGCAAATCTTTCAAACTTAACACCGCCTGCAGTCCGGTGTTCGACATGGAAACACTCCACACGTTCTTATCGTTTCCATTGCGGCCGCTGAGATCGAGGTATGTCAGCGTCGGCATTTGGCGTAAAGCCTGCAATCCCGCATCGCCAAGTTCATTGCCGCCCATCGTCAACTCTCGCAGGTTTGTCAACGACGTCAATCGCTCCAATCCCACATCCGTCATCAACGTAGAACCGACATCCAGGGATTCAAGCGTGTTGATCCCGGCTATATGTTCTAGCGCCGTATCACTCGCCTTCGTCCCATGCAGATTCAGTTTTCTGAGTCGCTTCCAATCCTTGATGTAGGCGACTCCTTCATCCGTCACGTATTCCGCAAAATACAGATTGAAGTCCGTTATTCCCTTCAGATTCTTGATTTCTTGCAGACCGGCGTCAGTAATGTGTGTCAGCGACAAATCAAGTTCGTTCAAATCCGCATAACCATTCAGACGCCGCAAATCGGTATCCGTGACCCAGGTCCCGCGCAGGCTGACCGCAGTCACCTTGCCTTGTGGGTTGCGTCCAACGCTTCCGCCGAGGTCTTCAATCCACTGCGCATCCTCTTTGCTTCCGGCGGGCGCCGTCGGGGTATCCGCGACGGCTGTCCAACCAAGCAGAAGCGCCAGCCCAAAAACAAGCTTCATTGACGAATCCTCCGCGTGGGCA
>DATBHS010000149.1:0-7669 GCA_036557345.1 Bryobacteraceae bacterium
GGTAGCGTTTCCGTTGCCGCACGCACAGTAGCAAAACCAATCCCAGGGTGAGCAAGAGAATCGGGCGCGGTTCTGGTGTGGCTGCAGCCCCAATCGGAACCACCAACACCGCTGGTGGACGTTGCCGTTCCGGGAATACAGCGAACGGCGGAAAGGCCAGCGGAGGAACCGGCTGTGAGATATCTTCGCCGCGAACAGAAGGGTTTGTCCTGGGCCACGCCCAGGTCTCATTCTGGCGTTCGATTGGTGTGCCGGTCCGGTAAGCCGCAGTCGGCACTGGCGCTGAAAGTGTGCTGATGAGCATCCAGGGCAGAATGGGCGAATCCGGCGTGGGAAGCGGCTTGTCGGAAGCGAGATCCGCCGGCGGCAACTTCTCAACTGGCCGCTTCGGCACCGGTGAGAGTTGATTGCCACATCTGCCGCGGATATAGTGCTGACCGTCTGTCCAGACGGTTTCTCTGGCATGGATCAGCAGCGGCGTACGTGTCCAGTAGATGGATTGATTCAGATACGAGACGTACCAGTGTTTATCTCTGCGGAGCTGCGCGAGATGAACGGCGCCGTCAATCGAGTAAAGGTCCGGGTATTCCGCTTTGACTTCGTTGAATTCGTCTAGCGATTGAATCCCAAAGGGATGAATGGAGTAGGGATAGTTCTGCCCTTGTGCCGCAGCGCCACAGACAAGCAGCGCCACGAGAACATGGCGTTTCACGGGTTGATAGCGGCGGAATGGTTTTCAGCGCGTAAAATTGTTATTCACGCCCGATCGTAAAACCCATAGGATTCCTCTGAACTGTAGTGGCCCGGGTTTTTGAGAAATCTCATGCTGCCGGACTCGTTCAGCGATCCCGCAGGTTGACACTGCGGCTGTATCCGCGCACGATGAAGAGTTGCGGATCATTCTCCTGACCTTCCTCGCAATTGCGGGACCGACCGCGTTTGCCCGAGATGCATCGACCACAGAAGATGTACCGGGACAGCCCGGGACTGCCGCTACAACGAAGTCTTTCTGGAACCGTTTGTGGGTTTCCGGACAGGCCAACTTTATTCGTCAGCAACACGGGGCCTTTCCGGCTGCATACAGCGGTCCGAACAGCTTCCAAAACACTTCCGAACACGCCACTTCACGCGTCCTTACGCTGTATACAGGAATCGCGCTTACGAAGCGACTTGAATTTCTGTTCGATGTCGAAAGCGCCGGAGGCGCCGGAATCAGCAACGCCCTGGGGCTTGCCGGATACACCAATGTGGATGTGGTCCGCAACCCTACTCTGGGCTCCACCCCGTATATTGCGCGAATCATGCTGCATTACGTTCTGCCGCTAAGCAAGCGCACAGTGGACACCAAACCGAACCCGTTGTCGCTCGCCTCGATGCCGGCTGTGCGGCGATTGGAGCTTCGCGCGGGCAGAATGAGCACCGCCGACTTCTTCGATCTGAACTCGATCGGCAGCGATAGCCGACTGCAATTCATGAATTGGACCGCTGTCAATAACGGAGCGTGGGATTACGCCGCCGATACTCGCGGCTACACGTATGGGCTCTATGTAGAGTATGACGACCGCTGGGGAGGGCTGCGGTTTGGCGAGATGCTGATGCCGACCGTAGCGAATGGAATCACACTCGATTGGAACCTTACCCGCGCACGCGGCGAGAACCTCGAGATCGATCTGAACCCACCACTCTTCCCTGACAAACCGAGCACCATTCGCCTGCTGAGCTTCGTGAATCACGCCAATATGGGCAGCTACCGGCAGGCGATTGATGGTTATCTTTCAGGGAAAGACCCAACTCCGAATATCACCGAGTACAGGAAGCAGGGTCGCGTGAAGTATGGGTTTGGATTCAATGTCGAGCAGCAGATCACAACCGACGCCAGAGCGTATGGCCGCCTCGGCTGGAATGATGGCGGAAACGAATCGTTCGCCTACACGGAAGTGGACCGAACGGCTTCGCTCGGGGCCGATTTGTTCGGTAGGTTGTGGCGCCGGCGTGCCGACAAAATCGGCGCGGCCTTTATCACAAACGGGATCTCGGGCGATCATCGACGCTATCTCGAGTTGGGGGGCTTAGGATTCTTGCTCGGGGACGGCAGTTTGACCTATGGTCTGGAGAAGATATTCGAGACTTACTACAATGCACAAATCTGGCGTGGCATCTACGCCGCTGCGGATTGGCAGCACATCACGAATCCCGGATATAACCAGGCACGCGGACCCGTTTCAGTAATCAGCTTTCGCATCCACGTCGAAGGGGCGGTTCCGTTCGACAAAATCGGCAGACGATGAGAATTTCGAATCGGCCGATCAGTGCTGGCCCGCATTCGGCCGAGGCGCCGCCGGCATGCGAATCTTGGCCAGGAAGTAGTCCGTTGTTTCGTCGAAAATGAACGATTCGATCGCGCCTCCCTTGGCTGACATCATAGACAGAAATGGATATGCCCAGGTCGGCCCGTAGATGAAATAGATCGGGTGCGCCTCCGCGAATTGCTCGAACGCCTCTTTTTGCTCAAAAGGGCCCAGTGGCCGCGACGAGTGACAAATCAGACCGATTTCGCCGGGATCGGCGCTTCTGATGCCATACAGCCTCCCGATTTGACCAGGCCAATAGTACCGAAGATAGTTGAAGTCCAGAACGACAGGGACAACGACCGGAATTCCCGCCGTGGCGTGAGTCGTCAGTAGCTGATGAATTCCGAGGGGATTTCCCGGAATCGTATTCATGAGAAGTTTAGTGCTCGGTTCGAACACCTGATCCCCCCAGCCTTTGTAGTAGAAGCGGACGGTATTCACGCACGAGATCACCAGCCCCAACGCGACCGCCCCTGCAAGTACGATGCGAATTCGTACTTGTGGCCAGAATCCAGCGCCGAGTCCAAACAGAAGCGCGACTCCTATCACTGCCGAGACAAAATAGCGAAGGTAGAAAGGCGCTCCAATGATCCGTGCGAGCAAAACTCCGCACAGGGGCAGCACGATGAACCCCACAAGCAGCACCGACACGGATCTACTGAACGTTTTTACGTTCACTGCACCACGCAGCACAAGCACAACCAACATCAGGACCACGATCAGAATGCCAGGCTCGAGCAGTTCCTGATAGAACACCGGAACGCGGTAGAGCGCTGAAGCCTTGAAGACATGCATCCGGTCCACCGAATGACGATATTTGTGGGTATAAGACCAGAACAGCGGAATAAAGGTAGCGACCGCGATCATTGCCGGCAGCACCAGGGCGATCCACCTGTCCCAGGCAATACGCCTTTGCTCGAGCGTTCTGGAAAGCTCAGCGAGGCCGAACGGAACGAGCAGCAATAAAGCGAAGGTATGAGTAAAGAATGCAGCCTCAAGGCAAGCCGCAAACGCGACGAGCCAGAACCAGTTCCGCCGTTCTTCCAGCATGTCCCAGCACGTTAATGCCAGACCGCAAAACCCGAGTACCAGCCCGTGCGGCCGCGCTTCGTAAGCGTAAAAGTACGCTCCGGTGAGGGCTGGAAGCGCCATTGCGATCCAACCGCCGAGAAGACCGGCACGCCGAGCCACGAAACGAAACAGGCACAGGCCCAGAACCCAGAAGCTCAGTATCTCGGGAATGCGAAAGCCTACTGTTCCTTCGCCGAACAAGGCGCGCGCCGCGCGGTGGATGAGGTAGAAAAGAGGCGGATTGTAGTCGGCGCCCCGCAACACGGCAGCCCACGCGGCGTGAAAGGTAGGAAAGCGGGATATATACAGGGTGGCGAGCTCGTCATACCAGAACGTCTTCTCCATCGCGGCGAGATAGGTCTTCGTGAAATAAAGAATCGAGAAAAGCGCGATGAGAAGAGTCGCGGTCAAGGCGCGCGATGCTCCGGGCTGGAGCAAGCGCCCTAAACGCTCAGTGAAAGAGGCAGGGCGAGCGGTTGTGAAACTACTGCGCACCGGATGTTGAGCCCTCGATGAAGTTGGCGACATCGCTTTTCATTTTCCTCAACGAATCGGAATCGAGATAAACCATGTGACCTGAAGGATACGTGCTGAAGCTGATGTTATTGCGGTAACGCGGCGCGAGATCCAGATGGTCCATGGTGTAGTTTGCAGCGAAGTACGGCGTGGCCAGGTCATAGTAACCCTCAAGCACTCGAACTTTGAGATAAGGATTCTTTACGATGGCTTGCCGAAGGGCACTGGCCGTATCCGGAAAGCCTTCCCCCGCGGAGCCCCAGTCCCACTTGAAATCCGAACCGTACTCGCCATGCGCAAACGTGTAGTACGGCATGTCTGTAGCGTAGTTCAGCTCTCGCCTGAGATAGCTGTTAAAGACGGAACTGAAGGGCGGCAGCGTCTGAGCGCTAGTGGGATCGAAAAAACGTGTTTCGACGAAACCCTCAGGGTCGGGACCAGTAAAGCGGCCGTCCAGACGTCCCACCCGGAGCTTCTGGTCAGCCAGCAGATAGTGCGTGAACCCTTGCACATCCACGCGCAAGTTGTATTGTTCGATAATTTCCTTGCTGAGACCGGTGTAGCGGGCGAGCCCGTCGATAACGGCCTGCCGTTCCTGTGGAGTCAGCGAATCTCCTTTGGCGAGTGCCCGCCTATACTCGTTCGATGCCCACTGTTCTACCTCCGCCCGGGTCTTCTCCAGATTTTGCGAGAGGTCCGGAGCGAGCTTGTGATGATAGGCGGCAATCATCGCGTAGGAGGGCAAGATCAAGGGATAAGGTTCGTCATTCGTGCGTTCAAACTCGAGTGTCTGGAACGCTAGAACAGTAGAGAGGAGGACGATGCCGTTGAACGAAATACCTTTGTCCGCGAGGTAGCCGGCAACACCTGCGGAACGTGTCGTGCCATAACTTTCGCCAAAGAGGAACAGGGGAGAGGACCATCGTTCATTGCGGGTTAAATAAAGACGGATAAATTCGCCGAATGATTCGATGTCACCTTTGACACTCCAGAACTTCTTGCCGGCTGTCGCATTGGCTGGACGGCTGAAACCGGTTCCAATCGCATCCACCAGTACAATGTCGGTTTTGTCCAGCAAGGTTTCCTGGTTGTCCTCCAGCCGGTAAGGCGCAGGTGGCATGAAACCGGTCTTCTGCAGAACGACCTTGCGGGGACCCAGGGCTCCCATGTGCAGCCAGATGGATGCAGATCCGGGACCGCCATTGAAAGCGAAAGTCAGCGGCCGCTGGCCGGCATCGGCATCGTCCAGAGTGTAAGCCACATAAAACATGAGCGCTTCGGTCTTGTTTCCGTCGCCTTTGATCGGCATGCGGCCAGCGGTAGCCGTGTAATGGAGAAGCTTGTTGCCGAGCCGGATCTGGTGATGTGTTACCGAGGGCGGAGCTTCAGTCATATCGAATCGGAGCCCCTGTGCTGTGCCGTGTTCTTCGTCAGGCTCGGAAGGATGGGCCTTAGGGTGCTCTTGGGGCTCCTCCTGCCGGACCGTCTGCTGCGGAAGCCGCTCACGCGGGGGCGCAATGGGTTGCCGGGCAGGGGTCGCCTTTTCGACTGCCGGCTGCGGCGGCTTCGCCTGCTGAGCTGGCAATACCTTCACAAAAGCGAGGATCAGTGGCGCCAGAAGAAATACTGGGAATTTTGGCATCGGTTCAAATGGGGCGTGAAGCGAGTATGCTAGTTACCAGATATACTAAATGGAGGGCCTTTCTCGTTGAATCCTCGCGGGTTTTGGCGTTTTTTTAGTTACATTCAGCTACTTCCAGTTCTTGAGAACGGGGAGGAAACCACCTTGGTGGGCGGTCAGGCGGTCATGGAGGGAGTCATGATGCGCTGTCCGCACAGTTATTGTGTGGCCGTGCGCAAGGCCGATGGAGAGATTGTTACGGAAGAGAGCGTCCTGCCCCGGTTATCCGATCGGTATCCAATTTTCAAACTACCCGTCTTTCGCGGCCTGGGAACGCTGGGTCATGCTATGTGGCTCGGGATGAAAGCTCTGAAATTTTCGGCGGAGTGTGCAATTGAGAGCGTAGGCGAGAAAGAGAAGGAGAAAGCGGAGAAAAAGAAGCTTGGACCCGCCGCGATGGTGCTGCAGGTCGGATTTTCGCTAGCTTTCATGATTGCTCTCTATAAGTTTGTGCCGCTGTATCTCGCAACGCTTCTTGGCCACCATTTTTCCGCGGTCGGCAGCCGCCTCGCCATCAATATGGTCGACGGCAGCCTGCGGATCGCCATATTCCTCGGATTCATGTTTCTGCTTTCGCGGATGAAAGAGATGCACCGAGTGTTTGAATACCATGGCGCGGAGCACAGAGTGGTGTTCAACTTCGAATCGGGACAGCCTGTAACGGTCGAGAATGCGCAGCGTTTCGTGACCTGGCATCCGCGATGCGGCACGAGTTTCCTGGTTGTGGTGCTGATTATTGCGATGATCTGTTACGCGTTTTTGCCATTCGACAGCTTCTGGGCAAAGTTTATCGCGCGGGTCGCGCTTCTGCCCCTTATCGTGGGGCTCAGTTATGAGGTGATACGCTTCGCCGCCAGACGCCGCGGCGGACTTTTGTCGACGCTGACACAGCCTGGTTTATGGTTGCAACGCGTGACCACCCAACCACCATCTAATCGCCAGACGGAGGTGGCTATTCGCGCGCTAGGCCGGGCCATGGAACTCGAAGAAGCCGAAGGCGGAGTTCTAGTGATCGCCTAGACGGACCTGAAAGCAGTCTCATCATTGTATGCAATACACGGAGCGACTAAACGAGGCCGAAGAGCGCTTTAACGAGCTGACGGCGAAGATGGCGGATGCCACCGTAATCAGTGAACCGGAGGAATACCGCAAGATTGCCAAGGCGCAAAGCGAGCTTACGGAGCTGGTAACGAAATATCGCGAGTGGAAGAAGGCGCAACAGGAGCTGATCGACGCCCGCGCTATGTTGACCGACACGGACCCGGATTTGCGACAGATGGCCGAACTGGAAGTGTTACGGCTCGAGCCGTCCGTGGCGGCAGTGGAGCAGGATCTCCGCCTATTGCTCCTGCCTAAGGACCCCAACGACGAAAAAGACGTCGTGCTGGAAATACGAAAGGGTGCGGGCGGAGATGAAGCGTCATTGTTTGCGGGTGAAGTCTTCCGGATGTATACGCGCTACGCGGAAGAGCAGCATTGGAAGGTGGAAGTCACTTCGCTCAGCGAATCGTCTGTTGGGGGTTTGAACGAAGTAATCGCCTTGATCAGCGGCAACAAGGTTTACAGCCGCCTCAAGTATGAGAGTGGCGTGCATCGCGTGCAGCGTGTTCCGGAGACGGAGACGCAAGGCCGCGTCCATACTTCCACCATCACAGTCGTGGTCATGCCCGAAGCCGATGAAGTAGATGTCCAGATCGATCCGAAAGACATCCGCATCGACACATTCTGCTCATCCGGACCCGGCGGCCAGTCGGTCAACACCACCTATTCGGCGGTACGCATCACGCACTTGCCGACCAATACTGTAGTGTCCTGTCAGGACGAGAAGTCACAGATCAAGAATCGCGCCAAGGCGATGCAGGTCTTGCGCTCCCGGCTTTACCAGATGGAGCTGGAAAAGCAGATGGCACAAATCGGCGCCGAGCGCAAAAGCATGGTGGGCACCGGGGACCGGAGCGAAAAAATCCGAACATATAACTTCCCGCAGAACCGGCTGACGGATCACCGCATCGGCCTGACGTTGCATCAGCTCGACCTCATCATGGAAGGA
>DATBHS010000150.1:0-6809 GCA_036557345.1 Bryobacteraceae bacterium
ACGCTAAAAATGGTAGCCGCGCTACGATTCTGATTTCGCAGGATGGCGGCGAGCATAATCTGACGCCCAACAGGCTGAAGTGCCGGGTTCGCTTGCGCCAGCGCCTGATAAATCTGGCTGCTGACGATTGACTGCTTCCCGTCGGTAACATTGCAGATACTGAGGTCATAGGCACCGATCCCTTTCGGCATTCGACCGTAGTTCTGCTGAAGCAGGTCCGCTGGAATCGCAGTTCCCGTCACAACAAACGTGTCCTGCGCAAATGTGGCAACGCCAACCAGGATCACACCGGCCAGCGCCCGACCAACAGCCTGCATCGAATCTCCTCTTGTCCGCGTTTCGGTGCGCCGCGGATCTGATCAAGAGATAGCGCCCGACTCACGGTGGCGCATGGCTCCTTCGGACTTAACTTATTGAATTAATAAGAGAAAGAATTTTTTCGCATGGTTGTGATTGTATATTCGAGAAGGTAGTTACAGGGGGATGTTGCCGTGCTTCTTGCGCGGCATGGCGTCCGTTTTATTGGCTAGCATTCTGAGGGCGCGGATAACTTTGGGCCGTGTCTCGTGCGGCTCAATCACGTCATCGATATAACCGCGCTCTGCCGCGACGAAGGGATTTGCGAAACGGTCCCGGTACTCGTCGATCTTTGCCTGGCGGTTCCCTTCGGGATCTTTGGAATGGGCCAACTCGCGGCGATACAGGATGTTTACCGCGCCTTCCGGGCCCATAACGGCAATTTCCGCGGTGGGATAGGCGAAGTTGATATCCGTGCGTAGGTGCTTCGAGCCCATCACGCAGTACGCTCCGCCGTACGCCTTGCGCGTGATGACCGTGATCTTTGGCACGGTTGCTTCCGCGTAAGCATACAGCAGCTTCGCTCCGTGGCGGATGATGCCGCCGAACTCCTGGGCAGTGCCCGGTAAGAATCCTGGTACATCCTCAAATGTGAGGATCGGAATCTGGAAGGCATCGCAAAAACGCACGAACCGCGCGCCCTTGGTGGATGAATTGATATCGAGGCATCCGGCTAGGTAGGCGGGCTGGTTTGCGACCACTCCGACCGTTTCCCCACCAAGCCGTGCGAAGCCAACTACGATGTTGCGCGCGAAGTGGTCGGCTACTTCGAAGAAATAGCGTTCGTCCACTACCCGGCAGATCACGTCCTTGATGTCGTAGGGTTTGTTCGATTCCTCGGGAATGAGTGTATCCAGCTCGAGGTCGGCCCGATCTTCCGGATCTTTGCTCGAAACGCGCGGCACACCGTCCAGGTTGTTCTGAGGCAGAAAGGTCATCAGCTCGCGGATGCTCCGCAGGCAGTCTTCGTCATTCGCTGCAAGGAACTGCGCTACGCCGCTGGTGGAGTTATGCGTTGCGGCACCCCCCAGATCTTCTTTTGTGACGTCCTCGTGCGTGACGGTCTTGATGACATCTGGGCCGGTCACGAACATGTGGCTGGTGTGGTCCACCATGAAAATGAAATCGGTAAGCGCCGGGGAGTACACTGCCCCGCCGGCGCACGGTCCCATAATGGCCGAGACCTGGGGAATCACGCCGCTTGCGAGCGTATTGCGCAGAAATATCTCTGCATAACCGGCGAGCGAGACCACGCCTTCCTGGATGCGGGCTCCCCCGGAATCATTCAGCCCGATAATGGGGGCGCCTGTCTTCACCGCGAGGTCCATTACCTTCACGATTTTCTGTGCGTTCGCCTCTGAGAGTGAGCCGCCGAAGACGGTAAAATCCTGAGCAAAGACAAACACCTGACGTCCGTGGATGAGACCATAACCCGTGACAAAGCCGTCTCCATCGATGACACTGCTCTGCATTCCGAAATTGTGGCTGCGATGGCGCACCAGTTTGTCCAATTCTTCGAACGCGCCTTCGTCGAGAAGCAAGTCGATACGTTCGCGCGCGGAGAGCTTTCCTTCCTTGTGCTGCCGCGCCTTACGCTCGCTTCCCCCGCCTTCCTGTGCCCGCGTGTGGCGGCGCCGCAGCTCTTCCAGTCGATCTATCATTCTTGGATCTTCGCCTCGCTGAGAACCGCGGGCTCATCCTTTCCTGCTATATGCACCCTACCGCAGTGCGACGATGAAAGCAGTTCTCAGCATGTCAGATCGCTCGGCGGAGGTTGTCTCCGGAATCGTCGTCGGAACGGCGGGCCACATCGATCACGGCAAAACTTCGTTGGTTCGCGCCCTGACGGGCATAGATACGGACCGGCTTGCCGAGGAGAAACGTCGCGGCATTTCGATCGATCTGGGTTTTGCGCACACCAGCCTGCCCGATGGCCGGCAAATCAGTTTTGTCGACGTGCCCGGTCACGAGCGGTTTGTCAAGAACATGCTGGCAGGGGCGGCCGGAATCGAGGCGGTTCTCCTGGTGGTGGCAGCCGATGAAGGAGTTAAGCCGCAAACACGAGAGCACTTCGATATCTGCCGGCTGCTCGGAATTGAGCACGGAATCGTTGTACTCACAAAAGTAGATCTCGTCAGCCCGGATCAGCTTGCCGCGGCTAGGGAAGCAGTCCAAACGCTGTGCGCCGCTTCTTTTCTGGAGAGTGCGCCCGTTGTGGGTGTGAGCACGGTGACGGGAGAAGGACTCGAGGACCTTAAGGTCGAGCTTTCCAAGCTGGCGACCGTGCGGGCGTGTCGAAAGAATGACGGCTTGCCCCGCCTGCCAGTAGATCGTAGCTTTGCCCTGAAGGGTTTTGGGACAGTTGTAACCGGCACACTCTGGGGCGGGCAACTCCGTTCCGGCGACACCGTTCAGATTCAGCCCGGGCAAAAGACAGCGCGTATCCGTGGTCTTCAAGTGCATGGCAGCCCAGTGGAAGCGGCGATGGCCGGCCAACGAACCGCCGTGAACCTCGCAGGCATAGAGCACACCGAGATTCAGCGCGGGTTCGTGCTCGCTCGCCCGGACACGTTCGAACCATCGAGAGTGATCGATGTAGAGGTGACCTGGCTTGAAGACGCCGAACCTCCGGCCGGACGCGCGCAATTTCTCTTTCACAGTGGCACAACGGAGTTGTCGAGCGCGCTGAAGCTTCTGTCCTATGAACGTAAAGAACGGAACACGCTCGCGCGGCTCTGGCTTTCCGGCCCAGTAGTGGCAATTCCCGGAGACCGGTTCGTTCTCCGCAGGCCTTCCCCGGCGCACACGGTGGCGGGCGGCTGCATCGTTGACGCATTTCCCCCGAAGCGTCTCAACCGCTCCAAAACTGTTTCGCGGCTGCAAGCGTTGGCGAATGCTGATCTGCCCCGAAGGCTTCAGCTCCTTACGGAAGAGAGCGCCACCGGACGCCGGGTTGCGGAGCTGGTCCGCTTCACCGGCATGCCGCCGGACAGAATCAAATCGCTCATCGTACAGAATCCGAGTCTTGCATTCATAGAAGGGGCGCAGCGCGCAGTGGCAAGGCTATGGCTTCAGAGCAGGCGCGACAAGCTGCTGGAATGGCTGCGCGCATTCCATGCAAAGAATCCGTCAGCACCGGGAGCACCTGTTGCGGCCGCCAGGTTGGGTTTGGACGCGAGCCTGGCGGCTGCTGTGTTCGACGGGTTGCCGGAAATAAGGATGGAGGGCGATCTGGTTGCGCTGGCCGGGCATCGTGCTCAGTTTACAAACCAGGAAACACAGGCTTTGTCCCGGATGGAGCAGATTTTTCGAGCTGCGAGCTTCCAGCCTCCCGCGTTGATAGACGTTCTGAAGGCGTCGGGGCTGGATCCCAAGAAAGCACGGGGACTTGTGGAACTTCTCATCAAGCAGCAGCGCCTGGTCCGGGTGTCAGAAGATCTCGTCTTTCATGCGGACGCGATCGCGCACATACGCAAATCGCTCGCCGCGCGTAAAGGCCGCGGGTTCTCCGTACCCGAATTTAAAGACTGGACGCAAATCTCGCGGAAATACGCCATACCGTTGCTGGAATATCTGGATCGCCAGCGGATCACGCGGCGTGAAGGGGATCTAAGGATTGTACTGTGAATCACACCACTTCGAAGATCAGGCATTTCAGATAGTGCGTTTCGGGAACGGTGAGCAGGATGGGATGGTCCTGGGATTGTGTACGCCGCTCGAGAACTCTAAGCTGCTTTCCACAGTCGAGAGCGGCGGCCGCAATCACCTCGAGCAAGTGTGCCTCTGTCATGTGATGTGAACAGGAGCAACTCACCAGAACTCCCCCGCGGTTCAGCAGCTTGAGCGCTCGCAGGTTAATTTCCTTATATCCGCGCACGGCACCTTCCAGGGCCGGACGCGACTTCGTGAAGGCCGGTGGATCGATTACGACGATGTCGAACGGACGGTGCGCGGCGACGAGCCCCGGCAGATAATCGAGCACATCGGCTTTCTGGAAATTGATATTGGCCAGATTGTTTGCCGTGGCGTTTGTTGCCGCGTCCGCCAGCGTCGTGGCGGAACTGTCTACGGCTTCCACCCAGTCGCAGACCGACGCAAGGTGCAGTGCGAAACCCCCGGTCGCCGTAAAACAATCCAAGGCGCGGCCGCGGGCATAGCGGCCCACGGCGACGTAGTTCTCACGCTGGTCCAGAAAGACACCCGTCTTCTGGCCAGCAAGGAGATTGGCGTGCATGAGTATGCGGTTCATGCGAATCGCGACGCGGTCCGGAATGGAACCTGACAGGATTGTTATCTCGCGCAGCAAGTCTTCCTTTTCGCGGATGGCCAGATCGTTCCGCGCCACAATTCCGCGAGGACCGCAGATATTGTTCAGGACCTCTGTCACGGCGCCGCTCATCCGGTCCATTCCTTGGTCGAGTAACTGGACGACCAGCCAATCGGCGTAGCGATCTACCACCAGACCCGGCAGCAGGTCGCCTTCTGCGTGGACAAGCCGGTAAGCATCGGAATTATCCACTATCCGCTGCCGGTACTCCTGGGCCGCTTGAATTCGCTTCGACAGAAACTGCGCGTCGATCGTCTCGATGTGCGGACTCAATAACCGCACTGCGATCTTGGATGTGGAGCTGAAATGTCCCGTCCCAAGATTTCGACCCCTCGGGTCGATGACGCGCACGGCGTCACCTGGCCGCGCCGATCCGCGGTCGATCACATCACTCGAGAAAATCCAGGGATGGCCTGAGTAGACACGATCTGCTGCTTTCCGGCTTACACGCACGGTGGGTATCGACGGCATCGCCTCAAGTTTAAGCACGCGCTTGTTAAGCTCTAAATTCGGTCACTTGCAACCCGGTTACGCCCGCTATCTCCTGGCAGCCGTTTTTCTTTTCTACGCGCTATTTCCGACCCGCACCCATTACTGGGACGGAGTTCTGTTCTCACTGAACGTCGAAAGTGTCCAGCGGGGCGAGTTGCCGGCCGGCATGCTCTTTCATCCAAATCATCTGCTGTATTCTGCAGCCGGTTATGTCGCCTACAAAGCCTGCCTGGCCTTCGGACTCCCCATTAGGGCGATGACCGTCTTCCAGATTCTAAATATCACCCTGGCGACACTCAGCATGTGGATTCTGTTTGCGTTTGCCAGAGGTCTAACGTCCTCACGGCGGATCGCAGCAGTTTGCGCCGTGCTATTCGCTTTTGGGGCGACCTGGTGGAGGTTCGCGACCGACGCAGACGCCTATATCATCTCAATCCTTTTCCTCCTGCTCGCGATTCGCTTCGTCGCCGGTGATCGCCCAAGGCTTTTACCGGCGGCCGTATTTCACGTCCTCGCAATGCTGTTTCATGAATTGGCTGTATTCGCGTATTTTCCGGTGCTTGTGGCGATGACATCCGACAGGCAGCGGTCGGGACGGAAGCGCCTATGGCTTGCTTGCGCTTATGGACTTGCGACTGCAACTTGTACGGTCTCCATCTACTTTGCTGCATACCAGTACAGCGATCACAGGGTATATCCGAGCCTGCTCTCCTGGGCCGCAAGCCGATCCAGCACATCCCAGACATTGCAGGGCGCCAAACAGTTTTTCGACGGCTATCTTCTGAGCTACGTGAAGCTCTTTGCAGGCGGGAAACTGAGCTTGATTCGAGACTTCTTCTCGATCGTCGAGGCGTTGGGATTCGCCGTCTGCGCGGTGTGCCTCGCCTTCGCTGTTTACTTGTTCCGCCGGCCTGCTCCTGAGGCCACGGTTGAGGCGCCCCTGCGCGCGGTGCGAGTCCTTTGGGCATGGCTGGCCGTTTATGCGGTCTTCTTCGTGTGGTGGGAACCCGCCAGTGCGTTCTACAAGCTATTCGTCTGGCCGCCGATTGTATTGCTGAATGGGGTTTATTTTTCACGAAACAGCGCGCTCCGGCAGCGGGCAAGAGGGCTGCTGCTCCTGATACTGGGGCTGGCCGCGTGGAATTTTGCGGCGTTCACCTTTCCCCACTCGCATGCCGGCGCCGATCCGGTGCTCGTTCTGGCGCAACGGATCAATCGTGAGTTGCCGAAACGTGCCACGATCTACTACGAAGTATTCGCTCCGGACGACTGGTACCTCGCGTATTTTGCGCCCGGACGTACCTGGCGGAAACTCCCGGCCGACCGGCGCGTCCTTGCGCAAACGATGGGCGAACCCGTGTGCATGGAAACGACGGCGCTGGAGCGGATCGAGCGGGACAAATTACGGCCGGCGATTGATCCAACGCGGCGCTGGGACCTGGTGAACCGGCAGCATTATGTCAGGTTGGAATGCGTGAAGACCGCTCCCTGACGAGTTTGTGTGAAAACGGGTAACGTTGGGGTGGAAAGAAACGTTAGGAAAGGGTGAGCCGATACGTCACCTATTCGCCGAATCAGGTTTGGCTGCTGCCGCCGGATGTGCGGGAAGAACTCGGAGAGGATCACCTGGCGA
>DATBHS010000151.1:0-12369 GCA_036557345.1 Bryobacteraceae bacterium
GATTCAACAGTTCACGTTTTTCGATCAGGCGGATCGCTTTTTGGCGACTGTACGCTATATCGAAGCCATCCGGGAGCGGCTGTCTCCCGCCACGCGGACTACGGTGAATGAGATCGGCTCCATTTCCGCCGATGATGGCGATCAGACCAAGCCCGGACACGTTACGAAGCCGATTCCGAACTCATATTGGAATCTCTCCGGTGCCACTTTTGCGTACGTATTCGCGCATCTGGCGGAGCTTGGCATCGATGTAGCGGGCGAATCGCAACTGATCGGCTATCCCACGCAGTTTCCAAGCGTCTCGATGGTCGATTGGACCACTGGGGCGCCCAATGCGCGGTTCCGGATTCTTCAATTGTTGAAAGACAACTTCGGACCGGGAGACAAGATCGTTGAAAGCTCCGTCAATTCTCCTTATATCGATGCCTTTGCCGTCATTAAGCCGAACGGGGCGCGCAAGCTGCTGCTGATCAACAAGCGCGATCGCGCGTTCAAGCTGGCGGTCCCCCTGGAGGCAACTCGGCTCTCCGTCGTCGATCAAACGACGAAAGGAGGCACGTACGCGATCTCGAGGCCCGCTGGCAAGAGCATTTCACTCGGAGGGCTGGCGGTTGCGGTGGTGGATTTCAAATGAATACATATTTAGGCGGCCGCTTGCTGACACGCGCGGTTCTGGTACTGTCCATCGCGGTTTCATGCGGCCCGCGGGCCGAAAGGACGATTCTTCTTGATGGGAACGCAACGGGGCGCATCTACGAAGGATTGGGCGCAGCTAGCGCGGGTGCCTCCTCCCGGCTGCTCATTGATTATCCCGAGCCGTATCGCAGCCAGATTCTCGACTACCTGTTCAAGCCGGGTTACGGAGCGGCCTTGCAGCATCTGAAAGTCGAAATCGGCGCCGACGTCAATTCCACCGACGGCTCAGAGCCGAGTCATATGCGCTCGCGAACCGATCACGATTACAACCGAGGCTACGAATGGTGGCTGATGGAAGAAGCGCAGAAGCGCAATCCGAATATTATTCTAGATACGCTTGCCTGGGGTGCGCCGGGCTGGATCGGCGGCGGCCATTTCTATTCGCAAGACATGGCGAACTATGTCGCCGATTTCATCAAAGGTGCGAAGCAAGTGCATCATCTGGATATCCGGTACACCGGCATCTGGAACGAGCGCCCCTATGATCCGGCGTACGTGAAGCTGCTGCACCGGACTTTGCTACAGCAAGACATCGGGACACAAATTGTCTGCTGCGACGATTACGGTCGTGACAAGCAGTTCGAGGTGATCGACGCGATGAAAAAAGATCCCGAGCTGGCGACAGCGGTCGTGGCAGTCGGTGTCCACTATCCGCGCGCTACAGCGACAGATCAGTACTCGACGACCGCACAGGTCAGAGCCAGCGGGAAGAAGTTATGGTCGAGCGAAGATCAGCCGAACGGTGGCGGGGGTCCCTTTGTCTCGCGCGATTGGGAGGCGGGCGGCCGCATTCTGGCCCAGGTCTATAACCGGAACTATCTGCAGGGCGCTTTTACGAAAACGGAGATCTGGAGTCCGATCACATCCTATTTTGAGAACTTGGCGGCTCCGCACTCGGGGCTGATGTACGCGAACACGCCGTGGTCGGGCCATTATGATGTGCAAGGCACGATCTGGGCGACGGCACACACCACACAATTTGCACAGCCAGGATGGCAGTACATGGATTCGGCTTCCGGCTTTCTGCCGGGCAATGCGGGGACCTATGTGGCTTTGAAGTCGCCGCAATCACACGATTGGAGTATTGTCCTCGAAACCATTCAGGCGCAGAAGCCACAGGAACTCCGGTTTCGGATCGCCGGCGGACTTTCGAACGGCACCGTTCACGTCTGGGAGACGAATTCGCGGAAAACATTCGAGCATGTTGCAGACATCAGTCCCCACGACACCGCATTCGCCTACACCTTCGAGCCCGATTCTCTGTATTCGCTGACCACAACTACAGGCCAGGGCAAAGGTAGCGCCAAACCGCCTCCGGATAAACCGTTCCCACTGCCCTACTCCGAAGATTTCGAAGGCATCGCGGTAAATCATACTCCGAAATATCTGGCCGATCAGGATGGCGCATTTGAAGTGCACCCGTGCCAGGAGCGCGCGGGCCGCTGTCTGGAGCAAGTGATCACGAAAAAGCCGATCCCCTGGGGACCCCTTCCGAACCCGTTTACTCTTACCGGAGATTCAAACTGGACGGACTACCAGGTCAGCGCCGGTGCATTGCCGGTGACGGCGAACGAGGTCGCGTTGATGGGCCGAATCGATTCCGCCGACGTGTTTCAGGACGACAAAGCACTGTGGCCGAGCGGCTATGTCCTGCGCGTTCAAAAGAACGGGTCATGGAACCTTCTCTCCACCGCCTACAAAGCGCCCGTGCGGACGCTCGCTTCGGGCCATACGGGCATTAGCGGATGGATGCATCTCGCACTGGCGTTCCACGGCGATCAGATCACCGCCGCGATCAACGGCAAACAAGTCGCTTCCGTTCATGACTCGGCGCACAAAGCCGGTATGTTCGCCATCGGAACCGATTGGGGACGTGCGCAGTTCGACGATGTGAGGGTAGGGTGGTAGGCTTGCAGTCACTTCAGTGCTATTATGATGGTGCCATCATGATGTCGCGAACGCAAATCACGCTCGAGCCAGAGATGCAGCGCCGGGCGCGGAAACGCGCTGGCGAACTGGGCGTTTCTCTTGCCGAATACGTTAGGCGGCTGATCGCACGAGATCTTGGTACTGCGAGAGGGGCAACAAATCCTGCCATCGTGTTCGATCTGGGCGCTTCCGGCGGCTCCGATGTTGCGAAAAACAAGCACGGTATGATTGCCGAGGCTTTTGCCGCCCGAACGGAAAAAGTCTAAGTTGCGTAGCTCGGTATCGTGAGCCTGTTTGTTGATACTTCCATGTGGTTCGCCGCGGCGGACTCATCGGATCGGAGTAACGCTCGCGCAAAGGCCATCCTTGGCGCGGGTGAAGCGCTGGTCACCACCGATCACGTTTTGGTCGAAAGTTGGACCTTAATACGACACCGTATAAACCGCCGCGCGGCCGAGAAGTTCTGGGAAGGGCTACGCGATGGCGTCGCTGGAATAGAGGTGGTTGGCGTAGCGGATCTGGAGACCGCTTGGCACACTGGAATCACATATCGTGATCAGGATTTTTCACTTGTGGACCGCACGAGCTTTGCTGTCATGCGCCGGTTAGGCATTGAAAGGGCAGCGTCGCTCGATGATGATTTTGCGATCTTCCGCTTCGGGCCGAACCGGCGTCGAGCGTTTACGGTCATTAGATAAACAGAAGGCCTAAAGTTCGTCTGGGACTACCATTTCCCAAATAAACATAATCTTTGGACCCTGACTTGCCGATGAAATAAGAGGGAGAGCCCGTTTATCTGTCTATGGCCTACGCCGCCCAAACCGCCTACCGAGACTCTGAGGTCCTGCATGCCAGCCCGGAACGCCTGGTCCAGATGGTTTATGACGTCGCGATCAGATCTATTGGCTCGGCTAGGGAATGCCTCTCGAAAAAAGACGTCCGTGGCCGCGTTCGCCATGTAAATACAGCCTTTTCCGCGCTAGTGGAGCTGACAACCGGCTTAGATTTCGAGGCCGGCAAAGAGATCGCCCAAAATTACGCCAGAATCTACGATTACTGCCAGCGCAGGTTGATCGAAGGGAATGTCCGGCAGGACGATTCACTCCTGGCGGAGGTCCAGTCACTGATCGGCGATCTTCAAGAAGCGTGGCAAATTGTTGTCACCAGAGTGAGTGCGGAACGTGCCGCGCAATTCGCGGCGGAGGCAAGCGCACAGTCTGTGAACGGCAGCCTGAGCGTCGTTGGCTGATAGCTATCTCGCCGCAGTAGTATTTGGCTTCAGATTAAACCGGGTATCGTCCTCCGGAACGTTGATTTCAATCTTGTCGAAGTCCAATCGGATCGGCTCCTGGGAATCTTCGGCCTGCGAGATCACCGCAAACGGGAACCAAATGCCGTCCACACGCTGAAAGTTGCGATAGAACTGGCGTAACAGGCGCTGTTCGCCATTTCCCGCACTCTCTTCCCGCATGAGCACCATGTAACCCGTGCTTTCGACGTAATAATGTTCAATCCGCCCATCCTTCAGCGTGACCTTTAGCTTCCACACCAGGGACGGCCCCAGCATCTCCTTACCGAGGATCTCAATTTGGGTCGATTTCTTGTCGTAGTCAAGAAACGGTCCGTCTATGTCCGCTTCCCCGTGTAACTCTTTCGTTTCGTTTTCGGTGATCTTCTGTGGCGTGAGCTGGCCGGGTGAGCTGAGCTTCCATCCCGTAGTGCCGTCGTAGGTCTTCGTAAGTTTGGTGCCACCGAGGTCAATTTCCAGGCGGATTTTGTTCGGGCGCTTCGTTTCCATCAGGAAAGTCCCCGTTTCACCTCCCGAGAAAATCCGCCCTGTCATTTTTTCTGTTTGAATCGATTGCATCCTGGCTCTTCCACCCCGCGCAAATACAATTCTGTCCGCAATCTCTTCTGCGCTCTCAGCATGTAGAGAGATGGAGGCGATTACGCAGAAGACGGCTGTAGTCAGAATAGCCTTCACTGCGAAGTTCGTACCTCGGATCAGGGAAACCGGCACTTAGGAGTTTTCTGATATCTCAAATCGAAACTAACCAGCCATAACCGGAACTTCTCTATGAGGCGTTTTCCATTCCTCCTCAGCTTATGGGACAGAAAATCAAAAGATTTAAGAAGAAGGCCATTCCGGTACAAACGGGCGCCAACTCGCACGTCGTCCGGGATTTGGAGCGCCGCTTCCAGGAAGGCAAGGCGCTTGAACGGGCAAAGGACTTCGCCGGCGCAGAGAAAGTTTATCGGGATCTTATAGCTTCTTTCGAACGAAATCATTTCAACGCGGCGACTCCCAACGCTGCGTTGGGCTACGTCTTGCTGAATCAGAGAAAGCTCGAAGATGCCGAAACTGTGTTGCGGCGCAGTACAAAGTTAAATCCCGGTCTCCTCGAGGGGTATGTCAATCTGGCGGCATTGTATCGTTTGACAGAACGTTGGAGGCTATGCATCACGGCGAGCAAGCTGGCCTTAAAGATTCAACCGAAGCATGTCGAATCGCTGCTGAATCTGGCGGAAGGCCAGAAGGAAACTCGTCAGTACGCGCTCTCCGTTCAGAATTTCTTACTCGCGCTCTCTCTTGATAAAGACAGCATAGAGGCCCGAAAAGGGCTGGCCTCCAATTATGTTTCGCTTGGAGAAACGTCGGTCTGCCTCCCGATGTTTCGGAAGATCCTCGAATTGGACCCGGAGTTGTGGCCGCTCAAGTCCTACATGCTGTTCGCCATGCAATACGAGCCAACGTTATCGAACCAGGAGGTACTTGATGAACATCTGGCCTACGGCAAGGTTACACGCGAAAAGATCGGTCCTCCGCATACAGCGTTCTCGAATGGTGATTCGACCGGGCGCCGCCTCATCCTCGGTTACATTTCGAGCGACTTCAAAGAACATGTCGTCATGCGCTTCGTGGAGGAGGTGCTCGCGGCCCACGATCGTGACCGTTTCAAAATCGTGCTGATCTCTACCAGCCAGAAGGAAGATAGAAATACCAGCCGCATACGGGATTATGGCGAGGACTGGATCAATATCAGCGAAATGGACGACGCGAGGGCGGCGGCCCTGGTCCGCGAGCAGCAAATCGATATTCTCGTCGATTTGGCGGGTCACAGCGGTGTTTCGAGACTACCACTTTTGGCCAGGCGCTTAGCCCCCGTTCAGATGCTGTGGTGCGGTTACTCAGGCACTTCGGGTATCGACACGATGGACTACATCGTCGTGGACGATGTACTTGCCCCGCCAGGAGAAAGAACCTACTTCTCAGAGGTCCCGCTTCGCCTGCCTGCTTCCTACGTTTGTTTTACTCCGCGAACCACACTCGAACCTGGCCCGCCGCCGTTTGAACGGAACAAATTCATTACCTTTGGCTGTATGAATAATCCATCCAAAATCAACAAGTATGTGGTTGGATGGTGGGCCCAAATTCTAAATATGGTTCCTGATTCCGTGCTGCTCATGCGGTATGCCTTATTCATCGACCCGCTGGTTCGCGAGCGAATTGCAAAAATGTTTCGCGAATGCGGCATCCCGGACAACCGTTACCAGATGCTCGAAGGCAAGACAGAATTCATGAGCGTATATCAGGATGTCGATATCGCTTTAGACACGTTCCCATATAACGGAACAACGACTACCTGCGAAGCACTGTGGATGGGCGTTCCAGTCATTACTCTTCGTGGCGATCGCTTTGTATCGCGCGTAGGCGCCTCTCTGCTGACCTATACAGGCCTGAACGATCTGATAACGGAATCGCCTCAGCAGTATATGGAGCTAGCCGTCCAATTGGCGCGAGATCCAAAACAGGTGGGCGAGTTGCGCCGGCAACTCCGGCGGCACTTGCCCAATACGCCAGTGTTCGACCCGAAATCTTTTGTAAGAGGATTGGAAGCGCGATATGTCGATGCATTTAATAAGTGGCATCGGAAAAGCGCGCCGTATATTCCTGACGCATTAGCAGTATAGTTTCCCAAACTCTGACGTAAACGGCCTTATGAGACGGTATTGAAACGAATACCACTACTCACGAGAGAGCCGCTTTCACCGTATGCCATTGCCCAAGCGCATTATTCCTTTTCCCGATAACACTGTGCCGTTCCGGGACGGCACATACCAACCCGGATGCTCGCCGGTTCGGCTTACTGTGGAGGCTGCCCGATGGCCGAATCGTCTCGAGAGGTAATCAGGCCCATCGCGGGTTGTCGTGTTTGCGGAAATCACGATCTGGTTCCAGTTTTGGATCTGGGCAGACAAACGTTAACTGGTCGCTTTCAGAAACCAGGCGATCCTGATCTTCCCACCGGACCGCTCGAACTAGTGCTGTGTCACGGCGTGCCCGGAGGTGAAATCTGCGGCCTGTTGCAATTGCGACACAGTTGCGATCCCGGGGAAATGTTTGGCGAGACTTATGGCTATCGTTCTTCCATGAATGCAACCATGATTGAGCATCTGCGCCGCAAGACCAAGCGGCTTTTGGCAGTTACCGGCGCAGGCCGTGGGGATCGCGTTCTGGATATTGGCTCTAACGATGGAACCTTGTTGCGCTGCTATGAAGGCACGCCCGTTGAGCGGTTTGGAATCGATCCGTCAAGCGGGCGTTTCGCCGCCGAGTACCCGTCCGATGCCACGCTGATTGTCGATTTCTTCGCGGCAGACAAACTGCGAGCACATTCCGGAAGTGGCTTTAAGGTCATCACCTCGCTGGCAATGTTCTATGACGTCGAAACGCCGCTGCAGTTTATGGCTGAGATCCGCTCGGTGCTGGCATCCGACGGCGTTTGGGAATTCGAACAAAGCTACATGCCCGACATGCTCGAGAGGCTTTCTTATGACACGATCTGCCACGAGCATCTCACTTACTACGGAATGCGGCAGATTGTTTGGATGGCTGAGCGGTCGGGCCTGAAAATTCTGGATGTCGAGCTCAATGCTATTAACGGCGGCAGTTTTTCCATTTTGGCTGCCCGGCGTGAAGCTCCGTACACGCCTAACACGACAAAGATCGACGCCCTTCTAACGCGTGAATTTGCTTCAAACCTGGGCGATCCAGCGCCCTATCGAACGTTTGCGCAACAAACAGCCGAGCACCGCGAACAGATGCAAAGCCTTTTCTATGGATTCCAACGCCGCGGCCAAACGATACTCGGATATGGCGCTTCGACCAAAGGAAACGTAATGCTCCAATACTGGGGATTAACGCCTGCAGACATGCCGGCAATCGCCGAAAAACACCCCGGCAAATTGGGTTTGTTAACTCCAGGCACGAAGATTCCGATCATCTCCGAAAAAGAAGCGCGTAACCGGCGCCCGGACGCCTTTCTGGTGCTTCCCTGGCATTTCAAATCGGAGATCGTAACGCGCGAATCGGAGTTTCTGAACAAAGGGGGTTCGCTGCTCTTCCCTCTGCCGGAACTACACAGCTTCCACCATACGTCAGCCCGGCGCCCAACTTCCGAGCTGGCGGTTACCAAATGACATTGACTGGAGCTGCTCCCGAGCTGCGCTATAGGCTCGGCGAAGAATTGGCCAAGGCGGCTACAGCGACACTGAATGCCGTGCACGGCGGCATGGGCCTGAGAGACCTCGCCAAGCTCCGTGCTCTCCGCCTCGAACTGGCCTCGCTTTGTTTGGAAATACCCGAGGAGTCGCTGCAAGGTGCCTGGATTCCACTGAAGGAGTTACGCACGGCCATCCTAGGCATGGCCTTATTTGACATGCCGAGGATCGCCAGCGAAAACGAATTATTGAACCGGATTCGTAGCATCATGAGCGGTGGCCACTTCGGCAATCCGGTCACAAGCGCCGTTGTTGCCGGCATGCTGATGACGAATGCCTATGAACTGCCGCTGCTGACCGACTTCGAGCATTGCCCGGCATGGTTACTCGACAGTTATCTGGAATTTCTATTCGAGAGTCCCAATATTTTCCAGCGGCCGGGTGATGTTTTCCGTTATGGCGAGTTTCTGGAAGCATTACTGACCAAGCTCTGGTCTGCAGTGGAACAAGCGGAAGTCTCTGCCTTGCAAAAACACGTTCTAGTCCGGTTCCTGCAGTGGAGCAATTTCGTTCAAGCAAACTTCCTCGATTGCAACGTTCGGGACTTATTCGCCCTTCGAGCGCGACTCCTGGAAAGTACTTTGGAGTTAGCCGGGTATCAACTTGCACACATCTTCCGGCGTCGTATTACCGTGCCAGACCGCATCAGAGTCGGCATTCTGACTGAAGGCTTCGCACCGGGGACCGAAACGTTCCATAACCTTGCATATTTCGAGCATCTTGATCGGAGTGTCTTCGAGGTGAACCTGTACGTCTTTCAAGAGACAAGGCACCCGTTGGAGGAGTATTGCCGGAAATGTTCTGATCGCTTCGTCGTATTGCCAAAAAATGACCTCACTTCTCAGGTTGCCCGCATACGGTCGGATGATCTGGACATAATTCTGATAGCAAATAACGTGACGGTGCGCAGCAACCAACCCGCTTTGGCCGGTGCGCACCGGCTCGCAAGGGTACAGGTGGCTCTTGTGGATTCCCCTGTAACTACGGGTTTCCGCAACATGGATGTGATGTTGTCCGCGGAATGGAATGAGCCTCTTTCCGGCGCGCAAGAGCAGTACACAGAACGGCTATGCCAGGTTGACGGCTCGATAAACTGCTATGCCTACGAGCATGATAGGGACGTAGCGACGGTTCGCATTACACGCGCCGACCTTAAGTGTGACTCGAGCTCGGTACTTTATTTTTCGGGGGCTAACTGCTACAAAATCATCCCGGAGCTTTCCGAGACATGGGCTAAGATCCTTGCAACAGTACCGGACAGTGTTCTGGTGCTGATGCCGTTCAATCCGAACTGGAGTTCCAGTTATTCCAGGCAGCCGTTTATCGATCGTATAGAGGCACAGCTAGCGGCCTACGGCGTCGGTCCAGGCCGCCTGCGGGTCATCGGTTGTGTGCCCACCAGGGCCGATGTGCACAACGTCATGAAGCTTTGTGATGTGTATCTGGATTCCTATCCATTCGCGGGTGCATGTTCGTTTCTGGATGCTGTTGCCGTCGGGCTGCCGGCAGTTGCCTGGCACGGGACAACGGCACGGACACGTCATGGGGTTTCCATTCTCCGCGCCATGGGGTTGAGTAACCTTGCCGCAATGACCGAAGACGAGTACATTCATAAGGCCGTGGAATTCGGCACCCGGCCAGAGTTACGGGAGCAGGCGCGCGCTTCCATTGCGGCTGCAACGCGACACACTCCACCGGTTCTGGATACCCGGGACTTCGGCGCTCGTGTTGGGCATGCTTTGCATTTGGAATTTGAAAACTACGTCCGAGAAGCAAGCCAGGTGATGCAGGCTGGTGGCGATGCATTTTCCAAGAACGCCAACTCCATACAGATTTCCGGAAAGACGCGCGCATCGCAGATGCTTACCGACCACCAGATAACGGAGCACCTGATCC
Source organism: Bryobacteraceae bacterium (assembly GCA_036557345.1). Classification (GTDB taxonomy): domain Bacteria; phylum Acidobacteriota; class Terriglobia; order Bryobacterales; family Bryobacteraceae; genus Bog-105. The sequence goes on from DATBHS010000151.1 coordinate 10,084, forward strand.
AGCCGTATCTGCGCGGCTTGCGCGGCGGCGAACCTGGGCACGTAGTGGATGTTGGCGCCTGTTACGGCCAGATTTCATCGACGTTTCTGCGCGACGGCTGGACGGCTGACCTGTTCGAGCCCGATGCCGGGGCCAGGGAAGTATTGAAGCGCCACCTGGCACCCGTAGCTGCGCAATACCGGCTGTTTCCCTTCGCAGTTTCCGATCACGCGAAAGCGAGCGTCCAGTTCTACAAAGCATCTCAGCATGGGCTCTCCGGTTTGGATCCGACAGCGTACGGCCCGGTAGAGGAAATCAACACAGTTCGATGCGTCCGCCTGGGAGAGTTCTTGGTGGAACAAGGCGTTCAACAGATCGACTTCCTGAAAGTTGATACGGAGGGATGGGATTTCGAGGTCCTGGCGGGTCACGATTTCGAACGGCTTCGGCCAACGATCGTATTCGTGGAATACGGCGCCGAACGGCAGCGGCCGAAGCTGATTCCGGTTCTCGAGGACATGCGTTTACGGGGATATTATGCGCTGCTGTTCCACTTTACGGATGACGGAAATTTCCAGAGAGGAATCTGGCAGACTCGGTTACTTTCGGTTCTACCGGGAGATCGGGCTGACGAACTGCCGCCGGACGCATTTGGAAACATCCTTTTTTATCCCAGCAATGAACTCCTTTTTCCGGTGGCTTTCGCAGATGTGTTCAAATCTTTTGCGAGTTAGTCAATCTTATTTGACGCGTTGCCTATGACAGCGCTGGTCACCGGCGCCAGCGGATTCGCCGGTTCTCACCTTGTCGAGTATTTATTGGACAAGGAATATTCGGTGACAGCAATGATCAGCCCAAGTGCGTCGCCGGCTTTTCTACCGGCCACACACAAACGGGTCGCGATTAAGAGAGCGGATCTTCGAGACGGCAAGGCGGTTCACAATTTAATTGCAGATTGTCGCCCCGAGCGCATTTATCATCTGGCATCGATCTCGACAAAAGTAGGATTTGGTGATCAGCCACGCTTGTTTCATGACGTAATCTTCAATGGAACGCTAAACATTCTATATGCTCTCCGTGAACTAGCACTGGAGTGCCGGCTGCTCTATGTCAGTTCCTCGGAGGTCTACGGCGCCGAGCCGGACGACGTAATGCCACTGGTCGAAACGCAGCCTTACAGGCCCAATACTCCATATGCAACTCATAAAGCCGCGGCTGAGCTAGCCTGTTATCAGTTCTTTCGTACATATGGAATACAGGTCGTGCGCGTGCGTCCTTTTCCTCACACCGGTCCGCGCCAAGGGCCGACGTTTGTGTGTTCGAGCATGGCGAAACAGATAGCCGAAATCCAGTTGGGCCTCAGACCTGCAGAAATAGTCGTCGGCAACACTTCACCTCGACGAGACTTCACCGATGTCCGCGATGTTGTGCGAGGCTATCACGCTTTGCTTGAAGCCGGTGAAGCAGGCGACGTTTATCAACTATGTTCGGGCAGGCCTGTGTCTATCGCTTCTATACTGAAATTCCTGATTGACTCGAACAAGATAGAAATTAGCGTTATTACCGATCCTTCGCGAGTGAGATCAAATGAGATCGACAGCTATTGGGGCGATGCATCTAAGATTACTGCTGTAACAGGATGGACTCCCGAGATTCCTCTTGCGACCACCCTCAGAGATCTCTTGCACTACTGGATATCCCGCCCGCTTCATGAGCAGTGACAATATTTTGTCATCGACAAAAAAATCGCAAGAAGAGTGCGGACCCACCTTAGAACTGTCGATATAGCTTGTGACAGCAGATACCGAATAAGAAGAAATCGGGGCTGCGGAACAACTCACAAACAGATTCACTTGGAGAACATAACGGAATGATCTCAATTCAGACCAACGTTGCGGCCCTCTACGGCTTGCAAAATCTGCAGAACACGCAACATCAGCAACAGAATACGATTGAGCAGATGACCTCCGGTTATCGCATCAATACGGCGGCGGACGATCCGGCAGGGCTAGCTCAAGCCAACCAGTTACGCAACATGGGGGCTGTGTTGAACCAGGGCGTCATGAACGGGAACAACGCGGTCGGCCAGCTTCAGATCATTGACGGCGGCCTGAACAATATTTCGCAGATTCTGGATCGCCTCCAGACGCTCGCTACCGAAGGCGCCTCCAGCACCTTTACCGGCAACTTTACTACGTTAGCCAACGAATTCGCTAACGACGTTTTGGAAATCAATCGTCAGGCTGCGAATATCGGTTTAAGCAGCGGCGGAAACTTCAATGCCGCTCTTACGGTGTATGTCGGCGG
>DATBHS010000152.1:0-10730 GCA_036557345.1 Bryobacteraceae bacterium
GCTTCGTTCGATCCGTGATCGCTCGCTTCCTGATGCTGGCGGTAGAAGCCGATTTCCGGAAATACGGCGGAATCGGTGACCGGCCGGATGCGGAACAGTCCGCTTGCACGGCCAATGTGAAGGCGCCCGCGGTATAGATGATTGGCTGTTCTTTCGATATCGATACGTTGCTCGAAGCCGCGTGGTCCAACCACGAAAATCTGGGGCACGGCAACCGGCTCCTTCAGGTCTGCCGAGAGGCGATAACTGACCTGAATATCGCCGTTAGCTGAATCGTAGTGGGCCCTTGCCTCGGTTTGGCCTGTATGCGTGAGAAGATCGCGCGTGACGTTGATCCAAAACTTATCGAACCCAGGCCAGGTTACCCAGGCTTCCGCCCAGCGGCTCTTGGCGTCCGAAGTGAATACCGCCGCGCGGCCCAAGCCGTACTGCCAACGCACATATAGCGGATCTTCCCTTGAAGTCACCTGGCTCAGAATCGCGGGCTCATCGGCCGGACTCGCCTCGCCTGGAACCGGAGCCACTTCGTCATTTGCGCGTTGCGATCCGACCCCCAAAATTCTTTCCGCTCCAGGCTTTGCCACAAAGCGCGCGTAACCTCTCAGCGGGGGAGCGGTTTCCATGCCGGTACCGTCCAGGATCTCAGCCGGCCGTTCAATGATTGGCGTCAGCGCTCTCTCAATAGCCGTCGACCCGCTGTAATCTTGAACATCCCTGAGTAAAATCTGTTCCAGTCCCTGTGGGTCGTTTAAGAAATAGCTGCGTCCGCCCGATGTGGCCGCGATCTTTTCCAGATACGAGCGGTTTACATCCTGGCCCAGGCCCACCGTCGAAATCGTAACTTCATGGTTCGCTGCTTCCCTGGCCAGTTCGATGCTGTCCCCCTCCTCTGAAATGCCGTCGGTAAGCAACACGATGTGCTTATAGGTCGCCTTCGAAGGAAGCACCCTCCGATATGCCTCTGTAAGGGCAGGCGCAATCTGCGTCCCGCCGTCCGGCGTTATGCCGGAGATCAGGCGTTTGATTAAGCTCTTATCCTGGGCGCGGCGCATCGGAACCGCCCATTGGTACGAGTTGTCGAAAATCAAAACGCCAATGCTGTCCACGGGCCGCAGATGGTCTACGACACCAATAGCGGACAACCGGGCGAGTTCAATTTTCCGGCCTTCCATCGAGGACGATTTGTCGATGATCAATGCCACTGAGGTGCCCTGCGGGGTCTGCGGCGGCGCCAGCTTTGCGGGCAAGACGCGGTCAAGCGCGTCCAGTTGACTGTCCGGCTTGTAAACCTGCCGTTCCCCGCCAATCAGCAACAGGCCACCGCCACTCTGGACATAGCTTTCAAGCCTTAGCTTCTCCTCTTCGCTGAAAACGTTCAGATCCAGGTTATTCAGAATGACAAGCTGCACGCTGTTGAGGTCCTTGTCGATGAGCTTTGTGTCTCGCGTAACTTCTAAATCGGCATTCTTGAGCGCTTCGAGAAAATTCTCATCAACCCCGGACGGGTCTTGCGATAGGAACAGCACCTTGGCGCGCTTCAGCTCAATTGCTTGCTCAAACGGCAGATTGCCCAGCGTACCGCTCACGATCCGCCCGGAGATGGCTGTAGCACCGCTGGAATTCAACCGGGCGTGAATTCGCACCAGGTTCAGGCCGTCTTCGAGCCGGATGGGATTGCTGCCTAGATTCTTACCCTCCGCAGAGATATCGACCGTGGCGCCGCCGGGCGCTGGAGACCAGATCGTAAGATCAAGTGGAATCTGCTCGCCGGCATAAGCTTCGCGAGGCACGGACAGCGATTCGAGACGTAGGCTGGTGGATCGTCCGGCTAGCGGAACCGTATCCACTGGAACATGGAGCGTTTGAAGCTCAGCGATCGCGCGCGCCGCGCTTCCCTCGTTTTCGTTTCCATCGCTGATAAGAAGGACACGCGGAATATAGCCGCTTGGAATAGCGGCCGTGCTGCCAAGCAGCGCAGCCTCCAGGTTCGTGCCGTCGGCCGCTTCGCCCGCAGTATGGACCAGATGCAGGCCTCCGGAGATCTCGGCCGGCTGCAGGCTGCGGGTTTCACTCGCAAAGGGAACGACCCTTACCCAGTTGCCGCCCTTCTTTTGCTCGACTTCAGCGGTAATTGAGGAAGCTCGCTCCAGATCCTCCTGGCTGATGCTTCCCGATGTATCGGCCAGCACAACTACGCCCGCTCTGGTCCTCGGCATGATTGCGCTTGGCTCGGCAAGCGCCACCGCGATTGCGGCGAAACCCAGGCCTTTCAGCACGAGCGCTGGTTTGCGTACCGCAGCCCTCCAGCAGTAAGCAATCCACACGCATGGCGCGAGGGCGAGGAATAGGAACAAGGGGTGGCCGAAGCTCATCTCGACACCAGCTCTCCAGTTCGCTCGCTTCGGTGTGGGGATTGCGTGGAAGGCCGAAGTATTTTAAGAGCGGCCCGCCGGGCTCCATACAGCTTCCACTCGAGGACCAGAAGCGCCGCGCCAAGAATCGCCAGCCACTTCCAAAGATCAATCGCTGACGGCAGAAATGCGGCCGCTGGAGGCAATCCTTCGGCAGCATGAACAGGCGGTGTCCACTTCACATCTGCGACATCCGGAAGCGTGAGAGAGAGGATCCGATCCCGGTATTCGGATGCAATACGCACGAGGCTCGGACGCGCCGCGAAAATCTGCACTGTGTGATCTCGAACCGTGAAAGGTATCGGGCCGCCGGACTCATCTGTTACACGGATCCGGTCCACAGGCTCGCCCGGATCGAGACTTACCGTCGCCGCGCCTGCCGGATCAGCCGTAGCATCCACCAGCCGGAAAGCCTGTGGAGCAAGCCATCGCGTCAAGCCGGCGAACAGAAGCGGCGTCGTCACCTGAAATCGCAGCTCCGTTCCGAGCGGATCGAAGCCGATAACTGCCAGCCGTTCGTGTCTCTGCCTTTCAGGGCGCGCCACCACTACCGGCCCTTCTTTGACATTTCCGGCCACGATATCGTCCGCGCTGGTTTCAAATACTTCCGCTGATGGAAGCTGCGTCTCCTTGGCATACAGCGCGGCTCCGAGCAGATTCGATGAATCCCAACGTTTGAGGGAAGCGTTGAGGACCACGGCTTTCACAACCACCGGCGATGCCTCCCGCGGGGGTGCTATCCAGAGTGAAGGAATTTGAGGCGGGTAAGGCGGAGCCATCTGGTCGAGCAACATCACGTCCGCCGGGGGCTTTGCGTTGTATTGGGATCCGCTTGCGATTGTGATATTCAGCCGGCGATTGGCATCGACCAGCGGGCGCAGAACCTCGGGCCGCTCCGTAAATACGGCAAGCCTCAGCGCGCGATTTCTGGGCAGCCAGACTTGGGCGCGATCGTCTCGCGGGAGTTCGTCGTGGGGCTCTATTTCAACCGCCAGAACACCGGCCGTATCCGTTTCAAATGTATATTCAACGGTTCTTTCCTGATTGGCTGGCAAATCGACCGCTCGGGGCGCGAAATCGGTTCCCGCAAACTGTGTGTGCAAGCGTATCCGTGTAGCATCCGAACCGTAATTCCGCAATGTGACCGCCGCATCCCACCACCCGCTCTGATCCTCTCTGGGCTTGACGCCAATGCGCCGGATACCGCAATTCCTCCGGTTCGCATCGACACGAACGACACGCAGATTCGTAAGGCCTTTGTCGGCCTTCGGAGCTTCCCGGGCAAGGCCCGGGCCAATGTATACGATCTCTCCTGACCCACCCGACGCCGCCCGGGCATGAGAGGCGAACGTGAGCGCTTGTTCGAGATTAAGGGCCGAAAAGCTTGAAAGGGATTCATTCACCGCCCGTTCGAGCCGCGCGCGATCGCTGCTGAAGCCCACAACCGGGGTGGCCAGAGTATCCGCTCGTACGATCATCAGCCGATCCGTCGTGCCTAGTCCCGCAAGATACTGGCGTGCGATGCCCTTCTCCCGATCGAGGAGCGTCCCCTGCCCCTCTTTTTCCGCCGTCCAGGCCGAGGTGTCTAACAAGAGCACAGAATCGTGGCCGCGCCGCTGGCGAGTGCCCCACTGCAACTGGGCAATCGCCAGCAGCAAGACCAATAAGCTGAGAAGCTGCAAAACAAACGACCATGGCTCACGCATTCTCCTGCGGCTCTGCTGTTCATCGGCGGTGAGCGCCGGCATCCAGAACCGTAAAGTAGAGACAATCTTTCTCCGCTTCATCCGGTCCAGCAGATACAGCGCGGTGATGAGGCCGGCCAGCGTTCCCAGCAAAACGAAGAACTCGCCGGCTGTGAGATTCAGAAAGAACATCGCAACTTGTCAATGAATCCGTGAGAGAGCGAAAAGCGGTCCGAAAACGATCTCCTCAATCGGGCTACGCGTCGACAGCCCGGCGTAGCGGCCGCCATTACGCATGGCCAGCCGCTTCAACTCGTTGGCATGTGCATCGAAAGCCTGTGTATATTCCATCCGTGCACGGTCGTCTAGGAAAATCTTGGCGTGCGCGCCCGATTCGGCATCGACTAATTCAAGTTCGCCCTTGCCGGTGGGCTCGCGATCTTCTGGTCCCCACAGTTGGATCAACATGAGCTCGTGGCCGAAATCGGCAATGTACTGAAGAGGGCGCAGACAATCGGCATCGTCCAGAAAATCCGAAATAATGATCGTCAGCCCTCGCTGCAGGTATGTGGTCAGATAATCGCGGGCCACGTCGAAATAGTTCGTCCGTCCTTCGGCTTTCAGGCTGCGAAGAAAATTCTCCGCCGGCTGAAAGCGATGCCGTCCGCCGCTTGCCAAAAACGGGTCTATGAGGCGGCGCGAGAACGGCTGCAACAGGATGCTGTCCAGCCGTACCAGCCCGACGTAAACAAGCGCCGCAGCGAGCCTACGTGCGAAATCGAATTTGCTCGCATTCCCTGGATTGCTCCCAGCCGCCATGGAGGCGCTCGTGTCGAGCAACAATCTGACCGGCACGCGGGGCTCCACCTGGAAAATTTTCAGGAACAGCTTCTCGAAACGCAGGTAGGCGCGCCAGTTCACGGCTCGCAGATCGTCGCCCTGATGAAAACTGCGGTGTTCCAGAAACTCCTGGCCCGGACCTGGGAAACGTGAGATGTTGTGCCCCCCCACCAGTCCGTCGAACGACTTCTGCCAGTGCAGGGTCAGCCGCTCCAGTTTTTCGAGAAAGTGGCGATCGACAAGCGGCTCAAGCATCACTGCTCCAACGGCTATTCGTGCGAGTCGAGGCCGTTCAAAATCTTTTTGAGGATGGTCTCGGTGCTTTCACCGTCCGCGTGCGCATCGAAGTTCAAGATGATTCGGTGGCGAAGCACGGCGGGCGCAACAGCGGTCACGTCTTCAATGCTGAGGTGGAGCCGCCCGCGCATCAAGGCCAGGACGCGGCCGCACTCTATCAGGCCCTGCGCGCCCCGCGGAGAACTGCCGTAGCGAATATACCGGTTCGTGATTTCTGCCGCATCCGAAGTGCCCGGCTGCGTGGCCATCACGAGTTCAATGGCGTAATGCTGGACATGCGGCGCGACGATCACCTGCCGGCAAAGCCCTTTCAGCTTCGCAATCTGCTCGCGGTCCATGACTTGTCGGAGCTCTCCCTCGTTCTGTTTCGTGGTGAGTTCCACAATCCGGTTCAAGTCCTCGCGCGACGGATATGTCACCAGAATCTTCATCAAAAAGCGATCAAGCTGAGCCTCCGGCAATGGGTACGTCCCTTCCATTTCGATCGGGTTCTGGGTGGCCATCACCAGAAACGGCGGCTCGAGCGAGTAGGTATTTGTCCCGCTCGTTACCGTATGCTCCTGCATCGCTTCGAGCAGAGCGGATTGCGTTTTCGGCGTCGCCCGATTGATCTCGTCGGCGAGAACCAGATTCGCGAAAACAGGGCCGGGCTGAAAGCGGAGGCTCTTATGCCCGAACTCGTCCCCTTCCATGACCATACTCCCGACAATATCGCCCGGCATGAGATCGGGAGTGAATTGAATCCGTGAATACCGAAGGTTCAAAACGCGGGACAAAGTGCGCAGAAGAGTTGTCTTCCCGAGGCCCGGCACGCCCTCGAGCAGCACGTGCCCGCCTGCAATCAGGCAGATCAGAACGCCGTCTATCACATCGGCTTGGCCCACAATCACCTTGCCGATTTCTTCTCGTACGCGCCCGAGATCGGCTGTCGCGCGATCCACAGCCGCCGCGTCGGCGCTCAGTATTTCTGCCATTTCAATCATTTTAAAAAAGGCCCGTAGATCGCCGAGATAGTACTAACGATGTACATCACTGAGAGTGAGATGCGAACACCATGTCGGCCGGTTCCACTCCGCGTCGTTTGCACTCCTCCAGGTACAGCGTGCCGTAGCTTGAAAGAATGTAATCCTCCTTTGAAAACCCAAGCTGGCTAGCCTTCCGATCAATCCACTCGCCTGAACCCTCTAGTTCGAGGAAAGTCCCGATTGGCGTCTCGTCGAACGTGAGAACGCCACCTTCCGGATTGCCGGCCTCTACATACTCGGTTCGGAATTTCTCGTATCGAAACGTTCGGACATAACCGAGACGCTCCAAGATCTGCCGAGCGGTATCGAGAGAGTCCACCCCGGTCTCGAGTTCGGGACGTGTTTTGAACGGTCTTGCTTCGCCACGGCCCTTCCAGGTGATCACCGACCGCTCGCCGAATTGCCTGAGTCGTAGGAGCGCACCGTTCCGTCGAAGCTCATGCTGCGGCGTGTCGTACAGGGAATTGGACTCGAACTGGCGCGCAGCCCGTTGCGTGAAGCCGTGCTGCCCTAAGCGTTCCCGAAGCTCGTCCGGGTCAGCGAGCCGTATCTTAACCTCTGTTTCCACGTTGCCGCTGCTCATTTGCTTGCTAATCAGACGTCCTTGCATCGGTTCGATGCGAAATCGGAATGAACGCTTTAATTTTCGCACCCGCATGCGTCCGTATAATGAAAAAACGCGCCCGTAGCTCAGCTGGATAGAGCGAATGACTTCGAATCATTAGGTCGGGAGTTCGAGCCTCTCCGGGCGCGCTAGCTAAATCCACGCAAAACCAAGCGGTTAGACCCTCAAGCCACGTATTGAGTGCAGAGCTCGAAAAGCTCATAAATTCGCGATCTCGGCGAGATTCTGGCGAGATTCTGGCGAGGTCCAATGAGGATGAGAAGGGCACGATGACCACGCTCCGCTCCGACTCATCCCTCACCCGCAAAACCTCTGTCCTCATCCAATCCAAGCCCCTGGTCCTAACGCTCCACGATCGCTATCTGGAGATCCGGCGCGCCGGCGCGCGAGAGGCCTTTCGCGTGAGCTACGACGGGCTGTATTTGCACGCGGCGCAGCGGGCGGCCGAGAAGATCCGGGCCGAGCGCCAGGCGCAACGCAAGGCGCGCAAGGAGCGGGCAGCATGAAGGATCCCTGGGGAATCTTTAGTGCCGGCGTGATTCTGGGTTTCATTTACGGCTGGCTCATTGGCTGGTTGACAAGAGCGCGGAGGGAAATCAAGTAAATCATGCAAACCAAACTGCTCCGTTGTGACGTCTGCGGCGTCGCGCACGAAGGACCGGCCGAAGACTGGTACGCGCTGCACTTCGGCGTCTCGTCGCCCTGCGTGCTGGTCGAGCCCAGTGAAACCGACTCGCAGCGGCTGGGCGAAAAGCATGCCTGCAGCCGGAAATGCCTGATCAAGCTGGTCGTCGATTGGGCCGATAGCTGGCGCGCGAAGCGGGAGAAAGAGGTCCGATGCGTCTTAACAAGTTGAGCGAGACTGTGCAAAAGCACGAAGCGACCTTCACGCCGGGTCCGTGGGCCGTCGTTGCTGATACCGATAGCGGCTGCCTGATTGGTGAGACAGAATTCTGGTTTATCGTGGCACCGGAATCGGGCATTGCTTCGGATGAGCAAGATGACGCGAACGCACGCCTGATCGCGGCGGCGCCGGAACTGTACGAGGCGCTGCGTTTCGTTGAAGCGATTACCACCGAAGAATTATCGTTCGCGAAGGTAGGAACTGGCGCGGAAGTTGCTCTGCGCCACGCGAACCGCAAAGCCAGAGAGGCGCTGGCGAAAGCGGAGGGACGATAATGCCAATCGACGCTGATCACTGCTGGAAAGAGAGCAATATCTATTCCGGCATGTTCACGTTGCACAACGCAGAGGGCCTATATCTCGCCGGCATTCTACGCGTCGGTGGATCCTGGACAGTTTATGTGGCCGGACTGGATCCTCCCCAAGCTGTCGAATTAGACAAGGAATCTGCGATGCACATTGCGGAACAACTCGTTTATGCCTACGCCAGAGCGGAGGCGCGATGAGATGGGCCTCTACAACTTTCAAAAACGCTTTGTTCCCATGATCGAGGATGGCTCGAAGTGTCACACCATTCGCGCCTGCCGCCGCTGTCCCGACAAGCCGGGCGATACTTTGCATCTCTACACCGGATTACGTCAACCCGGTGCACGTTTACTATTCCGCGCGCCATGCGTTCGCATCGAAAACATTCGCATCGATCGCGCTCGTGTGTGGATCAACGATAACGAACTGTCGCTCGATGAGAAAGACATACTCGCCTGGCACGATGGTTTCCGCTACGACGGGACCATGATGGAGATTTGCGACCCTCCGGTCGCGAAGTCTACCGGCTGTTTCAATCTGATGCTACAGTTCTGGGTCGAAAAGCACAGGACAACTGAATTCATCGGTCACATTATTCATTGGCACTACGAACAACGAAGCAAAGCGGAGGGCCGATGACTCCCGACTTGGCGAGTACAGGCAACGCGCTTGTGGATGCCACGGTCCGTGAGAACCATCCGCCGCATGATTCGCCGGGCGATGCTGCCCGCTACCGAGTGGCTCTGGCCGAACTCGCGGAACGGACTTGCAATCTGCTAAACCGCGCTGCGAAAGAGGTCCGGCCGTGCCGGGCCTGCGGTGTCACCCTCTACTTCATCGAGCATGCCAACGGCAAGATCGCGCCGTATACGGCGGATGCGGTGAACCACTTTGCGAATTGCCCGAAGGCAAAGGAGTTCCGGAGGAAGGCGTGAAGGACTTTGAGGTAGCGGTATATGCCACGGTACCCGGGAAATCGCTGATGATCAAGGCACTATAATCTCCGCCATGACACTAGTTGAAAAGACAAGAAAGGGAGATTTCAAATGCTTGCCGGAACGCCGTGAGTATTTTGACGAAGTCGTGCCATTGTACGGGAATGCACCCTGTATTGAGATTTCCAATGTAGTCCACTCTTACAAGTCGAGACTGGGGACGGATCAAAAGTCTCGCTGAAAAATTCCCGGGTTGTCGGCCGCCGTGGACACTTTTTATTGCTTTTCACCAGCGTGAGCTTCTGTATCAGGTCTGCTGTCTGTGCAGCCATGTGCCACAGACGCAAATGGCTGACCTCGATACTGCGCAAATAGCCCAAGTCAATACTGATTTGCCGGAAGCAGATTCCTTCCTGATTGCCGACCTCTTTGTACAGCCTCATACAACGAGCAATCCGATGAATGTGGGTTATCTCGCCATCGCGCTCGCCGGGGCAGAATGCATTGCTTATTACCCGAGTCAGTCGCTTCATCTCCCGCTGCCGTCAGAGCAAAAAGACTCTGAAGAACTCTTTGAAAAAATCAACCGCCAGCTTCTTACAGAGGAGGGCTTCTATTGTCTCGCGGCCTGCTGTTTTGCGAATTGCAAGAATGTGACCTTGCAGCCTGTTCCGGTCTCGCGCCAAATGCGCCGCTTTGCGGAACGCCATAATCAACCCGTTTTCGAACACCATGTTTTAGTCATCGATCCATCCCGTTCCGCTCCCCACGCTTGCCCAAAGTCCTCGCCCGATACTGACGCGGTCCGCGCCCTGCATCTTTGCCGGGGCCATTTTGCCCGGTATGGCGAGGCGTTCGGTACGGGGAAGTTATTCGGCAAACTGGAGGGTCAATTCTGGATTCCGCAACACGTCCGCGGCCACGCGGAGCAGGGCGTTGTCACCAAAGATTATAAAATCCTCAACCCGGAATAGTTTATGGCATTACGAGCAGTACCCGATCATCCGAAGTTTTATCGGTTGAAACGTCTTCTGGGAAGCAAGGTACTAGCGCTCGGTTCGCTCGAAGCCATCTGGCACTTCTGTGGACGCTTCACCCCGCGCGGCAATATCGGCAAATACAGCGATGAAGAAATCGAAGACTGGGTGGAATGGACTGGGGAACGCGGCGCCTTAATTCAGGTCTTGGTCGAGTCTCGATGGTTGGATATCGATCCGATCCATCGACTGATCGTACATGACTGGTCTCAACATGCCGACGAGGCAACGAAAAAGGCTCTTGTGCGCGCCCACCTAGCGTTCGTCTCGACAGTGTCTCGACAGGATCGCGACATGTCGAGACCGCCAGAGCCAGAGCCAGAGCCAGAGCCAGCGGCTGTGGCTAACGTGACGATCGTAGGGGCGAGCGTGTACGCGCCGAGCTTGCCGCCGCCGCCGGCCGATTTTTCACAAGCGCGCGAGACTCTGCGGCAGTTCTTCCCGGCGAGCGACGACGCGATGGGGAACGCGATCGTGGCCGCGGCCGTTTCCGCGAGGCCTGGCTTGGGTGACGCCGAGCTGGCCAAGCGCTGATTCTTTCGCATGCCGGCAAGCGCCAGCAGTCGGCCGCGCTGTGGCTGAAAACCCTGCCGCAATGGCTCAAGACGCACAACCGGGAGCCTGCGGCTACAAGCCGAGGCGCGCCGCAGTCGACAGGCGAAGTGT